>JAHJJI010000093.1 GCA_018823025.1 Gammaproteobacteria bacterium | reverse complement strand
TGGTTTCTACGGTGGAGTCGACAAACAGGCTCAATGTTTCTGATGTTTCGCTCACGAAATTCTCGAAACTGGCGGTCTGGTTGCCATTTTCGCCCTGCTGAAGCGCGGTCATCTCCAGCGCCAGTTCCTGCTGCTTGCGCGTACTGGCTTCCATGCCGGTGAAACTGTTCAGCAGTTTCTCGATGGCGTCCCGAAGCAGATCCTGCATTTGCTGGACTTCGGTTCTGGTGATTTCCATCTGCTCATTGAATTCCGCGGAAAGCTGAACGAACAAATCATGGGTACGGCGGCTGAGCTCGTGGATTTCGCCATCGGCGATTTTCCATTCCTCTGCCGCCTTGGCCTCGAAGCGGCGCAGCGTCAGCAGGAACACCATCATCCAGCCGAAGTAAACGGCACCGATCAGAATAAGGTGGAAGCTGCCAATTAATGTGGTGAGTTCGGACGATTTTCCTAAGAACAATTCGATCAGCACAGCGCCAAGGCCGATCAGGATGCCGGCTGTTGTGCCGGATATGAAGTAGCGCGTCGAATTCGAGATCATTTGTTTTGCCATATTATTTGATAATTTCATAATTCAATGCTGACAAGGAAGGTTGGCCGCGTATTTTCCTTACGATACATATTTTGTGATTGTGGTTATGGTGGGTTTCATGATTACATGGCTGGGGCCAATCGATCAAGGTAAAATATGCAGGACAAAGAGCTCCTATTTGGGCAGTCGAAATTCTCGTTGAAAGCCGTTGCAGCCTCGCTGGTTTTAGCCCTTGCGGGTGTGCTGGGCAATCATTTTACGCTATGGTTATTCCCCGGCGTCGAAATCCTGTTCGGCAGCATCGCCGTGCTGATTGCGGCCCGGACACTCGGTCGGTTCTGGGCTCTGGTGGTCGGCGCCGTTTCCATCATTCCCCTGGTTGCCGTCTGGCATCACCCGTTCGGCCCGCTCTTGTATGGCGGCGAGGCAATCGCCCTGATCTTTGCCTGCCAGTACAGCCGGCGCAATATCGTTGCGCTGGACAGCGTTTACTGGCTGCTGATCGGCATGCCCGCAACCTGGCTGCTCAATTATTGGGTCGGCAGCGGCGACAGCAGTATGGCCACCTATTATGCACTGCGCAATGGTGTCAACGGCATCGGCAACGCAATAGCCGCTCTTCTGATCATGCAGTTGCCGACCCTGCTGGGCGGGTCCTCGCATAGCAGACAGAAAATCTCGCTGCGTCAGGCGATATTCACTTTACTGTTGATTGCGGCGCTGCTGCCGCTCCTGGTTTTGACCGCATCCGGCATTCGCCATCAGCAGGGGATGATAGAGGCCAATATCGGCCGGGAGCTGAGTTTTCTTTCCGATGCTTTGGTGCAAGAGTTGAGCGGGCATTCCGATCCAGCAGAAATGGCCTCGGAGTTGAAAGCGCATGACTTCCAAGGTCAAATAACACTGACAGTTCTTGATCGGGCCGGGCGTATTGTTGCCGCATCGCGCGGCGATCTCGTTCCCGGCCAGATTCATGCGCATGAAGGCAACATCAGACTGGCCCCAGGATCTACCCTGGACGGCAAAAGCCAGGCGCCTCACATTATTACCGCCGACGCGATTTATCGAGAGGGTTATTATTTCGAAAGGGCAACGGCACTGCCGGAAAATGGCGGGCTGACCCTGCTGGTGGAAATTCCCGGCGAACTCTATCAGAAGGCGATGCGGCAGGCTTTTTTCAGCAGCCTACGGTCAATGCTGGGCTTCGCTGTATTGATTTTTGTGCTGGGCAGGCTGGTCAGCTACCGACTCGTCGACCCGCTGTCCAGGCTGGCGGACGCTTCGACCAATCTGAGATGGAAAGTGCTCGAAGGAGAGAGCGTCTATCTCCCGGCCAGTCCGATTATCGAAATCAATACACTGGTCGCCAATTTTGGCGACATGGCGGTCGGCCTGGGGAAAAATTTTCGTGAGCTTACGCACTCTCATGAGGCGCTTGAACAGGGCGTCAAAGAGCGTACCCATGAGCTGCACGAGAGCAATCGGCAGCTTGAAGTGGAAATCGCCGAGCGCAAACAGTTCGAGGAGAAGTTGGCGGAACGCGCGCTCATGCTCGAAAAAACTCTGGGTGAGCTGGAATCGCAGAAATTCGCCCTGGATCAGCATTCGATCGTGGCGATTACTGACCCCGCCGGCAAGATTGTTTACGCCAACGACAGGTTTTGCGAGATCAGCCAGTATTCCCGCGAGGAACTGCTCGGGCAGAATCATCGCCTGCTCAATTCCGGCTACCATCCCCATGGTTTTTTTATACAGATGTGGACGACCATCGCGCGCGGCGAGGTGTGGCGGGGCGAGATCCGCAACTGCAAAAAGGATGGCAGCTACTATTGGGTGGATACCACCATCGTCCCCTTTCTGGGCCACTCGGGAAAGCCCTACCAGTATGTGGCGATCCGTACCGACATTACGGCGAGCAAGCAGTCGGCAGAAGCGCTGGTCAAGCTTAACCGCACGCTGAAAATGCTGAACTCGTGCGACGAGGCGCTGGTGCGCATCAGGGACGAAAATCAACTGCTGCATGAGATTTGCCAGATTTGCGTGGATGCCGGCGGCTATCGCATGGCCTGGGTCGGTTTTGCCATGGAAGACGCGGCGAAATCGGTGCGTCCGGTCGCGGTGGCGGGTGCGGAGCTGGACTATCTGGGGAAGGCTGGCGTGGTCTGGGACGCCAACAGCGAATACGGCAGGGGGCCGATCGGCGTGGCGATTCGAAGTGGCCAGCATTGTCTGGTCCAAAATATCGCCACCGATCCCATCATGACGCCGTGGCGCGAAGAGGCGCTGGCGCGCGGTTACGCTGCGGTGATTGCCTTGTCGCTGGATGACGATCCGGCCGGTGTGCTGACAGTTTATTCGGCCACTGCCGGCGGGTTCGAGAAGGACGAGGTTGAACTGCTGCGGGATCTGGCCGGGAACCTCGCCTACGGCATCAAATCGCTGCGGCTGGCCGCCGAAAACATGCGGTCCGGCCAGGAGCTGCTGCGCGCCAAGGAAGAGGCGGAACAGGCCAACCGCGCCAAGTCCGAATTCCTCTCGCGCATGAGCCACGAATTGCGCACCCCACTCAATGCCATCCTCGGATTTGCGCAGCTGATGGAGTATGACTCGGTGGAGCCGCTGTCGCCTTCCCAGAGCGAAAACGTCAAGCATATTATCCAGGCCGGCTGGCATCAGCTTGCTCTGGTCAACGAGGTTCTCGATCTTGCCAGGATCGAGGCCGGTAAAATGCAGATGCATCTGGAGAGGGTGATGCTGGCTCAGGCGGTGCAGGAATGCATCGATCTGGTTTCGCCCTTGTCGAGCGAGCGCCAGCTAATGATCAAAGAACATGTGTCGGCCTGCGGCGAGTGCTTTGTCTGGGCTGACTACACCCGCTTCAAGCAGGTGATGCTCAATTTGCTTTCCAACGCGATCAAATACAACCGTGAGGGGGGTACGATCACCCTGGCATGCCAGCGCTCCGCCCCCGGCTGGCAGAAGGTGAGCGTGACCGATACTGGCGCC
Source organism: Gammaproteobacteria bacterium (assembly GCA_018823025.1). Classification (GTDB taxonomy): domain Bacteria; phylum Pseudomonadota; class Gammaproteobacteria; order Burkholderiales; family Sulfuricellaceae; genus Sulfuricella. The sequence goes on along the minus strand of JAHJJI010000093.1, from coordinate 30,628 downwards.
GGCATTCCGGCCGACAGGCTGGATGAATTGTTCGTGTCTTTTAACCGGCTGGACGCGGACAAATTACAGATCCAAGGTACCGGTGTCGGGCTGGCTGTCGCCAAGCGCCTGGTGGAGCTGATGGGTGGCGGAATCGGGGTTGAAAGCAGGGAGGGCGAAGGAACGACTTTCTGGATCGAATTGCCGGAGTACGGCGACGATGACCCGACTGCCGGGGTGGCTCCTGTTGCTGCTAATACCGGCCATGTGCTGTTGTATATCGAAGACAATTCGGCGAATCAGGCGCTGGTGAGCAGTGTGCTTAAAAGTCGACGCCCGGACTTGACGCTGATTTCGGCCTTGACCGCAGAGCAGGGGTTGGAACTCCTGCACACCACTCGGCCAGACCTTATCCTGATGGACATGAACCTGCCCGGCATGAGCGGCATGGAAGCATTTGGCGTTCTGCGTGAAGATGATCAGCTTTGCACTATTCCGGTGATTGCCGTGAGCGCGGACGCCACCCCCCGTCATATCGCACTGGCGCTGGAAGCCGGCTTCACGAATTTTGTTACCAAACCAATAGCGGTCGACAAGCTGCTTACCGCGATCGATGAGGCTTTAAATATAGTGCCGAGTGAAAAAACAGTGCTGAGTCCTGAGTAAAATCTTTGCACTCAGCACTCAGCACTCAGCACTCAGCACTCAGCACTCAGCACTCAGGACTCAGGACTCAATAAAATGCTAGCCTGGAACACCATACAGACCGTTTTCCTCGATATGGACGGCACCCTGCTCGACCTGCATTTCGACAACCATTTCTGGCTCGAGCACGTCCCGCTGCGCTACGCCGAAAAACACGGCCTGAGCCATCAGGCAGCGCAGGATGCATTGGCGCCACGCTACCACAAGGTGGTGGGTACCATGGAATGGTATTGTGTGGATTACTGGACGCGTGAACTGGGGCTGGACATCGCCCAGCTCAAGGAGGAGGTAGAGCATCTCATCGCCGTGCATCCGCATGTCACCGACTTTCTTGCGGCGCTGCGCGGCGGCCGTCGGCACGTCGTGCTGGTCACCAATGCCCACCACAAGAGCCTGGCCTTGAAGATGCGCAAAACCCGTCTGGATGGTTTTTTTGATTCGGTCATCTGTGCCCACGACATCGGCGTGCCCAAAGAGCATCCCGGGTTCTGGGACAAGCTTCAGTCCGCCGAGCGCTACGATCCTCTTGCCACGCTGCTGGTGGACGACAGCTTGCCGGTGCTGCGCTCGGCACGGAATTATGGCATCGCCCATCTGCTCGCGGTGCATCGACCGGACACGCAACTGCCTGCCAAGGATGTGGCGGAATTCGATGCCATTCATGACTTTCTGGAAATTATTCCGCGATGAGGGTATGAGTTTTTCACGACAGAGACGCTGAGCGTTTTTTGTTTCAGATAAGTTGCGGCAAAGGGCAGCGCTAAACGGGGTTGTGGATGGAAAACAGGTTAACCCTCTGGCGCATGGTTTTCTCTGTGTCTCCGCGCCTCTGTGGTAGATTTATGAAATGTTTGGATCAGGGGGTGCTGGCGTAGTGCGAAAACCGGGAAAATTATTGGCGTTATGGGGAAGTGTCGGGCTATTGCCTCGTCTGATGCTCGTCATTGTGCTGGTGATACTGACTGCGGCCAGCACGCGTAGCTATCTCCTGATTGTCGACGAGAGTGCCTACTTTAGCGGCCACCTTCAGGCGGAACTGCGCGAGACCGGGAGTTCCCTGGCGTTATTACTGGCTGAGCCGGAGGTGATCGCTGATTTTGCCCGGATCCGGAAATTGCTCGATTCCCAGGTCAGAGAGCGTGGATATATCAGTCGCATCGAGTGGAAGTCGCGCTCAGGTTCGCTGCTTGCCCAACGCCCTGTGCCGGTGCGGCTTGAAGCACCTGACTGGTTACTGCGCATTGCCGCCATTCCCGAGATGGAAGAATCGTTCCCCATCGAGTCTGGCGGAGGGAACTACGGCACGCTGACACTGCGCGCCGATTTCACCCCGGTAATCAATATCGTGTGGAGCCATCTGGTCGTTCAGATCAAAATTGTTTGCGTGGTGATGCTGGTTATTCTGCTGCTGACTGCATGGGCGCTGCGCAGCAACCTGAAAACGCTAAGCCAGTTATCGGCTGCTGCCCTTCGTTTCGAGCAGGGTGATCGTGCCGTGCGGGTAGAGGCCAGAGGCGCCACGGAAATCCGGGCTGCCGCCCACGCCTTCAATAGTATGGTGGGAAAAGTGGAGCAGCTGCTGCAGTCATTGCTGCAAAGCGAGAACAATCTCAGTACCGAGAGATCGCGCGTCCAGGCCACTCTGTCCTCGATTGGCGAGGCGATGATCTCCACCGACATGTCGGGGCAGGTGGAGTATCTCAATCCACTGGCGGAGCAGATGACGGGCTGGAGCGTGGCAGAAGCACAGGGGCGGTCACTGCACGAGGTGTTCAAAGTCATCGGCGAAACTACCCGATTGCCGCTGAATCTTAGCTGCCAGGCGATACTCTATGGCGAGGTAGTCAAGCCGGAAATCAATTCCCTGCTGGTGACGCGCGCCGGCCACGAATTCGATATCGATTTTTCCTTCACGCAGATTCGCAATCAGGATGGCAGCGTGATGGGTTGCGTACTGACTTTTCGTGACGTCAGCGACAAGCTCAAGCTGATCAAGCAAATTACCTGGCAGGCTGGGCACGATTCGCTGACCGGGTTGCCCAACCGTTCCTTGTTATCCGACCGGCTGGATCAGGCGATTTCCAATTCGGAACGGCAGGATAAATTGCTGGTGTTGGCCCTTGTCGATCTGGACGGATTCAAGGAGGTCAACGATCTCTATGGGCATGAGCTGGGCGACCAGTTATTGAAAGAGGTGGCGCAACGCTTCCTGCATGACGTGCGCGGAGGGGATACGGTGGCCCGGCTGGGTGGGGACGAGTTCGTGCTACTGCTCAACGATGTTGATGATATTGACGATATGGAGGTGGCGCTGGACCGGATTCTGATCGATGTTGCCAGGCCCTACCATATCGACGGCCGGGAGGTGCAGGTCTCCGCCAGTATCGGTGTGACGGTGTACCCGCTCAACGATGCCGATCCAGAAAGCCTGTTGCGCCACGCCGATCAGGCCATGTATCAGGCCAAGCAGGCGGGCCGTAATCGCTATTCCATTTTCGATGTGTCGCTCGACCAGCAGACGCGTTCCCGTTTTCGCGAGAAGGAACGTGTCGCCCAGGCGCTTCGACAGGGAGAGCTGCGGCTATATTATCAGCCCAAGGTGAACATGCGTACCGGCCAGGTTATCGGTTTCGAGGGGCTGCTGCGCTGGCAGCATCCGGAGCGCGGGTTGGTCGGGCCGCTGGACTTTCTGCCGCAGGTTGAACATACCGATCTGATCGTGGAAATCGGCTTATGGGTTTTGCAGGAAGCCTTGCGCCAGCTTGCGGTATGGGAGAAAGCGGGGATGCGCACCACGGTGAGCGTCAATATCGCGGCGCGTCATTTTCAGAACACGGATTTGGTCGACCAGTTGCGCGACCTGTTTGAGTTATATCCCACGGTTTCGCCCGGTTCTCTGGAACTGGAAATTCTGGAAAGCGCCGCGCTCGAGGATATACAGTCGGTGCGGGCGATCATGGCTGCCTGCCAGAAGCAGGGTGTCAAGTTCGCGCTGGACGATTTCGGTACCGGATATTCATCGTTGTCTTACCTGAAGCGCCTGCCCTCCAATACTCTGAAAATCGATCAGTCGTTCGTGCGCGACATGCTGGAAGACCCGGATGATCTGGCCCTTATCGAGGGCGTGGTGAGTCTGGCGAGTATTTTCAAGCTGGGCGTGATCGCCGAGGGGGTCGAAACAACGGAGCATGGCGTGATGCTGATGCGCCTGGGCTGCGATGAGGCGCAGGGCTATGGCATCGCCCGCCCCATGCCCGCAGTCGACGTGCCGGCATGGTGTGCGCAGTTCAGACCCGATCCAGCCTGGCTGCGCTGGGCGGACATGCGCTGGGATCTGGCTGACTTCCCGCTGCTGGTGGCGCAGCAGGATCATTTGAAATGGGTCAAACAGGTGACGACAGCGGTCAGCAGTGCCGCGATGGCGCTGGCCAAGGCAGAGTTGACGGATCATCACCACTGCCGTTTCGGTTTATGGTTCGATGGTATAGGCAGGGAGCGCTACGGCCATCTGCCGGTTTTTGCCGAGTTGGAGCCGATCCACGCCCATGTGCATGAAGTCGGTTCGGAAATCATTCGATTGCGCGATGCTGGCGATATCCGGGCTGCTGAGTCACTATGTCCGCAGCTGCTGAAACTGAAGGATCAGGTGCTGGATAAACTGGCGGATCTGCAGAATGCCATGGTGATTTAAAAACCGCTATAGGGACTGAAAATGCTGTTAGACTATTTGAAATGAATGGCTTGCTCGGATAATAATTAAACCCGGGAGTGAACGTGGTGAGTAGTCCAGGGAAATTCCCGGTATGGGACAAGATAGGGCTGCTGCCACGTTTGCTGTTCTTTGTGGTACTGGTGATTTTTTCTTCGGGTGGCCTGCGCAGCTATCTACAGATGGCGGATGAAAGCGCCTATGTGCGCGAACACCATCTGACTGAGCTGCGTGATACGAAGCGTTTCCTTGATCAGTTGTTGCCGAAGTACGTGGTTAACAATAATGTCGCCGCTATTCAGCAACTGTTTGGCGCTCAGATCGGAGAACATAATAATATTGGTCGTATTGAGTGGCAGTCAGGCTCCGGCTTGCAGGTCATTCAGGACGGCGGCAAAGTGCCGCTTTCCGCGCCCGAGTGGTTTGTTCGTTTCGCTCCTATTCCCCCTGAGGAGCTGATTTCATCCATCAATGTCGGTGAAGCGAATTTCGGTACGCTGAAGTTGCGCATCGATCCAGTGCCGTCGATTAATCGGCTGTGGCAGCATTTGTCAACGCAGCTCAAGATCATTGCACTGGCGAATTTTGCAGTCATCCTGCTCCTTGTTTTATTGCTGCGCGGCAACCTGAAAACGCTGCACCAGTTGTCGATTTCCGCTATCCGTTTCAAGCAGGGCGACTACAGTGCGCGGGTCGAGGCAGGAGGCGATCCGGAAATCAAGAGGGCGGCTCAGGCCTTCAACCGAATGGCGGAAGAGGTGGAGCATTTGCTGCAGTCGCTGGATCAGAGCGAGCACAGGTTTCGGGCAATTTTCGATCAAACATTCCAGTTCACTGGTCTGGTGGACAGGCAAGGCATATTGCTGGAAGCCAATCAGGGCATCATGGATGCTGCCGGGATCAAAGCCAGCGAGGTGTTTGGTCGCCCGCTCTGGGATACGCCATGGTGGGACCCTGCGGAAGCGCCGCGTCTGCGCGAGGCGGTTGATCGCGCCGCCCACGGTGAATTCGTTCGCTACGAAACCCATTTCCTGGGGTCGGATGGGATGCCGCGCGCCGTGGATTTTTCCCTGAAGCCATTTCTTGAGAAAAACAAGGAGATTGCCTGGCTGATTGCGGAAGGCCGCGATATCACTTCCCTCAAGCAGGCGGAAGCGGAGCTTCGCGCCGAAAAGGTACGAGCACAGGTGACTTTATCCTCGATAGGCGATGCGGTCATTACCACCGATGCGATGGGGCGTGTGGAATATCTCAACCCGGTGGCGGAACAGTTGACTGGTTGGGCATCCTGGGAAGCGCATGGTCTCGAATTGCAGAAAGTATTCAACGTGGTCGGTGAAACTCCACGACTTCCATTGGCAACTCACGCGGCACGCATGCTGGTTCCGGGTACGGTGATCGAACTGGAGAGCAACGGTTTGCTGCGTACTCGTGGCGGGCGTGAGGTTTCCATCGAGGAGTCTGTTGCGCCGATCCGCGATGGCAATGGCGATGTGCTGGGTTGCGTGCTGGTGTTTCATGATGTCAGCGAAAAGCGCCGGCTGATGCAGCAAATCACCTGGCAGGAAGGGCATGATGCACTAACCAAGTTGCCAAATCGTTCCTTGCTGGCAGACCGCCTCGAACTGGCAATCTCCAGCTCAAAACGGTCGGGCAAGCTGCTGATGGTGGGTTTTATCGACCTGGACAAATTCAAGGAAATTAATGAACTTTACGGCCGCGAACTGGGTGACCTGCTCCTGGTCGAAGTGGCGCACCGCCTGACGCTCAGCGTGCGTGGCGGCGATACGGTGTCTCGCCTGGGGGGCGACGAGTTCGTGCTGTTGCTCACTAATGTCGCCAATACGGAAGAGGTGGATGCGGCGCTGCAGCGGATTCTTACGGACATTGCGCGGCCCTACGAAGTCAATGGCTGGAGGCTGGAGTTGACCGCCAGCATCGGTGCGACCATCTATCCGCTCAACGAATCAGACTCCGGCAGCCTCCTGCGACATGCCGATCAGGCTCTTTATCAGGCCAAGCAAACCGGGCGCAACCGCTATTGCCTGTTCGATATTTCACTCGATAAGGAAGTGCGCTTTCTTTACCAGGAACAGGAGCGCATTGCTCAGGCGTTGAGGCAGGGCGAGATGCAGCTCTACTATCAGCCCAAGGTGAACATGCGCAGCGGCGAGGTATTCGGCTTTGAAGCGCTGCTGCGCTGGAACCATCCTGAGCGCGGAGTGGTGCCGCCGATGGAATATCTGCCGCTGATCGAACGGACCGAACTAATCATGGAGATCGGTCTGTGGGTGCTGCGGGAAGCGCTTAGGCAATTGGCGGTGTGGAGAGAAGAGGGCCTGTATACCAAGGTGAGTATTAACCTGGGGTCATGCCATTTCAGAAAGCTGGAATTCGTCGGTCAGTTGCGGGACATGCTTGCGCAATATCCCACGGTTCCGCCTGGCGCGCTGGAACTGGAAATCCTGGAATGCGCTGCGCTCGATGATCTCCAGACGGTGCGTGAAATCATGCTGGGCTGCCAGGAACTGGGGGTGACCTTCGCGATAGACGACTTCGGCGCGGGCTATTCGTCGCTGGCGTACCTCAAGCGCCTGCCCGCCAATATGCTGAAAATCGACCAGTCGTTCGTACACAACATGCTGGAGGATACGGGCGACCTCACCATCATCGAAGGGGTGGTGAGCATGGCGAGCATTTTCAATCTGGATGTGATTGCCGAGGGCGTCGAAACCATGGAGCAGGGCGTGCTGCTGCTGCGCCTGGGTTGTGGCATGGCGCAAGGGCATGGTATTGCCCATCCGATGCCCGCCGCAGCGGTGCCGTCATGGCTTGAGCAGTTCAGGCCCGACCCAAGTTGGCAGCGCTGGGCAAAGGTGCGATGGGATCTGGAAGATTTTCCTTTGATGATGGCGCAAGTCGATCATGTGCAATGGGTAAAGCGGGTGATGATGGTGGTCAGTGGTAGCAGCTTGATATTGAGCGATGGCGAATTAAAGAGTCACCAGCATTGCCGTTTTGGACACTGGTATTATGGTCGCGGCAAGGAGTGCTATGGGCATATTGCCCTCTATGCGGACCTGGAGTCGAGCCATGTCATGGTGCACGAGGTGGGTGTGGAAATTATCCGTCTGCACAATTCCGGCGATATTCGGGCAGCCATGGATTTATGCCCCAAGCTGGTGGAACTGAAGGACCAGGTGCTGGAAAAATTGGCCGACTTGCAGAATGCCGTGATCAAGACCTTGTAAATCTAGTCCAGCAGCAACGCAGCCGCAACCTTTCTGCCCTCGGACGCGAGGATGTTGTAGGTGCGGCAGGCGGCCGGGGTGTCCATCACCTCCACGCCGATATACGCCCGGATCAATGCTTCCGTCAGGCGGGGGTGGGGAAAGCGCAGGGTGCTGCCGGTGCCGAGCAGTACGATCTCCGGCATAAATTCCAGGATGGCTTCAAAATGGGCAGCTTCCAGCGCTGCAAAGCTTTGCGGCGGCCATGCTTCGACGATCCGATCCGGCAGCACGATCAGGCTGGCTTGGTAGTGTTGATGGTTGACCGCGACATAATCGATGTCGTAGCCAGTGAAAAGATTTAAGCCGGCATCGTCGGCCAGGTGGAATTTCAAGGTGGGCCTCCATTTGCGGGACAAGGGACGGTCGGGTAAGATTATACCTTTTTAGCGCATTCTGTGGGGCGGCAGGGAGCTTGTCGGATTTATGGGGATCGAAGCGAAAATTCGGCTGGGTGAGGACAGATTTTGCTGGTTTTGCAGGTCAATAGTTGTTCTATTGGCCAAAAAAGCGGCGAAATATGGACCGCCCAGGCGGATTTGCAGCCGATTCATCATGAGTCCGACAGGCTCCTAGCCAGCGCAAAAAGGGGCTCGAAGCCATGCAACCCGTACTCAAATCCAGCAAGCTCGCTAACGTCTGCTACGACATCCGTGGTCCGGGGATGGTGCGCGCCCGGCAGATGGAGGAGGACGGTCACCGCATCATCAAACTCAATATCGGCAATCCGGCACCGTTCGGTTTTGAGGCGCCGGAGGAAATTCTCCAGGACGTGATCCACAACCTGCCCAATGCTTCCGGCTATTCCGATTCCAAGGGGCTGTTCGCCGCGCGCAAGGCGATCATGCATTACACCCAGGAAAAAAAGATCCGTGATGTGCAGATGGAGGACATCTACATCGGTAATGGCGTCTCCGAGCTGATCGTGATGGCGATGCAGGCGCTGCTGAATACTGACGATGAAGTGCTGGTGCCGATGCCTGATTATCCGCTGTGGACCGCAGCCGTGACCTTGGCCGGCGGTGTGCCGCGCCATTATGTCTGTGACGAGCAGGCAGGCTGGCTGCCCGACCTGGACGATATTCGCGGCAAGATCGGCCCGAATACCCGCGCGATTGTTCTGATTAACCCGAATAATCCAACTGGGGCTCTGTATCCGGTGGAACTGCTGCAGGAGATCGTCGAGATCGCCCGTCAGCACCAGCTGATCATTTATTCCGACGAAATCTATGACAAGGTCTTGTACGATGGCGCAACGCATACCTCGATTGCGTCGCTGGCGGACGACGTGCTGTTCATTACTTTCAACGGGCTGTCAAAGAACTACCGTGCCGCCGGTTACCGTGCCGGCTGGCTGATCGTGTCGGGTGAAAAGCGTCATGCCCAGGATTATGTCGAGGGGCTGACCATGCTTGCCTCAATGCGGTTGTGCTCCAACGTGCCGGCGCAGTATGGCATCCAGACCGCACTCGGTGGCTATCAGAGCATCAACGACCTGGTCGCGCCCGGCGGACGTTTAGCCAAGCAGCGCGACCTGGCCTGGCAACTGCTGACCGACATCCCCGGTGTTTCCTGCGTCAAACCGCAGGGGGCGATGTATTTGTTCCCCCGACTCGACCCAAAGATGTACCCGATTGCCGATGACCAGGAATTTATCCTCGAATTGCTGCTCGAGGAGAAAGTGCTGCTGGTCCAGGGTAGCGGTTTCAACTGGCCCAGCCCCGACCATTTTCGGGTGGTGTTTCTGCCCAATCTGGACGACCTCACCGAGGCCATCGGCCGCATTGCGCGCTTCCTGGAACATTACCGCAAGCGGCATGGCTCCTGACTAACTACTGAAAACTGATAATTGAAAACTCACATATGAAACCCATCAACGTAGGATTGTTAGGCCTGGGCACCGTCGGCGGCGGCACCCTCACAGTATTGCGGCGCAACGCCGGAGAAATTACCCGCCGTGCCGGGCGCGAAATCAAGGTGACGATGGCTGCGGTGCGCGATCTGGAAAAAGCGCGGAAACTTGCCGGCCCCGAGCTGGAAATTACCGCTGACCCGATGGCGGTAGTGAATAACCCGGACATCGATATCGTCGTCGAGCTGATCGGCGGTACGTCGTTGGCCAAAGAACTGGTCCTGAAAGCGATCGCCAACGGCAAGCACGTGGTTACGGCGAACAAGGCGTTGCTGGCGATGCATGGCAACGAAATTTTCCAGGCGGCGCAGGCCAAGGGCGTGATGGTTGCCTTCGAGGCGGCGGTGGCAGGTGGTATCCCTATCATCAAGGCGTTGCGCGAGGGCCTCACTGCCAACCGCATCGAATGGATCGCCGGCATCATCAACGGTACTACTAACTTCATCCTGACCGAAATGCGCGACAAGGGGTTGGCCTTCGATACCGTGCTTCAACAGGCGCAGGAACTCGGCTATGCAGAGGCCGATCCGACCTTCGATATCGAAGGCATCGACGCCGCACACAAGCTTACCATCATGGCGGCGATCGGCTTCGGCATCCCGATGCAGTTCGACAAGGCCTACACCGAGGGCATCAGCAAGCTCACCAAAGAAGATATCGCTTACGCCGAACAACTGGGCTACCGCATCAAGTTGCTCGGCATCACCAAGCGTACCGAGCAGGGCATTGAGCTGCGTGTTCATCCGACGCTGATCCCGGCCAAGCGCCTGATCGCCAATGTGGAAGGCGTGATGAACGCGGTGCTGGTCAAAGGCGATGCCGTTGGCGCGACCATGTATTACGGCCGCGGCGCTGGTGCAGAGCCGACTGCGAGTTCCGTGGTGGCGGACCTGGTCGATGTGACCCGGATGCTGACCTCCGATCCGGAGAACCGCGTGCCGCACCTGGCCTTCCAGCCGGACGCCTTGTCCGATGTGCCGGTGCTGACTATCGACGAAGTCCGTACTTCCTACTACCTGCGTCTGCGGGTTTTCGACAAGCCCGGCGTGCTGGCCGACGTGACGCGCATCCTGGCCGATCTGGGTATCTCGATTGACGCCATGATTCAGAAAGAGCCCGCTGAAGGCGAGGAGCAGGCAGACGTGATCCTGCTGACTCATGAAACCGTGGAGAAATACATTAACCAGGCGATCGCCAAAATCGAGGCACTGTCTTCGATTTCCGGCAAGGTGACGCGGATACGGCTGGAAGAACTCAGCGCATAATTCTAATCATTCCCTCTTTCAAGTATGGGTAGGATGGGTGGAGCGTAGCGATACCCATCTATCATTACCGCAAAACGATGGGTATCGGCGGAAACGCCTCAACCCATCCTACGCACTGAAAGGGAGGGAACCAGGAAGCGAGAAACTATGAAATACCTCAGCACCCGCGGTGGCATGCCGCCCAAGACCTTCACCGAAATCCTGCTCGGCGGCCTCGCTACCGATGGCGGCTTGACGATCTCCGAAGCTTATCCTCGATTCAGCAAGGAAGAGCTTGCCGCGATGCGCGGCATGAGCTACCGCGAGCTGGCATTCGAGGTGATACGCCGCTTCGCAGACGACATTCCCGCCGCCGACCTCAGAGCTATCGTCGACAAGACCTATACCGCCGAGATTTTCCGCAGCGACGAGATCACCTCGGTGAAAACGCTGGAGCCGGGGTTGCACCTGCTCGGGCTGTCTTACGGTCCGACGCTGGCTTTCAAGGATGTGGCGATGCAGTTGCTCGGCAACTTGTTCGAGTACGTGCTGGCCAAGGAAAATTCCGAGATCAACATCCTCGGTGCGACTTCTGGCGATACCGGTAGCGCGGCGGAATATGCCATGCGTGGCAAGCGGGGCATCAAGGTTTTCATGCTCTCGCCGCAGGGAAAGATGAGTCCGTTCCAGACTGCCCAGATGTTCTCCCTGCAGGACCCGAACATTTTCAACATCGCCGTGAAGGGTGTATTCGACGATTGCCAGGACATCGTCAAGGCCGTCTCCAATGACCTCGACTTCAAGGCCAAACACAAGATCGGCGCAGTCAACTCGATCAACTGGGCGCGCGTCACGGCTCAGGTAGTGTACTATTTCAAGGCCTATTTCGCGGTGACCCAAAGCAACGGCGAGGAAGTGTCTTTCTCCGTGCCGTCGGGCAATTTCGGCAATGTCTGCGCCGGCCACATCGCCCGCCAGATGGGCCTGCCGATCAAGAAACTGATCGTTGCAACCAACGAGAACGACGTGCTCGACGAGTTCTTCCGCACTGGCGTTTATCGTCCTCGTCCGCAAACCGAACATACCAGCAGCCCGTCGATGGATATCTCCAAGGCGTCCAACTTCGAGCGCTTTGTTTACGATCTGGTCGGGCGCGATCCGGCCATCGTGAACGAGCTATGGAAGGAAGTGGACGCGGGCGGCAGCTTCGATCTTTCGAAAACGCCGTATTTCGCCAGAGTCAGGGAATTTGGCTTCGAATCCGGCTCCAGCAGCCATGCCAACCGGCTGGAAACCATACGCCACATGCACCAGAAGTACGGCGTGATGATCGACACTCACACCGCCGACGGCGTGAAGGTTGGGCTGGAGCACCGTGAAGCAGGCATCCCGATGGTATGCCTGGAAACTGCATTGCCCGCCAAATTCGAGGAAACCATTCGCGAAGCGCTGGGCTGCGAGCCTGAGCGCCCGGCCGATATGGTGGGGATAGAGAACCTGCCGCAGCGCTTCGAAGTCATGGCGGCTGATGCGGAAGCGGTGAAGCGATTCATCGTTGCCCACGCGAGTTGAGGTTTTTTTACTGCTGTTTCTTCACTTAATCAAGGCATCGTCAGTTCCACATTCCCGGAAATCGTCAGGCTGATTTCATTGCCGCCACCTTCCAGAGCCGGCGGGCTGTGTTCCGCTCCGGCGGCTGCCATTTGAGCTCTGAACATGGGGGCGATACGCGATGGCTCCCCGGATTGCACGGCAATTTCCTTGATGCGGTAGGCCTTGGCGCCAAACGACTGGCGTATCAGGTCGGCACGTTTCTGGAATGCGGTTGAAGCTTCCTGGATCAGCAGGCTTTCAGTAGCTTCACGCAATTTCCCGGATATGGAAAACTGGATGCCTCCTAGCTGGGCATAGGGCTGGACAGCGCCGATAGCCTTGGACAGTGTTTTGAAATCAACAGCTTCCACCAGAAGTTCATGTCGCACGCGCCAGCGTGTGACGCGGTTTTTGTCCCAGATCGGGTAAGCCTGATGGCCCGCTGTTTTGACCTTCAACTCGGGAAAGTTCTTGAGTAGCGAATAGGCCTTGTTGGCCTGAACGGTGACAGTTTCTGAAGCTTTGGTGGCATCACTATCTTCCAATTCTACAAACAGTCGGGCAGTGGCGTTATCGTTCTGCACTGTGCGCATGGCGCTTGCGCTGAGGGAGACGGTGGGCGCGGCGCTGATATTGGCGTGGTCGGCTGCTCCAGCAGAAAAACCATGAGTTGATATAAGCAGGGTGGCAAGAGCAAGTCCAAGTCTATTCATAAGGATTTCCTCGCTAGAGAATAAGAGCGGCACTTTAAAAGAATGTGCATGAGCAATGATATCTGCTTATGGGATAATACACGCACTGTGTACTGCTTGTGATTTGCTCATGTCCAACCTGATTCTGCTGGTTATCTGTTTTGTACTCGGCGTGTTGTTGCGCCGTGCCGGGCGCCTGCCGGAGAGCGCGCCTTCTGCGCTGAACAGCTTCATCATTCACATCTCCCTGCCGGCGCTGGTTCTGCTCTACATTCATGATATCCATTTCACGCGCGAGCTAGCGTATGCGGCCGCCATGCCCTGGATACTATTTGCTATGGGCGCCGGGTTCTTCTGGATGGCCGGACGCGTGCTCAAGTTGCCGCGCGCGACTGTCGGTGCCTTGATGCTCACCGGGGGGCTGGGCAACACCTCATTTATCGGCCTGCCCATGATCGAAACTTTTTACGGGCATGAGGGCATTGCAACCGGGATCATTGCCGACCAACTGGGCTCTTTCCTGGCTCTGTCCACAGTCGGGATCATTGTTGCCGGCCTGTATTCCTCCGGTGCGCCGGACGCCCGAACCATCGCACGCAAAATCGTGCTGTTTCCGCCTTTCATCGCATTGGTGGTCGCAGTGGTTCTGATCCCGGTGGATTACCCGTTATGGTTTTCGGCTGTCCTGAAGCGTCTTGGCGATACTCTGGCACCACTCGCGCTGGTGTCGGTGGGTTTTCAGTTGCAGCTGGGGCATTTGGCAGGCAACGGTCGCAACTTGGCCCTGGGGCTGATGTTCAAGCTGTTTCTTGCGCCGCTGCTGCTGTATTTCCTGTTGGTGGGCGCGCTCGGTGGACACGGACTGGTGACGCAAGTAACGCTGTTCGAGGCCGCCATGGCGCCGATGATTACCGGAGCGATCGTGGCGATCGAACATGATCTCGACCCGCCTCTCGTCAGTCTGATGGTGGCGGTGGGGATAGCCCTGTCATTTTTTACGCTGACCGCCTGGTGGTGGGTATTGCGGGGGGTATGATTTAGCGTGTTCCGAAGCGCATCGACAAATCCACCGCCTTGATGTCCTTGGTCAGGTTGCCGACTGAGATCCGGTGAACGCCGGTATCGGCCACGGCACGCACGGTTTCCAGGGTGATGCCGCCGGAGGCCTCCAGTTTGGCCCTGGTGCCGGCCAGCTTTACCGCCGCGCGCAGGCTTTCCAGGTTGAAGTTGTCGAGCAGGATCAATTTCGCCCCTGCTGCCAGCGCCTGCTCCAGTTCGTCCAGATTTTCCACCTCGATCTGTATCGATATCCCCGCTGTGGCAATGTTCGCAGCCTGTGTCAGTGCCTCGCGAATGCCGCCAGCTGCCATGATGTGGTTTTCCTTGATCAGGATGCCATCGTAAAGCCCTACTCGCTGGTTTTTCCCGCCGCCGCACTTGACCGCGTATTTCTGTGCGACTCGCAGGCCAGGCAGGGTCTTGCGCGTATCCATGATTTTGGCGTGAGTATCTCTGATCAGATCGACATATTGCCGCGTTGCGGTCGCGGTAGCGGACAGGGTTTGCAGGAAATTCAGCGCCGGTCTCTCGGCACTGAGCAGGGCGCGTGCGTTGCCGCTGATTTCGGCCAGCGTTTGCCCGGCAGCCACAGCCTCGCCGTCGCGGGCAAACCATTTGATTTCCACCTTGGCATCCAGCCTGCGGAAGCAGGCCTCGAACCAGGCCGAGCCGCAAAGAACTGCAGCTTCGCGGCTGATGATCGTGGCGCGTGCCTCTTGCCCCGTCGGGATCAGTTGCGCGGTCAGATCGCCACTGCCGATATCCTCGGCCAATGAGGCCTCAACGTTGCTTTCGATGTGTGCAGTCAAGTCCATGCTTCTAGCCTTTTTGCCAAACTATTCACCCCGGTTCACTCTGATTAATCTGCGTAGTGGTTCCATTATCGGTCATTTTCGCAGCCTGCTGGACAAGCAGGGCAGGTTTTTTCTGGACTGCCTCAAGTCCAGAGTACGTCAGCGCATTTATTTCCATGGCAGCATCAAGGTTGTTTTTCTATTCAAACTCTGATGAAATCAATATTCTGATTAATTTACTTAATTTATAGGCATGACGGCAGAAAAAACCGCAATTAATCCGCATGCCCACGCTCAAGAAGTTCTGCTAAAAGGACTTCTTTCTTTGCTACCCGCTTCATTGGTTTTGACCGACCCTGAGGATTTGCGCCCGTTCGAGTGTGATGGGCTATCGGTATACCGTCGTTTGCCGCTGGTCGTGGTTTTGCCGGAAACAATCGCGCAGGTGCAAGCCATCATGCGTTTGTGTCATAAGTTACGGGTGCCGGTAGTGGCGCGTGGCGCGGGCACTGGCCTGTCCGGTGGGGCGCTGCCATCGAGTGATGGCGTGTTGGTTAGTCTGGCCAAATTCAAGAAAATTCTGAATATCGATCCGCAGAATGCGCAGGCCACGGTGCAGCCGGGCGTGCGCAATCTGGCCATTTCCGAAGCTGTTGCCGTGCATGGCCTGTATTACGCTCCTGATCCTTCCTCTCAAATTGCCTGCACCATAGGCGGCAATGTCGCAGAAAATTCCGGTGGCGTGCATTGCCTCAAGTATGGCCTTACCGTACACAACATCCTGATGCTGAAGGTCGTCACCATGGAGGGGGAACTCCTCACTATCGGTGCTGAAACGCTGGATGCGCCAGGCTATGATCTGCTTGCCCTGATGACGGGTTCTGAAGGCATGCTGGGCATTATTGTCGAGGTGACGGTAAAACTATTAGCCAGGCCGGAGCGTGCGCAGGTTGTCCTTGCCGCTTTTGATGATGTGGTGAAGGCCGGTGAAGCCGTCGGTGCCATCATTGCTGCCGGCATTATTCCTGCGGGCCTGGAGATGATGGACAAGCTCGCCATCCAGGCAGCTGAAGATTTTGCCCATGCGGGCTACCCGCGCGATGCCGAAGCAATACTGCTGTGCGAATTGGATGGGACGAATGCAGAAGTATCCGAATACATAATGGCCGTGCGCAAAGTGCTGACACAGAGTGGTGCCACCGAAGTGCGCACTGCTGTGGATGAAGCCGAACGGCAGCTTTTCTGGAAGGGACGCAAATCGGCCTTTCCGGCAGTGGGCCGCATTTCGCCGGACTACTACTGCATGGATGGCACCATCCCGCGCCGCCATCTGCCACGGGTATTGCGTCAGATCAGTCAGTGGTCGGCGGAATATGGCCTGCCGGTGGCCAATGTCTTTCATGCCGGTGACGGCAACCTGCATCCGCTGATTCTGTTCGATGCCAACAAGCCGGGTGAGCTGGCGCGCACAGAGGAATTTGGTCGACGCATCCTGCAGTTATGTGTAGAGGTCGGTGGCACGATCACCGGTGAACACGGCGTCGGGATGGAAAAGATAGACCAGATGTGCATCCAGTTCCAAAGTGGCGAACTCAGCCAGTTCCATGCAGTCAAGGCCGCCTTTGATCCTTCTGGCTTGCTCAACCCGGGCAAGGCAGTGCCCACCCTGCACCGCTGTGCTGAATTGGGCGCCATGCATGTGCATCATGGCCAGCTTCCTCACCCTGAACTGGATCGCTTCTGATGGCTGACATGGATAGAAGCGCAGCACTGCAGCAACAAGTAAACAACGCCATCCATGCAGGTACGGCACTGAATATCCGCGGCAGCAACAGCAAACATTTTCTGGGGCGCGTAGCGGACGGCGAAGTGCTGTCACTGTCAGAACATCGCGGCATGATCGAATATGACCCGCGCGAGCTGGTGCTGACAGCCCGGTCGGGCACGCCTCTGGCAGAGATTGAAAGCGCATTGGCCGAGGCAAGCCAGATGCTGACCTTCGAGCCGCCGCATTTTGGTGAAAACGCCACTCTGGGCGGCACCCTCGCTTGTGGCCTGTCCGGCCCGCGCCGTCCTTATGCCGGGGCCGCGCGCGATGCGGTACTGGGGTGCAAGCTGATCAATGGCAAGGGCGAGTTGCTGCGCTTCGGCGGACAGGTCATGAAAAATGTGGCGGGATACGATGTCTCGCGACTGATGGTCGGAGCGTATGGCACTCTGGGCGTGCTGCTGGAAATCAGCTTGAAAGTCTTGCCCCGTCCCGCCTCCAGCCTTACCGTAATCCATGAATGCCCACAGACCGAGGCGATCAACCAGATGAGTCATCTGTTGTCGCAACCTGTGCCGGTGGATGCAGCCTGTTATCACTCCGGACATTGCTATGTGCGTCTGGCCGGAAGCGAGCAGGCCGTCAGGCACGCACAGAAACAGTTGGGGGGAGAGACCCTTGAAAAATCCGCCCCTTTCTGGCTGGCGCTACGCGAACACCAACTGTCCTTTTTCAAGAGCAGCAAGCCGCTGTATCGCGTGCTGGTGAAGCCTGCCACACCGCCCCTGCCGATAGCGGGAAGCTGGCTGCTGGATTGGGGTGGTGCGCAGCGCTGGCTAGTGAGCGATGAGCCTGTCGCCGTGATTCGTGAAAGCGTTGCTGCTGCTGGCGGGCATGTCAGCCAGTTTCGGGCTTCTGTGCAGGACGCGGCAGTGTTTCAACCCCTGTCTGCCGCGCTGTTCACCATCCATCAACGCCTGAAAAACAGCTTTGACCCGCACCGGATTTTTAATCCCGGGCGTCTGTATTCTGGGCTATAAGATCATGCAAACCGCAATCGATCACAGTTTTTTGCAGCGCGCAGAAATTGCCGAAGCCGACGCGATTTTGCGTGCCTGCGTGCATTGCGGGTTTTGCAACGCCACCTGCCCCACTTATCAGTTGCTGGGTTCCGAACTGGATGGACCACGCGGACGGATTTATCTGATCAAGGAAATGCTGGAAGGCAATCAATCCAGCGCCAGGACACGTTTGCATCTGGATCGCTGCCTGACCTGCCGCTCCTGCGAAACCACCTGCCCATCCGGCGTGCAGTTTGGTCGTCTCATTGATATCGGGCGCCAGGAGATCGAAAAACGTTCGCCACGCTTGCTGTGGGCCAATATCGTGCGGCACGTGTTGTTGGGCGTATTGCCTTACACCTCTCGCTTACGCGTGGCATTTGCCTTGGGCAGGCTTGCGCGTCCGCTGTTGCCGGCAATGCTGCGCCACAAACTACCGCGTGCGCGCAAACCCCTGCCACGCCCTCAAACGCAGAATCAACGCCTGATGCTGGTGCTGGAGGGATGCGTGCAGCCGTTGGCGGCCCCGACAACCAATGCGGCTGCTGCACGTGTGCTGGATAAGCTCGGTATTGGTCTGGTCAGCGCGCCCCAGGCCGGTTGCTGCGGCGCCATGCACCAGCATTTGGCGGCAGCCGATAGCGCGCGAGACATGATGCGCCGCAACATCGATGCGTGGTGGCCTTATGTCGAGCAAGGAATTGAAGCCATCGTGATGACCGCGAGCGGCTGCGGCGTGATGGTGAAGGAGTATGGGCACGCACTCAAGGACGACACGGCTTACGCTGCCAAGGCGGCTCGCATCAGCGCCCTCACGCGTGATTTGAGCGAGATTCTGCGCAATGAAAATCTGGACCTGTTTGCCGGCATCGGAAAGGGGCGACGCGTTGCATGCCAGTCTTCCTGCACGCTGCAGCACGGACAGAAACTGGGCGGCGAGGTTGAAAAGATTCTGCAATATTGCGGTTATACGCTGACGTCGGTTGCAGACAGCCATCTGTGCTGTGGTGCAGCGGGTACTTATACCCTGCTGCAGCCGGTATTGTCGCAACAACTGCTGAATCAAAAGATTACAGCGTTGCTGCAGGCTGACCCCGATGTGATTGTCACCAGCAATATTGGCTGCCAGTTACATCTGGAGAGCGTCAGCAAGGTGCCGGTGCGGCACTGGATCGAATTACTGGTACACCCTCAATCCTCAATCTAAACTTTTTAACCTCTGAAAAGGAAACAGCATGGCGATCAAATCATTTCATCCCCCTCAACGCATACTGATGGGCCCAGGCCCCTCCGATGTCAGCCCACGGGTGCTGGCTGCGATGGCACGCCCCACCATTGGCCATCTCGATCCTGTATTCGTGACCATGATGGATGAGATGAAGGCTCTGCTGAAATACGCATTTAAAACGGAAAACGAATTGACCATGCCGGTTTCCGCACCAGGTTCCGCAGGTATGGAAACCTGCTTCGTCAATCTGGTTGAACCCGGTGACAAGGTTATCGTGTGCCAGAATGGCGTGTTTGGCGGGCGCATGAAAGAAAACGTCGAGCGTTGCGGTGGTATCGCAGTGATGGTGCAGGACGATTGGGGACGCGCGGTTGACCCGCAAAAGCTGGAAGATGCACTCAAAGCCAATCCAGACGCCAGGATCGTCGCCTTTGTTCACGCCGAAACCTCTACTGGCGCGCTGTCAGATGCAAAAACGCTGGTTGAGATTGCACACCAACACAACTGCCTGGCTATCGTGGACGCAGTGACTTCACTGGGTGGCTCGCCGCTCAAGGTGGATGAATGGATGGTCGATGCGATCTATTCCGGCACACAGAAGTGTCTATCGTGCACCCCCGGGCTATCGCCGGTGAGCTTCAGCACCCGTGCATTGGAAAAAATCAAGAGTCGGAAATCACCCGTTCAAAGCTGGTTCATGGACTTGAATCTGGTCATGGGCTACTGGGGCGGAGCCGCCAAACGCGCTTATCACCACACTGCGCCGATCAACTCGCTATACGGCTTGCACGAAGCGCTGGTGATCTTGCAGGAAGAGGGTCTGGAAAATTCCTGGGCGCGTCACCAGAAAAACCATCTCGCGCTACGCGCGGGTCTGGAAGCGATGGGGCTGAATTTCGTCGTGCCGGTAACAGATCGCCTGCCGCAATTGAACGCGATCAGCATACCGGACGGTGTGGATGAGGTTGCAGTGCGCAATATCCTGCTCAATGATTATCAACTGGAGATCGGTGCTGGCCTGGGCGCGATGGCCGGCAAGGTATGGCGTATCGGCTTGATGGGGCACGCCTCGAATCCTCGCAACATACTGGTGTGCCTCGCTGCGCTGGACGATGCGCTCGGACGCGCCAAAGCCCCTGTCAAACGCGGTGTCGCAGTGGATGCTGCGCAAAAGGTGTTGGCTGGTTGAGCCATGCATGGACTGCAAACAAAACCCGCCTTGTGCGGGTTTTTTTCTGGGCGGATCAAGTCCGAAGTGTCACCGCGTTATGACTGGAGTGTGGTGTTTGTCAGTTATTTCCGGCAACTTTGACGTTACGGATGAGTGCCACGGACCCGCGCCATGCTAGGGCAGCATTTCCACAATCTTCTGTAGATATTCCGGCTCGTCCCATTCAGCACCGCCCTGCAGGACATAGCGGATGTTGCCCTTAGGGTCGACCAGAAAGGTGGAGGGGGCGACAAAAACTTTCCAGGCGCTCAGTGCCTTGCCGTCGCTGTCCATCAGGATGGTGAAATCGACATTTACCCTGGTGAGAAAATCCTTAACCTCTTTTTCGGTTTCGCCCATGTTGACGGCAAGGATGACGAAAGGCTTGCCGGCCAGCTTTGCCTGGAGCCGCATCATGGAGGGCATTTCCTTGAGGCAGGGCGGGCAGTAGGTGGCCCAGAACTGTACCATCACCACCTTGCCGCGGTAATCCTGCAGCTTGAGCGGTTTGCCATTGAGGTCATTCAGTGCCAGTGGTGGAGTGGAGCCGCCTTTCCAGGGTTTCAGGTCCTGTGCCTGTGCAGAGGAGAGCAGGAACAGACATGAAATGAA
Organism: Gammaproteobacteria bacterium; assembly: GCA_018823025.1. GTDB lineage: Bacteria > Pseudomonadota > Gammaproteobacteria > Burkholderiales > Sulfuricellaceae > Sulfuricella. The sequence continues at coordinate 9,772 of JAHJJI010000093.1, read as the reverse complement.
AAGGATCAGTTTTTTCATTGCTTGGACTCCAGTTGTTTGATCGCATCCAGTATCAGTTCAGGCAGTCTTTCGGTCATCGCTTTTTCTTCCTCTGTGGGATCCTGCACCGAATAGAAATATCCACGCACGTTGGGTAATACCGTGCTTGAGATCTTGCTGCCGCCAAGGGTGAATTCTACCTTGAGATGCTCCAGCCACCACCGTGCGGGGGAGCGCTGGCCCTGATAAATAAACACTGGCAGGGAGGTTCTCGATACGATGCTGTGATAGCGGGCCTCCACGCCTGGTGCGGGTTTGACGGAATAGAGTTCCGGGCTGAACAGGATAATGCCTGTCAGGGCGGCCCGCTCTTGAGGTGTGGCCTGATTCTGCCACATGTATGCACCCTGGAGGATAGGTAGGGCGCCACGTCCGGTAGTAACCAGCACGACCTTCTTGCCGGACAGTTTGATGGTCTGGCCGATGACTTCGGCGATTTCCAGAGGCGGGAGCTGATCCATGCTGCTAGCTAATGCAGGTAATGAGTGAGCGCCGAGCATGTCCGGTAGCCAGGCTTCAAGCCCGAGTCGGGCCAGCGACTGCGATGCCCGTGCCTCCTCGGTGCCGAGCCCCTCGTCGCAAGGAAAGCCTAGCATCAGGGTGTTTCCTTCGCCGGGAAAGGTGCGCAGGAAAATTTCCGAACCCGTGGACGTGCGCATGGAGGCGGGTGCGGCCCACGCAGCGGAGATGCCAAGAAATAACGCCAGGCAGAGAGTGAAAAGTCGGGAAGTCAGCATGGGGTACACCCGGATTGTATAGTGGTAAGTGTAGCGCAAACTCATTGTTATGTGACGGTTCACCGGCCAGGTTTGTTGATGAATATCCCATTTGGTCTTGAAATTCCCCGATAATTCCCTATATAGGAGTTAGTTGTCTATTTATTATTGAGAGGGATTGACGATGCGTTTCGACAAGCTCACCACCAAGTTCCAGCAGGCCTTGAACGATGCCCAGAGCCTCGCGGTCGGCCAGGACAACCAGTTCATCGAACCACAGCACCTTCTGTTGGCATTGCTTGGCCAGGAAGACGGCGGCACCTCTTCGCTCCTGCAGCGCGCCGGGGGTAATGTTGGCGCGCTGAAGCCCGCCCTGCACAAGGCGATCGAGCGACTGCCCAAGGTCGAGGGGCATGGTGGCGAGGTAAGCATTTCGCGCGACCTGAACAATCTCCTGAATCTCACCGACAAGGAGGCGCAAAAGCGCGGCGACCAATTCATTGCATCGGAGATTTTTCTGCTGGTTGCCGCTCAGGACAAGGGTGAAACCGGACGCCTGCTGAAGGAGCACGGGGTCGGACGCGAAGCGCTGGAACAAGCCATTAATGCCGTCAGGGGAGGGGAAGCCGTGAACAATGCCGAAGCGGAAGGGCAGCGCGAGGCCCTGAAAAAATACACCCTGGATCTGACCGAACGCGCCCGACTTGGCAAGCTCGATCCGGTGATCGGCCGCGATGACGAGATCAGGCGCACGATACAGGTGTTGCAGCGGCGCACCAAGAATAACCCGGTGCTGATCGGCGAGCCCGGCGTGGGCAAGACCGCCATCGTCGAAGGCCTGGCGCAGCGCATCATCAACGGCGAAGTGCCGGAAACCCTGAAGGGCAAGCGTGTGCTGGTGCTGGACATGGCCGGGCTGCTGGCCGGTGCCAAATATCGCGGCGAATTCGAGGAGCGACTGAAGTCGGTACTCAAGGAAGTGGGCCAGGAGGAGGGGCAAGTCATCCTGTTCATCGACGAACTGCATACCATGGTCGGTGCTGGCAAGGCAGAGGGCGCAATGGATGCCGGCAACATGCTCAAGCCTGCGCTGGCGCGGGGTGAGTTGCACTGCATCGGCGCGACCACGCTGGACGAGTACCGCAAGTACGTCGAGAAGGACGCCGCGCTGGAACGCCGCTTCCAGAAGGTGCTGGTGGATGAGCCCTCGGTGGAAGACACGATCGCCATCCTGCGTGGCCTGCAGGAAAAATACGAACTGCACCACGGGGTGGACATTACCGACCCGGCAATCATCGCGGCGGCAGAATTGTCGCACCGCTATATCACCGACCGTTTCCTGCCCGACAAGGCGATCGACCTGATCGACGAGGCCGCATCACGGATACGGATGGAGATCGACTCCAAGCCGGAAGTCATGGACAAGCTAGACCGTCGGTTGATTCAGCTCAAGATCGAACGCGAGGCGGTGAAGAAGGAGAAGGACGAGGCCTCGAAAAAGCGCCTGGTTCTGCTCGATGAAGAGATCGTCAAGTTGCAGCGCGAGTACAATGATCTGGAAGAGATCTGGAAGGCCGAGAAAGCCCAGGTGCAGGGTAGTCAGCATATCAAGGAAGAGCTGGATCGACTCAAGGTGGAAATGGATGCGGCCACCCGCAAGGGCGAGTGGCAGAAGGTTTCCGAAATTCAGTACGGCAAGATTCCGCAACTGGAGGCACAACTGAAGCACGCCGATACGGCCGATGAAGCCATGCCGGCTCATCAGTTGTTGCGCACCCAGGTGGGCGCGGAGGAAATCGCCGAGGTGGTGTCGCGTGCGACCGGGATACCCGTCTCCAAGATGATGGAAGGCGAGCGTGACAAGCTGCTGCAAATGGAAGATCAATTGCACCAGCGCGTGGTCGGCCAGGACGAGGCCGTGCGCCTGGTATCGGATGCCATCCGGCGGTCGCGTGCCGGGCTGGGCGATCCCAATCGGCCCTATGGCTCGTTCCTGTTTCTTGGTCCTACCGGCGTCGGCAAGACCGAGCTGTGCAAGGCGCTGGCCGGGTTTCTGTTTGATTCGGAAGAACACCTGATCCGCATCGACATGTCGGAGTTCATGGAACGGCATTCTGTCGCGCGCCTGATCGGCGCGCCGCCCGGCTATGTCGGTTACGAAGAGGGTGGCTATCTGACCGAGGCAGTGCGTCGCAAGCCTTACAGTGTGATCCTGCTCGACGAGGTGGTAAAGGCCCATCCGGACGTGTTTAACGTCCTGCTGCAGGTGCTCGACGACGGCCGCATGACCGACGGCCAGGGCCGCACCGTAGACTTCAAGAACACCGTGATCGTGATGACCTCCAACCTGGGATCGCAAATGATCCAGCAGATGGAGGGGGACGATTACCAGGTGGTGAAATTGGCGGTGATGGCGGAAGTGAAAAGCTATTTCCGGCCGGAATTCATCAACCGCATCGACGAAGTGGTGGTGTTCCATGCCCTGGACGAACAGCACATCAAGTCCATCGCCGGAATCCAGCTGCAGTATCTAACCAAGCGCCTGGCGGCCATGGAGATGAAGCTGGAGGTGTCTGATGCAGCGCTGACCGAACTGGCTGCGGCGGGCTTCGATCCGGTGTTCGGCGCGCGGCCCTTGAAGCGGGCGATCCAGACGCATCTGGAAAATACCCTGGCGCGGGAAATTCTGGCCGGACAGTTTGCTGCCAAGGACACCATCAGGGCGGACTTCAAGGAGGGGAAATTTACGTTCGTCAAAGCCTGATTTTTCATGGCTGCATCGGCCGGCAAGGAGGTAAAATACGAACTTGCCGGCTTTTTTATTGATTTCAATGCGACAAGCGCACCATCAGCTGACAGTTTTTTCTTCCCAAGGCCGGGGCATGTATGAGTTCACCCATGAGTTGCGCGATTGGGTGAGTTTGTCGGTCATTCAGGCGGGCCTGCTGACTGTGTTTGTTCAGCACACTTCCGCCAGCCTGCTCATACAGGAGAATGCAGACCCGACTGTGCAGGCCGATCTGGAGCGTTTTTTTTCACGGCTGGTACCGGACGGCGACCCGATTTTTCAGCACCGCCAGGAAGGGAATGATGATATGGCTGCCCATGTACGCGCTGCATTGACCCAGACCCATCTCGCCATCCCGGTTGTCGGTGGCGCGCCGGTGCTTGGCACCTGGCAGGGCGTTTTTCTCTACGAGCACCGTTACGATCCGCAGCATCGTAAGGTAATGATCCATTTGATCGGCGAATGAATATGGCAATTCAAAATATCCTGAAACTTGCGTTGGTCTTGGCGGTGTGCCTGACCTGCGTGCCTGCCATTGCGGCGAAACCAAGCGATGCTGCGGCCATACCGCACCTCGACAGCGGGGGAAAGGAAGGTTTCAGGGAGTTTCTTGCAGCGGGGAAACACCGTGCCTTCGTGATCGCGCCAGGGGGCGCATGGGCCTGGAAAGGGGGCGAGCTGACTGTTGATTCGGCTGTGGAAGGGGCGATTCAGGCATGCCAGAACGGAACTGAACAGCCCTGTGTGCCTTATGTCGTCAATGATAAGATAGTGTTCGATACCAAGCGCTGGACGACTCTGTGGGGCCCCTACCAGAGTCGCGCCAAGGCCGCCAAGGCTTACACTGGCAAGGAACGGGGCAACCGCTTCTTCGACCTCGCCATCAAGAGCCCTGCGGGCAAGCCGATGAAGCTCTCCGACCTGCGCGGCAGGGTGGTGGTGCTGCATTTCTGGGGTACATGGTGCCCACCCTGCCGGCGTGAAATGCCGGAATTGCAGAAGCTTCATCAGGAACTGGGCGCTTCCTCTGGCGTGCAGCTAGTCCTGCTGCAGATGCGGGAGGATTCTGCCACCGCACACCAGTGGGCACAGCAACAGCATTTAACCCTGCCTTTGCATGACTCCGGGGTTAAAGAGATGGGCACTGAGTCTTTGGCTCTGGCCAACGGCAAGACCATACCTGATCGCAGAATGGCGGTCGCATTCCCTACTACCTACGTCCTCGACAAGCATGGCATCGTGGTATTTTCGCATGTCGGGCCGATTGAGGGCTGGTTGCAATATCTCCCTTTCTTTCAGGACGTAGCGGAAAAATCGGGGAAATAGCTTGGATGAATTCGACCCACCCTCTGCGCGCGAGCGCAATGAAACAATGGCCTGGATGCTGATTTTCGGCGCTTGGCTGATCGCCAGCGCCTCGACGCTCGGAGCACTGTTTTTCGGTGAGGTGATGCAGTTGCCGCCCTGCGTTCTCTGCTGGTACCAACGCATCTTCATGTTTCCGCTGGCGCTGCTTCTGCCGATCGGGCTGTTCCCCTTTGACCCGAAGGTGGTTCGCTACGCGCTGCCATTGGCAGTGCTCGGCTGGCTGTTTGCCGTCTTTCACCTGCTCCTGATCGCCGGGGTGATTCCCGAAAGTATCAAGCCCTGCACGCAGGGCGTGCCGTGCTCTGCAAAGGTCATCGAGTGGTTCGGTTTTGTGACGATTCCACTGCTGTCAGTAGTGGCTTTTTCAACCATTATTGCGTTGCTGATCGTAACGTATCTGCGAGGTCAAAAATGAAGCATAAAACTCTGTTCATCGTAGCCTTGGTGGCCCTGCTGCTGGCCTTTGTCGTCGGCACACTGCTCTATACCATCCAGAAAGAGGATCAATCCGTGCAGTTGGCCGAAGCGAATAGCGCGGCACTTGTCCGCATGCACTCGCCGACCCTTGGCAAGCTTGATGCGCCGGTCGTCATTGTGGAATTTCTCGATCCCGCGTGCGAGACCTGCCGGGACTTCTACCCGCTGGTCAAGGAGATGATGGCTGCGAATCCCGGCCGGATCCGGCTTGTGCTGCGCTACGCGCCGTTCCATAACGGCTCGGATAAAGTGGTGGCGGTGCTGGAGGCTGCGCGCAAGCAGGGTAAGTTCTGGCCTGCTCTGGAGGCTCTCCTGGCCACACAGGCCGACTGGGCGCCGCACCACACGCCGCAGGTGGATCTGGTTTGGGCGCACCTCGATGGGTTGGGCATGAATCTTGAACAGCTCCGGGCCGACATGATGACTCCCGAAGTTGCCAGCCTGATCGCGCAGGATCTTGATGATGCGAAAACCCTCAACGTTACCAAGACGCCCGAGTTTTTCGTGAATGGCAAGCCGATGCCACGCTTCGGTTACGAGCAACTGAAAGCGCTAGTGGACGAGGCTCTGAATTCCACGCGGGGCTAGCCTGGCGACGTATGGGTTAATTGGAGTCGATGGCATTTAGTCGAAAAAAGGGCCGCTAAAACTAGCGGCCCTTTTTGATTGTCGGCAAAAACCGGGTATTCAGGTTGGCCTGACCCCATTGAAGTGCAGGTCAATAACCAGTGTAAACGACGTTTCCGCCGATTGCGCTCCCAACGACTGCTCCAATCGCGGTGGCGGCGATTCGCCCGTTGCCTCTGCCGACCTGGTTTCCAAGGGCACCACCGGCAATCGCGCCGATAACCTGGCCAACCAATCGGTTCGATCTATCCCCTGAATAAGCGACGGGCTGCTCGTAGTAGCGCGGCTCGGCTTCATAATAGACCGGACGGTCGCGGTACACGACGCGTTCGCGATAAACGACCGGCGGCACCTGGTAGATCACTGCAGGTTCCTCGTAGACGTGATGTACTACGATGCGTTTTTCCTGGTGGTGACGACGATGCTCCCGGTAGCCGTCATCCCAGCCGCGGTCTGCGAAGGCGTTGGTGCTGAAAACTGCCGTGGTGATCATTGCTGGAATCAAAAGTCTGTTCATGTTTATCCCTAATCAGTGGTGTGTGCGTTTGCCTGATTAACGCACATCACCCCGGATCCGTGCACAGGTAAATGTTAAGGAATTGTAAAGAATTGTAAGCATGTGTATTGGCGCAGAAGGGTACTGTGTGGCAGCCACAATATCCAGGTGCCTTGAGAGCGTACAGACATTCCCTTGTTCTTCATCTTGATCCAAATTCCGTTCATAAAATAATTGCACAGCAAATTTAGGGGAAACCCTGATGGTCAAGTGATGCTCTGATGCGATAGGGTGTGACTTGAGTTTTCAATTTCCATGGTCGGATCAGATGCGACGTCTCATGCAGCGTTTTGAGATAAGCAATCCAAATTTGGAAGTTCAATCAAACGGCTGTTGCGTTTACCCGGAGCGGTTACTCAGGCTGATTTGGCCAAAGATTTTTAACTTGTTCAATCAGGCCGTCAAGCTCGTCCCATATCCACAATGGTTCACTTGATCAAGTAAATGCGAAAGCGCATCATTTGGCAGGTGTCCTGGCATTACCGATACTTTGGTTGTTACAGATGTCTTGAAGCACGTCGAAAAAGGGGGGGGCATGCTAACCACTTTTGTTCATTGGGTGGCAGCGGATCTCGTTTGTCACAAGAAATGCAGACATACAGCCGGCGTTTTCACGCGGTGGGATCTGTGCGGGTGATGCTAGCTACCGGATATCGCTTCCTTGGCGAAAAGGCGCGCCCTTGGCTGTTTGCCTTGCTGGCCGTGCTGCTGGTGTTCGCTACGGAACATATCGTCGAGCATTTCGCTCGTCAGAGCGATCTGGAGCAGGAAAGAAGCGATGTACTCAACCGCCTTTCCACCCTGCGAGCGCGCCTCGAGGGAGTGATCAATGCCAATCTGTTCCTAGTGCATGGCCTCACTGCCGTCATCGAGAGCCGGCCAGACATTGATCAGGCCGGTTTCAGCGCCATTGCAAATAGCCTGGTGGACGAACGCCATGCCCTGCGCAATATCGCCGCCGCGCCGGATATGGTGATTTCCCTGATGTACCCGCTTCAGGGTAACGAGGCTGCGCTGGGTCTGGATTACCGTACTCATCCCACGCAGCGGGAGGGCGCCCTGCGCGCGCGGGACAGCGGCAAAACGGTAATCGCCGGGCCGCTGTCGTTGCAGCAGGGAGGCATCGCCATCATCGTTCGTGAGCCGTTGTTCCTGGATCCTGCCCAACCTGGTGGGAAGCGGCATTTCTGGGGGCTGATCTCAGCCGTTATCGACGCTGAAACACTCTATCGAATGGCCGGGTTACGCGACCCCGACCTCGGCCTGCGTCTGGCACTGCGCGGCACAGACGGCACCGGTTCGCACGGCCCGGTGTTCTTCGGCGACGCGAAGCTTTTCGGCAACCAATCGGTGACCATGGATGCCACGCTACCAGGCGGATCCTGGCAAATGGCCGCCGTTCCGGTCGACGGATGGGAACAGATGGGCACGAGTATCGTTCTGATTCGCCTGATGGGATTGCTGGCAGCGCTGGCAGCCGGGATCATGGCCTATCGACTGGCGCGCGATGCGCAGGCTTTGGCCCGCTACAGCGCCAGACTGCGCGCGCTGCTGAATACCATCCCGGACATGATCTGGCTGAAGGATGCCCACGGCGTGTATCTCACCTGCAATCTCCGTTTCGAGCAATTTGTCGGAGCTCGCGAGGCAGATATCAAGGGCAAGACCGACCATGATTTCGTGCCGGCTGACCAGGCCGATATTTTCCGCGAGAGGGACCAGGCCGCCATCGCTGCCGGCGGCCCCAGTACCAACGAGGAATGGATCACCTTCGCCAGCGATGGCCACCGCGAACTGATCGAAACTATCAAAACGCCGGTATATGACGACAATGGCCGCCTGCTGGGCGTGCTGGGGATTGCCCGGGACATCACAGAGCGCAAGCAGGCCGAAGCGGCGCTGCAGGAAAGCGAAATCAGGCAGCAACTGTTCATCGAACACGCGCCGGCCGCCTTGGCCATGTTCGACCGCCAGATGCACTATCTGGCGGTCAGCCGCCGCTGGCTGACGGACTATAGCCTGGAAGGCGGTAACATTCTCGGTCGCTCCCATTACGAAATCTTCCCGGAAATTTCAGAGCGCTGGAAGACCATACATCGTCGCGGTCTGGCCGGCGAGGTGGTGCGGGCCGACGAGGACCATTTCGAACGCGGGGACGGCACCATCCAGTGGCTGTGCTGGGAAGTGCGGCCCTGGCATGCCGCCGACGGCACCGTGGGTGGCATAGTGATCTTTTCCGAGGATATCACCGAGCGAAAGCAAGCCGAACAGGTGTTGCAGGAGAGCGAAGCCCGCTATCGGTCCTTGCTCGAAATGGCTCCCTTTCCCGCTGTGCTTTCCCGCTTGCGGGACGGCATATTGCTTTACGGTAATCACCGCGCTGAAATCCAGTATGGGATATCACGCGAGCAAGGTATCGGCCAGCCCGCAGACAGGTTTTATCAGAATCCGGCGCAGCGTGATCGTTTCATTGAGCATCTGCGAAAAGACGGTCGCGTGGATGATCTTGAGGTGGGCATGGTAACCATGGACGGGCACCCTTTCTGGGCCCTTGTTTCCGCGGCTATCGTGGATTTCGAGAATGAGCCGGCTGTCTTCGCCGCCATCAATGACATCACCGCGCGCAAGCGCATGGAAGATGACATTCGCCAGCTCAACGACGAACTGGAGGAACGGGTACGCCAGCGCACCGCCGAACTGGACACGGCAAACCAGGAACTGGAGACCTTCACCTATTCCGTGTCCCACGACCTGAAGGCCCCCCTGCGTGGCATCGACGGCTACAGCCGGCTGCTGCTGGAGCAATACCAGACTCTTCTGGATGAAGAGGGCCGTCTGTTCCTGAACAATGTGCGTCATGGCGTGGAGCAGATGAGCCTGCTGATCGAGGATCTGCTCGCCTATTCCCGCATGGAACGGCGCAGTCTTACCGGCCAGAGCGTGGATCTGGCTCGTCTGGTGACCGGCGTTCTTGACGAGCGGCGCAAGGATATCGAAGCACGAGGCATGATCGTCGAGGTGCAAGGATTGCAGGAGTTGACCGCTCGTGCCGATCCGGAAGGCTTGGTCATGGCGCTGCGCAACCTGGTCGACAATGCTCTCAAGTTCACCCGCGACAGCCGGTCACCCACGCTGACGATCCGTGGAACGATGGAAGAAAAATCTGTTATCCTTAAAATACATGACAACGGGATCGGCTTT
>JAHJJI010000092.1 GCA_018823025.1 Gammaproteobacteria bacterium | reverse complement strand
GTTGATATGTTTATACGCGCAACGATGAGCTTTATTGTTGCGCTGATGATCTCGTCCGTGTGGTCGGCTGAACCCGGAAAAACACCGTCAAGAGAAGCTGAAAATTCGCTTGGCATGAAGTTCGTCCTGGTCCCGTCTGGCGAATTCATGATGGGGAGTGACGAGTCGCCAGAAGCGCTCGCAACGGCGTATCCGCAATACGGTCGCGAGCGTTTCCTGGCGCTAGTCGACGAAGCGCCGGTGCATAAGGTGCGCATTACTCGGCCGTTTTATCTGGGGCAATACGAGGTGACGGTCGGCCAGTTCAGGAAGTTCGTTGAGGCGTCGGGCTACAAACCGGAATCGGAGGCTGATGGCACCGGCGGGTACGGCTATAACCCCGATTACGATCCCGAAAAGTCGGAACGGGGTGATGCTTTCGAGGGGAGAAATCCAAAGTATTCGTGGCTTAACCCCGGCTTCAAGCAGGGGGAAGATCATCCAGTGGTGAATGTCACCTGGAACGATGCTGTGGCGATGAGCAAATGGCTCGGCGAGAAGGAAGGGAAGACGTATCGTCTGCCGACCGAAGCCGAATGGGAGTATGCCGCCCGCGCCGGCACCCGGATGCGTTACCACAGCGGTAACGACCCACTATCCTTGCTGAAGGTCGCGAATACCTTCGCCGCCGATACGAAGATGAAATGGCCGCAGTGGAAGGGCTATGCGCTTGCGGGGGGGGATGGTTTCGAGTTCACGGCCCCGGTGGGCAGTTTCGCGCCGAACGCGCTGGGCCTTTACGACATGCACGGCAACGTGTGGGAGTGGTGTTCAGACTGGTATGGCGAAAATTATTACGCACAGTCGCCGGACCATGATCCCCTGGGTCCCGCATCGGGCAAGGTGCGCGTACGCCGCGGCGGATCGTGGCATACCTGGTCATTCTATGCCCGGTCGTCGTACCGCAACTGGAATTCTCCGGAGACGCGCTACACGCTGGTCGGCATGCGTCTGTTACGCGAAGCTGATGAGGATGAGCGCTAATTTCGGGTGACGGCCAGGCGGCGTACGCGCGCTGGGTTCGGGATGCGGATAAGAAAGGCGGGAGAAACCCCGTCTTTTTTTATTTCTTGCGCCGGTATTACTGGGCAGCAGGAGTCACTTCCATTGCAGCGTCAGCAAGGCTGTGCCAGGCAGATGATCGCTGCTGGCGATGGAGGAATTGCCATAAATTATGGCTGGTCTATAGTTAGAACTTGTCTAACAGATAAAAAGTTAGTGACCTCCGCGGCTGCATTCACTGGTCAATAACGGAACTTTTTGTCACGAATCACTCTCATGATCAATGGGGCTAAGGTAACGGATTGGTAGGAGGTGCGATGCGCAAGAAACCGACCGAGCAAGACCTCCATCTGCTCAGGTCATCCGCTGAGGCACGCTTGGCCGGCTCGCTGGCGACAGAACCAACAGCTCGTCCTGCCGAGGAACTCCTGCATGAACTCCAGGTGCACCAGATCGAACTGGAAATGCAGAACGAGACCTTGCGCCAGGCGCAAATTGCCCTGGAGGAATCCCGCGACCGCTATGTGGATCTTTATGATTTTGCCCCCGTCGGCTATCTCACCCTTACCAGCGCGGCACTGATTGCAGAAATCAACCTCTGCGGGGCCGCGTTGCTGGGAGAAGAGCGTAGCAAGCTGATCCACCGCCGTTTTTCCCGCTTCGTTACTGGCGATGATCGCAACCGTTGGAGCCAGGATTTCATGCGTGTCATGTTACGTGGCGACAAAGAACGTTGTGAGACGGTGCTCCAGCGTGCGGACGGATCGCGCTTCCAGGCGCAACTGGATTATCTGCGCCTGGAAAAGTTCGGTGCCGAGCCGGTGGTGCATATCGCGCTGACCGACATCACCGCGCGCAAGCAGGCCGAGGAAGAACTGCGCATTGCCGCCATCGCCTTCGAATCGCAACAGGGAATGATGGTGACCGACGCCAACAGAGTCATCGTGCGGGTCAACCAGGCATTCACCCGCCTGACCGGTTACAGCGCGGAAGAAGCAGTCGGGCAAACACCGGCGCTGCTCAAATCCGGACGCCACGACCAGGCGTACTACCAGCGCATGTGGGACAGCCTGAAGCAGAATAAATACTGGCAGGGCCAGATATGGAACCGGCGCAAGAACGGCAAGATTTACGCTGATTGGCAGACGATCTCCGCCGTTACTGCGCCTGATGGGCGCGTCACCCACTACGTCAGCACTTATTCTAATATCACGCATAACCCTGAGGCGGAAGCCGAGATCTACCGACTGGCCTATTACGACCCGCTCACCCAGTTGCCCAACCGCCGTTTGCTGCAGGACCGGCTGGTCCAGGCGCTTGCCGCTACAGCTCGCAGCGGTCACTGCGGTGCGATCCTGTTTCTGGATATGGATAATTTCAAGACGCTTAACGATACGCGTGGCCACGATGTCGGCGACCTGCTGCTGGTCGAGGTGGCGCAGCGCCTGCACGCCTGCCTGCGTGGGGACGACATGGTGGCGCGGCTGGGCGGCGACGAGTTCGTGATGTTGCTGGAAAACCTGAGCGGAGAGGTTGAAGAGGCCGCCGCACAGTCCAGGCTGGTGGGGGACAAGGTGCAGGAGGTTCTCGCCAGCCCCTACCACCTCAGGGACAGCGAGTACCACTGCACCACCAGCATAGGGATCGGGCTATTTTGCAACAACAATGTGACCGTCGAGGAACTGCTCAAGCATGCCGATCTCGCCATGTACCGGTCCAAGACCGCCGGGCGTAATACCCTGCATTTCTTCGACCCCGCCATGCAGACTGCGCAGGATGAGCGCAGTGCCCTGGAGACCGATCTGCGACTGGCGCTGAAGCACCAGCAATTACAGCTTTACTACCAGCCGCAGATGGAAAGCACGCACGGCCTTGTTGGCGCCGAAGCGTTGCTGCGCTGGGTGCATCCGGAACGTGGGCTGGTTGCGCCGGGCGAGTTCATTCCGCTTGCCGAGGAAACCCGGCTTGTCCTGCCTATCGGTCTGTGGGTGCTGGAAACCGCTTGCGCCCAGATCAAGGCCTGGGAAAACAATCCGCACACCCGTGAACTGCGGATTGCCGTCAATGTCAGTGCACGCCAGATCCACCAGCAAGATTTTGTTGCACAGGTACAGCAGGTGCTTTTGGAAACCGGGGCCAATCCGACGCGCCTCAAGATCGAGATGGCCGAGAGCCTGATGTTCGACAACCTGAGTGACACCATCACCAAAATGCAGGCACTCAGAGCCATTGGTGTCAGTTTCTCGATGGATGACTTCGGTACCGGCTATTCGTCTTTATCTTATCTGACGCGGTTGCCGCTCGACCAGATCAAAATTGATCAGTCATTCATCAGCGCCATTGGCGCTGACCCCAATGGCGCTACGATGGTGCAGGCTATTATCACCATGGGGAATGCGCTGGGGCTGAATGTTATTGCCGAGGGGGTGGAAACCGAGGCGCAGCAGGGTTTTCTTGATCTCAACGGCTGTCATACTCACCAGGGGTACCTGTTCAGCCGAGCATTGCCGCTGGCCGAGTTCGAGCAGTTCATGAACTTGCAAGTCGCGCTTCATTAACTGCAAAGGGGTGAAGGATTGTTTGTGTCAGCCGTCCGGCTGGGTATTGTTTGCAACAAACTGATTGTATTGGTGTAACTATTAGTCGTGGGTGAAACGTGGTGCCAATAAAAAAGGCGGGGTTTCCCCCGCCTTTTTCGTTTCTTGCGCCGGTATTAGTTGGCAGCAGGCGCAGCTTCCATTGCAGCGTCAGCTTTAGCGGTTTTAGCTTTCTTGGCTTTTTTGTGGGCTTTTTTAGCTTTCTTGGCAGGCTTGGCCATTTCAGCAGCAGGAGCTTCGGCCGCTGCAGGTGCGGCAGCAGGAGCGGCAGCGTCAGCAGCAACAGCGGAGAAGGTAACAGCGGCGAAGGCAGCAGCGATCAGTGCGGACAGAATTTTGCTCATTTTTGGTTCCTTGTGATTTAACGGGTTAAGTTTTGAATTCAAGCGACACGATGGCGCGTCCTATCCAGTAACGACTGGTTGGGAGTGTGGTTGACAGTTGGATAGAAGTATTTGTTTGCTCAGGCGAGAGATATTTCACGCCATTCTCCCTGAGCCAGGCCGGTGAGAGTCCAGTCGCCGATACGGTAACGTATCAGGCGCAGGGTGGGGAATCCGACCTTTGCCGTCATGCGCCGCACCTGCCGGTTCTTGCCCTCCCGGATGATCAGTTCGATCCAGCTGGTGGGAATCTGTTTGCGGAAGCGCACGGGTGGCGTGCGTGGCCATAAGTCCGGGGGTTCATCAATGAGACGGGCCTCGGCTGGCAGTGTGACGAAGTCGCCCAGATCTACCCCACGGCGCAGGCCTTCCAGCGCGGCTTCGTCAGGAATGCCTTCTAACTGAGCCCAATAGGTTTTAGGTAATTTATGGCGAGGGTCGCTGATGCGGTGTTGCAAAGGTCCGTCATCGGTTAAAATGAGCAGTCCTTCGCTATCGGTGTCCAGGCGTCCCGCCGGATAAACACCGGGAAGGGGAATGAATTCTTTCAGCGTGGCATGTTTGCCGTCGCTGCTGAATTGGGTGATGACGCCGTAGGGCTTGTTGAACAGGATAAGTCGGCTCATGGACAACATTATATAGGACGCAATCATGACGCAAAAATTTCAAGTGCCTCAGCAGGGCAGCAAAATTACGGTGAATGCCGATTTTTCCCTGAATGTGCCGGACAACCCGATTATTCCCTTCGTTGAGGGCGACGGCACCGGCGTGGACATCACGCCGGTGATGCGCAAGGTAGTGGATGCGGCGGTGGATAAGTCCTATGGCGGCAAGCGTAAGATCGCCTGGATGGAAATCTACGCCGGCGAGAAAGCCACCAAGGTTTACGATCCCGATACCTGGCTGCCCGATGAAACCGTTCAGGCGATCAGGGAATATGTGGTGTCGATCAAGGGGCCGCTGACCACGCCGGTGTCGGGCGGTATCCGTTCGCTCAACGTGGCGCTGCGCCAGATGCTCGATCTCTATGTCTGCCTGCGGCCAGTGCGCTATTTCAAGGGCGTGCCGAGCCCGGTCAAGGAGCCGGAAAAGACCGACATGGTGATTTTTCGCGAGAATACCGAGGATATTTACGCAGGTGTTGAATGGGAAGCCGGCTCGCCGGAAGTAAAAAAAGTCATCGAGTTTCTGCAGAAGGAAATGGGCATTACGAAAATCCGCTTTCCGGAATCCTCGGCGATCGGCGTCAAGCCGGTGTCGATCGAGGGTAGCGAGAGGTTGGTACGCAGGGCGATCCAGTACGCCATCGATAACAAGCGCAGTTCGGTGACCCTAGTGCACAAGGGCAACATCATGAAGTTCACCGAGGGTGGTTTCAAGAAGTGGGGCTACGAGTTGGCCCAGCGCGAGTTCGGCGCCGAACTGCTGGACGGCGGGCCATGGATGAAATTGCCTAATGGCATCGTGATCAAGGACGTGATTGCCGATGCTTTCCTGCAGCAGATTCTGTTGCGGCCGGATGAATACGACGTGGTTGCTACCCTGAACCTGAACGGCGACTACATTTCCGACGCACTGGCAGCACAGGTGGGCGGCATCGGCATTGCACCGGGCGCTAATCTTTCCGATAGCGTGGCGATGTTCGAAGCAACTCACGGTACGGCGCCGAAGTATGCCGGCAAAGATTATGTCAATCCCGGTTCTATCATCCTGTCTGCCGAGATGATGCTGCGCCACATGGGATGGATCGAGGCGGCTGATTTAATCGTCAAGTCGATGGAGCAGGCAATCAACGCCAAAACGGTAACCTACGATTTTGCACGGCTGATGCCCGGTGCGACTCAGGTGTCCTGTTCAGCTTTCGGTCAGGCGATGATAGAGCGGATGTAGGCCCTCAAGCCGTTCCCGGATTATTTTCGGCGTCGGCCGAGTCGGGTTCGGCGAGAGGGGCAACGCCTGCCCCTCTCAGTAAGCGGATTAGATCTTCGGCCACCATACCCAATTCGCCACGCAATGCTTCCAGTCGTTCGAGCAGTAAAGTGGCCTGACTGAATTCCAGGTCGATGTGAACCCCATGGTTGCCGGGCTCCATTAATATTTTCTCCTTAAACTGTGCAATATATAAATTACCAAGTTTAATTATTAGCACGTTGCATTGAAAATGCCAGAAAACCATGGCCAGACAAGAGAAAGCCGGACGGGATGCTGGTTATGATTTGTCTGATAGATTATGAGGATAAGTTAATATTCATAGAAATTGGGTTTACATTTTTTTCTGAATTGGTTTACACTTTAAAGGTAAGTTCTTAAGTCCTGGTTTCAAGGAGGGTGTATGCGGTTAAACTGGGTGGTGGGATGCGCGTGCTTCATTGCATCCGCAACAATAGCTGGCGAGATCGGTCCGGCGCAGAGCCAGACGGATCAGGGTGGGGGCATTGCGCTTCAGGCCGAGGCAAGCCTCACGAACGAAGAAACGCGGACCGCCTCTCGCCATTCCGGGCTTAACCTGCTTTCGTCCTCGGCGATAGTTGTGGATCAGAAGACCGGTCGTACGCTGTTCGGAAAAAATACCGATGCGCGCATGCCGATTGCCTCCATTACCAAGTTGATGACAGCGATGGTGGTGCTGGACGCGCAACTGCCCCTCGATGAGAAAATCGTCATCAGCAATGAAGACAGGGACTCGTTGAAAGGGACGCACTCCCGGATCAAGGTCGGCACGAAGATGAGCCGTCAACTAGCCCTGCAACTGGCGTTGATGTCCTCCGAGAACCGTGCGGCGGCAGCTTTAGGCCGTGCTTATCCCGGCGGTTTCCCGGCCTTTGTCGTTGCGATGAACCGCAAGGCCGCGAGTCTTGGCATGTCGCACACTCAGTTTGTCGATTCTACCGGCCTCAACAGCAATAATGTTTCGACCGCGCAGGATCTGGTCAAGATGGTCAACGCTGCTTACGCTTACCCCTTGATTAGTGAAATGACCACCACGGGCTTCTATGATGTGGAGATGCGCGGCGGGCCGCGCCGGGTTCAGTTCAAAAACACCAACATGCTGGTGCGAAACAAGACCTGGGAGATCGGGCTTTCCAAAACCGGCTTTATTAACGAGGCCGGCCATTGCCTGGTGATGCAGGCGAATATCGCGAATCGGCCGATGGTGATTGTGCTACTCGATTCCTGGGGCAAGTTGTCGCGTGTCGGCGATGCTCAGCGCATCAAGAAATGGATGAGAGAAGCAAGGGTGCCAAGCGGCGCTTCGGCTAGTTGAATTGTTTCAATATTGAAAGGCCCGGCAGGAATTCTGCCGGGCCTTTTTGTTTTCAGCAGGGAGAAATCTGCTTGCTGAGTGTGATGGCGAATCTATGCTTGTTGGGGCGGACTGCCTTATCGAGTGCCGAGTCGGGTTAGTTCATCCGCGGTGTTGAGGTTGAGAAAAGCCTGTTCGTCGTCGAATGGCACTTCGACGCGCCGAAGCAGGGATTGCCATTCCCCAACCCGCCGGCCGCCCTGAGCGATGAAATTTTCCAGGCCGGGTAAAAGGTTACGCCGGCACAGGCAAACTGCTCGGTGAACCTGTCCACCGCAAACCGGGATGGCAATGTCTGCGCCGCTTTCTTCGAGCGCGACAGTCAGTCGACCAACCAGATTGTCGGGCAGAAAAGGGGTGTCGCACGGCACGCTTAGAATCAGCGGGTGAGCGGCTTCGGCCATGGCGCGGAGCAGTCCGGCGAGCGGACCCTGAAAGTCGGGGGACGTGTCAGGCAGCACTGGGTGACCGAATAGGCGGTATTGGTCGAGGTTGCGGTTGGCACTGATCAACAGCTCATCGACCTGTGGCGCTATGCGTTCCAGCACCCAGGCAGCCAGGGGGCGGCCGTTCAGGAGCGCCAGCCCTTTGTCGATGCCACCCATGCGCCTAGCTTGTCCGCCAGCCAGAATGACGGCGCTAATCTTAGATCGTTCGGTAGTCATTGCGGAACTGTTCATCAAATGGTTAACCGGAATGGACAGATGTTAGCAAGTCTTTCGTCTGCCGCCTAGTTGACGGGGAGCAGGTCAGCATCCCTATCCTTTCGGTCGTTGCTAAGACGTTGCCAGCGCCTCGAAGCCGGAGACAACGTCGAATAACTCCTCGTCGATTCCGCTCTGACGAAGGCGGTGAAACGTTCGGTTCAGGTCCTCCAGCAGTTCGTCGATATTTTTTTCAGCGCGTTGCATCGCATCAAGACGGCTGGCGTTTTCGCTTGCCAGGGATTCGGCGCATGCCCTGAAAAGCGAGACGAATAGATATTCTCGGACCAACGCCAGCAGCGTTTGCTCTCGGTTATTCATGACCTCGGGCAAACTTTTGGTCGGCCAGTGGATTGCCGTCAAATCATTCCGCCACACGCTGTCCAGGGGAAGCAGACGTTGACTCACCGGGGTGTAAATCGCCCCAGACCTGGGGCGGTGATGGAAAAGGTAAACCTGCGCGATTTCGCCATTGTCACGCTGTGCTTCCATTTCTATCAGTATTTGTCCTATGAGCGGTGTAATCGCGTTAATGGAATTCGGCAGAGTGAAGCTTTTCCCCGGTATCAGGTCGGTATCCGCGAGGCGGGACTGAATGCGCTCGCCGACCGCCCAGACTATCTTTTTGCCGGGCAAGCTTCCCAGCGACTGCACGACAAATTCCACCATCACATCATTGAATTGACCAACCAGTCCCTGGTCGGAACCGAACACGACCGCGCCTATCGTTCCTGCTTCCTTCTGCTCCGATCGCTTCGTTGCACCAGCGGATTCACCCTGCCGGAAACACGCGACCAAGCCCAGTTGCACGGTCCGATAATAATCATCCAGGGAGCGCACCGCATTCTCGTATTGCCCGATACTCGACGCGGCCATGGCCTTCATCGTGCGCACCACGGATTCGAGCTCTCCGGCACTGGCGATCTTGTGTCGCAGGCTCGCCGTGGTGTCGCTCATGATTTCTCCTTGAGTGCCGCCTTGGGCTCAGTCTTGGTATCATCCGGTTTTGCTCCAGCCTTCAACTTAGGCTCAGCCTGGGGCACAGGTTGTGTATCTTCTTCGGTCTCATGATCCAAATCAGACTTGGATTCCGGCCCGGGCGTGAACTCTTCGAGTGCTTGGCGAGCGATTGCTATGATTGTTTTGCGATCTTCGTTGCTAAACTTTTCGGCACTGTCAAATCTCGTGCACACCTCGACTGGAATATCTGCCGCAGCCTCGCGCACGGCATTCTCGGCGTCGGTCATCTGGGCCAGCGGCACGACGTCAAAGAGTTCCGCAGTTAACGCCAGCAGCACGGCAATTTGTGCGGGCACGGATACTGGCGCGAATTCCGGCTGCTTGAGGCAGGCACGGATGCGACGTCCATGCTCGAGGATCTTGCGCGTGTCTTCATCCTGGCGGGCACCGAAGCGGGCAAACGTCTCGAGTTCCTCGAACTGGGCGTAGGCGAGCTTGAGATCGCCCGCCACCGCACGGTAGGCCGCGCGTTGCGCCTTGCCGCCGACGCGCGAAACGGATTTGCTGACATCGACCGCGGGCAGCACGCCCAATTCGAATAGTGACGGCGAGAGGTAGATCTGCCCGTCCGTGATGGAAATCAGGTTGGTCGGGATATAGGCGGAAATGTCCTGCGCCTCGGTTTCGATGATGGGTAGTGCCGTCAGCGATCCGCCGCCGAGTTCCGGGCGCAAGTGCGTTGCACGCTCCAGCAGCCGCGAGTGGATGTAGAAGATGTCGCCGGGAAAAGCCTCCCGGCCGGGCGGGCGACGCAATAGCAGGGATAGCTCGCGATAGGCGCGCGCATGATGGGTGAGGTCGTCGTACACGATCAGCACGTCACGGCCTTGTTCCATGAAATGCTCCGCGATGCTGGTGGCGGCATAGGGTGCCACATAGGCGAGTCCGGGTGGATCGTTGCCTTCGGTAACGACCACGATGGTGTAATCCATCGCGCCTTTTTCGCGCAGAGTGGCGATGACTTTGGCCACGCCGGATGCGCGCTGGCCGATGGCGCAATAAACGCACAGCACGTCTTGGTCGCGTTGATTGAGTATCGCATCGAGCGCGATTGCGGTCTTGCCGGTCTGCCGGTCGCCGAGTATCAACTCGCGTTGGCCGCGCCCTATGGGGATGAGCGCATCGATGACCTTGATACCTGTTTGCAACGGTACGGCGACGGGCGCGCGGTCCATGATGGGCGGGGCGGGGCGTTCGACCGGCAGGCGCGCGCTGGAAAGCACCGGGCCATTGCCGTCCAGGGGGCGCCCCATCGGGTTGATGATGCGCCCGATCAACCCGTCCCCCACCGGCACATCCACCACATGCCCTCTGCGTTCGACTTCATCGCCCGCCTGCAACTGCCAGTAGTCACCCAGCAGAACGGCGCCGATTTCGTCCGCATCGACGTTGAATGCGATGCCATACATATCGCCGGGAAATTTCAGCACCTCCTCGAAACCCACACCGGGGAGGCCGGAGACTTTCGCGATGCCCGTGGCGATGCTGGTGATCGTGCCGACTTCCCGTGGCTTTAGTTGCGGCGTGAATGCTTCCCGCGCCTGGCATATCCCGGCAAACGCGCTTTCGAAAACGTCCTGGAGGCGCTCAGGTTCCCTGTTCATGGGTGCCTTGTTCCGGCTTGGGCTCGGCTTTGGCTTCGGGCCGCGCTTTCAGCAGTTCGTCAACGCCCTTTTCCAGCGACGTGAGGTAATCCGCGATGCTCCAGGCCATCTTTTGTCCATTCGTGCTGAGTTCAATCCCGCTGACCAGATCAGGCGAGGTCTCGAACTGGACGTGGATTTCAGCCGAGAAGGTTTCGTTGACCGCATTTTGTATCTCCGCGCGTTGCGCAGCGGGCAGGTCGAACGCGCTGATCACCCGCGCGGGTCCGGAGGCCGTCTTCAGGGCCTTGGCGAAGTCTTCTTTAAGCTGACCGTCCAACTCCCGCAAGCGGCGCGTGAATACCCCGCCCATGCGTTCTTCCAGGCCCGTCGTGGCGAGATCGGACAGCACCTTGCGCGCGATGGCGAACACCTCCTGCTGGGTCCGGCGACTGATGGCTTGATTCAGGTTATGGGCGTCGTTACTCAAGGTTTGCATCCGCTTGGCTCTCAAGGCATCGGCTGCCTGCCGCGCTTCGTCCAGGAGCCGTTGACGCTCGGCCTTCGCCTCATCTGTCGCCTTGCTCAGGAGTGCGGCGCGCTGCTGGTCGAAGGCCTCGTTCTTGAGCCGGAACTCATCGCGCTCCTTTTGGGCTTCGGCGTTTTTCGCGTCGGCGTCCGCGAGTGCCGAAGCTATACGCTGCTCCCGCGCGTCGATGGCGCGAAGGATGGGCTGGTAAAGAAAACGCTTCAGCAACCACACCAGGATGAGGAAGTTGATGACTTGCGCAGCAACGGTGAACCAATCGATCAGCATGGCTACTTTCCGGCGACTTGGGCGATAGCTTGATTCCAGAACGGATTGGCAAAAAGGAGAATCATCGAGACCACGAAACAGTAGATGGCCGTCGACTCGATCATCGCCAGACCGACGAACAGGGTACGGGTGATGGTGGCGGAAGCGTCAGGCTGCTGGGCCAGCGAAGTCAGCGCTGTCGCGACCGCCCTCCCTTCGCCCAGTGCCGGGGCCATGGTGCCGAAACCGGTGGTGATGCCGGCAGTGACAATCGATGCCACCGCGATGATCGTCGTGCTATCCATAGTGTCTCCTTTGGTCGTTAGCGTTGTGGTTTCATGGGTTGGGCTCTGCGTCAGGCTCGGGTTCCGGCGTGCGGACGCGCGTGGCGGCCGCGATGTAGACAGTGGCCAGGATGAAGAAGATGTAGGCCTGCACCATGCCAGTGAGCAGGCCGAGCACCGTCATGACAATCGGAAAGATGAAGGGCGTGATGCTCAGCAGGATGCCGATGATCATCGCCCCGCTCATCATGTTGCCGAACAGGCGGATGGCCAGGGCCAGCGTACGCGAGATTTCGCTGATGATATTGAACGGCAGCATGATGAACGTCGGCTTCGTGTAGGAGGCGAGGTAAGCCCCCAGTCCCTGCTGTTCCATGCCGAACAGCGGCACGGCCACGAACAC
The DNA here is from genome assembly GCA_018823025.1 of Gammaproteobacteria bacterium. Classification (GTDB taxonomy): domain Bacteria; phylum Pseudomonadota; class Gammaproteobacteria; order Burkholderiales; family Sulfuricellaceae; genus Sulfuricella. The sequence continues at coordinate 23,568 of JAHJJI010000092.1, read as the reverse complement.
GCACAGGGCGAGTGCCGCAGTGGTCGAGAGCGATCCCGTCGGCGGCTGGTAGCCGGGAATGACGGTGCAGAGGGCGGCCGTGGCGACAAACAGGAAGAGCGTGCCCAGAAAGCCGAGATATTTCCGCGGCTGACTCAGGCCGACCTCTTCGATTTGTTTCTCGATGGCGGTGACGACGATTTCCAGAAGGTTCTGCCAGCGGGAGCGTTCCAACTCCATGGAAAGTCTGCGGGTGATGAGCTTTGAACCGAGCGCCAGCACCAGCATCACCCCCCAGGTGAACACAATGGTGGCGTTGAGTTTAAGGAACCCGTATTCCCAGAAGATCATCTCGTCTGGACTAAGGCGCATGGCTGGTCTCCGGTACCGGGCGGGTTGGGTGTTCTCCCGACAGCCGGGTCAGCCGCGTCACAATGAGGCGCGCGATGACAAAACCGAGCAGACCCGCGACTAATCTCTGCCAATTGTCCCCCAGGACAAAATAGAACCCCAGCAGTACAACACTTGTTCGAAGCAGCATGCTGCCTAGAAACAAAAGTGCTGCCCGCTCAGACGCAACGCCCTTGCGCACCGTCCACCAAAGTCCGCCAAAGAAAAAAGCGCCTAGCAACAGGCCCGCCGCCAATGCCAGCGCCAGCGTCAGTGTTTCATTCATCGTGATCCTCCTGTTCGTCCCGCATGGCCTTGTCTTCCCTGGCGACCCAACGCCACGCATTGAAACAGCCGATGGCGAGCCCGGCCACCAGCAGTGCAAGCGTCCAGGAGCGGCCGCCCGGATAGCGCTGGTCCAGCCAGAGGCCGAGTGCCGCGCCGAGCAGCATCGGAATCGCCACCGACCAGCCGATCAGCCCCATCATGCCCAAGCCGAACCAGACGCCCGGCGCGGCGTTGCGCTGTGCCTTGAGCTTGCGCGCCGCCTTCGCACCGACCTCCTGACTGAACGACGGCTTCGGCTTCGAGGGCTTATTTTGGAGTTCGTCACTCATTGTGAAAGGTCGCCATGCGACGGATGAAATCGCTTTCCATTTTCGCCAACACCGACCTCACGCTTTGCTCGTGCTCGTCCAGGGTCAGAAACTCCTGTTCCACCGCATCGCGCAAATGGCCGAGATCCGTTCCGCCCAACGCCCGGCGCACGGAAATGAGTATGTCCGGGCCGGTCTTGACCAGCACCCCTTCATCCACCGCCACGTAGACCTCGCCTTCCGCTTCGGTTTCGTAGGTCAGAATTCCCGGCGTGAGTGCCGCCACACAATCGAGCCGGTGCGGCAGGAGTCCGAACGATCCCTCGCGCGTCTCCGCGACGATGCGCGACACGCCGGCTTTCTCGGCGAAGATTTTAAAGGGCAGGAGTATCTTAAGATTCATGCGTGCTAGTTGCATGTTCCACTTCCGCTTGAGGTTCCTGCTCAGGTTCAGGTTCGGATTTGATTTTTGCCTTCGCTTCGTCAATTGTGCCGATCATGTAAAGCGCACTTTCGGGAACGTCCTTGAACTCGTCATGCAAGATGCGCTCGCAACCATCCAGCGCATCCTTGAGGCTGACGAGCTTGCCATTATGGCCAGTAAATTGCTCGGTGGTAAAAAAGGGCTGGGTGAGAAAACGCTCCAGCCGCCTCGCGCGTGAAACCACATTGTGATCCTCCGACGACAGTTGTTCCATGCCCAGCATCGCGATGATGTCTTTCAGATCCGCGTATTGCGCGAGCGTGCGCCGGATTTCCTGCGCCAGGCCGTAATGCCGTTCGCCAATGACGCCGGGCGTGGCCATCTTGGAACTGGACTGCAACGGGTCGATGGCCGGGTAAAGACCTTCGCTCGCCCGCTTGCGCGACAGCACGATGGAGGCGGAGAGATGCGAGAAGGTATGCACCGCCGCCGGATCGGTGAAATCGTCCGCCGGCACATACACCGCCTGGATCGAGGTGATGGCACCGGTATCGGTATTGGCGATGCGCTCTTCCAGTTGCGACAACTCGGTGCCCATGGTCGGCTGATAACCCAGGCGCGACGGCATCTGCCCCATCAGGCCGGACACCTCCATGCCAGCCTGGATGAAACGAAAAATGTTGTCGATGAGCAACAACACATCGCGATGCTCGTCGTCGCGAAAATACTCGGCCATCGTTAGCGCCGTATGGCCGACGCGAAAACGGGCACCAGGGGGTTCGTTCATCTGGCCGAATACCATCACCATGTTCGGCAGCACCCCCGCTGCTTTCATGTCGCGGTAGAGCTCCTCTCCTTCGCGGCAGCGCTCGCCGATGCCGCAAAAAATGCTCACGCCTTCGTGTTGCCCGACCATGTTGTTGATCATCTCGGTGAGCAACACCGTCTTGCCCACGCCCGCCCCGCCAAACAAGCCCGCTTTGCCGCCGCGTTCTAGCGGCATGAGTACATCGATGATCTTGATCCCCGTCTCGAACAGCTCGGATTTTGTGGAACGCCGTGCCAGGGACGGTGGCGCACGATGCACCGTGCGCCATTGAACATCCGATGGCGCCGGCTGGCGGTCGATGGCGTTGCCGAAAACGTCGAACATGCGTGAGAGAATTTCCTTGCCGACCGGCGCTTTCAGCGGTCCTCCCGTATCCTCCACCGCCATACCGCGGGCGAGGCCTTGAGTTGGGGTCAGCGCAATTCCGCGTACGCGGTGGGCGTCGAGTTGCGCTAGCACCTCGATGGCAATTTTCCCCTCCATCGCGTGCAACAAGGAGTAGATGGACGGCAACCGTTTTTCAAACCCAATATCCACGACACTCCCGCGGACCGAGACAACCGTGCCGAAGTTTGGAACACTGGGTTTGCTATTCAATATACCCCCTTATCTATAACCACTCTCCGGTATTTAACCTGCCAATTTCGCTGCAATATCGTCCAGGGCTTCGTGCATTGCCGCCAAAATAAGCGTATCTGCGGCACCCTGGTCAATTTCCGGAATATCCCAATCGAATATCGTGCGATATTTTTCAACCAGGCTGCGCATATCCGCAACGATTTCACTGCGATGCGCATTCAATTCCAGTTGTTCCATTTTGGCCACGGGTGTTTCCTCTTTGAATAATAAATGAAGTTTATTTCGCACGAATGAATAATTAAGTGTCTGCGTTAAAGTTTAGTAGTTATCGAGACTACCTGTCATTGCGCGCTACTTCTGTTCGGTATCGCACCAACCAGTGCGAAACCAAGTCGCCAGCATATGCCGATTTATCGAGTTCAGTTGTCACTCGAGTCTTTTTTCATCAACTGGTGACGAATCGACAGCAATTCCTTCTGGCGCTTGGCGTCGGTTTCGGGATAGCTCATTTTGAGCGCCTTGAAGGTATCCAGAATGATTCTGGAAACAATCAGCCGGGCATTCTTCTTGTCGTCGGCGGGCACGACATACCAGGGTGAATTTTTGGTGCTCGTTGCACTCAGGCACGCCTCATAGGCGTGCATGTACTGTTTCCAGAATTTCCGCTCCACAATGTCGGCAAGACAGAATTTCCAGTTTTTTTCGGGCTCGTCGATGCGATCGAGAAAGCGCTTGCGTTGTTCTTCCTCCGAAAGGTGAAGAAAGAACTTGATGATCCGTGTGCCGTTACGATAAAGATGGTTCTCCTGGTCCACGATGGAACGATAGCGCTCCGGCCAGACTGTTTTCTCGTCGAGCAAGCCATCCGGAAGCCCTTGGCCCTGGAGAATTTCCGGATGCACGCGAACGATCAATACCTCCTCGTAATAGGATCGGTTGAAAATTCCGATCCGGCCGCGTTCCGGCAGGGACTGCGTGGTGCGCCACAGAAAGTCGTGTTCCAGTTCAGTCGCACTCGGGTGTTTGAAACTGAACACCTGGCAACCCTGGGGATTGATGCCGGACATCACGTGCCGGATGGCCCCATCCTTGCCGGCAGCATCCATGGCCTGAAATATCAGCAACACCGCATAGCGGTTGGATGCATAGTGCAATCGTTGCAGCTCACTTAGCTCCGTCACCTGTTTTTTGAGTAGCTTTTTGTACTTCTTCTTCGATTTGTAAGCAGGTTTCACCAGCGTCGGCCACTTCTTGAGGCTGACTTTTTTGCCTTCCTTCACCCGGAAGTCCTTGGACTTTATTTTCATCATCATCCTTTCGTCTGCGCCTCGGCCTGACTGAGGCCGTCTGGCGACTCCAGGGCGGGCGCTCGGTCGATGACGTCGGCGATAAAATGAAAGCCATCCAGGTCATTCATCACTGCCGTGTCGAATGGAGTCGAGGTCGTGCCTGCCATTTCCGGGTTCGGTTTCATAACCCTATGCCCTCTCTTCCCATGCGCACAAAGCGGGCTCAGATACCAGTGCTTCGCGCACCTCCATCAGCCGCCTTTCGATCCGCGCGCGATCATGGGTGGATTCGATGGTGCGGTCGGCCAGTTCGGCAATCCATTGCACCTGTTCGTCGAGCGCCTGCCTGCGCCGCTGATCGGTCGTCAGGCTGCCGATGGTATCGATGGCGCCGAGCATACGCGCCATGATGCCGACATTGCCTGCGGCGCTACCCCGAATCTGGTCGAACGCCTCGGCCAGCAGACCTTCAAAGGTCGGAACGATGGCGATCACACGCAGTGTTTCTCCCTCGTAACGGTGCGATGGCGGTAATCGCCGACAAACCAGCCGAGCCAGAATCGCTGTCAAGTAATCCACGCACATCACCGCCGTCGAGGTGTCATTGACGCCGGGCGAAAGGGCCTTCAAGGCCATATCCACGATCTGCCTGATACCGAAAGCGGGGTCCTGATCAGCCGTGCGATGGCGACCAATACTGTAAGCCCCATTCAGGGCATCAATCGTCTCCTGATCCGGCGGGTACGTCAGGGCGAGCGATGCCAACGCAGCATCTTGCACAACGAACGCACCGATGCCATGCTCCATCCGCACGATGGTCCTCCTGTCCCGCGCCAGGTGCAGGATGGCGTCAATATCCACGCTCTGTATGTAGCCGCTCACCTCCGCCGGCACCACGTACCAAGTCCTCTCATCCAGAGATGGAAGGGGCCGCTCGTTCAGTTCACCCTCAGCTTTGTCGGTGCCGGGTTCCTGTTTTTCCGGGAACAGCCGATCAATCGACGCGATGGTTTCCTGAGCGACCGAGGCGATGATGCTGGAAGCCTGGATCGACGAGGCGATGTGATGAATAAAAAAAATGAGGACAGCAATGCCGCCAAACGCCAGAACAAATGCGAAAAACACCGCCAGGCTGGGCACGAATGGCGCATCGCCAGTGCGAATAGTGTGCAACACGATCAAACAATAGACGAAAATTCCGGCAAAGGTTCCCAGCGTGACCTGCGTGACACGGCTGCGCATGAAGTTGCGCAAGATGCGCGAGGTGTATTGGCTCGACACCAGCGCCAATGCCAGCAGGGTCATGGCGAACGTGATGCCCATAACGGTCATCATCGAACCGGCAAGCGTAGACAAAATATCGCGCGCGCCTTCCGACCCGACCCCAAATGTCCGTGGCCACTTGGCCAGCCATCGGTTACCCCCGGCGTAGTCTATTTGGATCAACACCACCGCGTAAACAATGCTGGCCAGGACAATCAGAAAAGGCAAAAACCAAAAGCTCGACCGCAGATCGCTCCAAATTTGTCTCAATTTATTCATGGATCAGTCTCCACTTCCAGTTGCGAATCTCCGGCATGTCCTCACCGTGTTTCTCGATGTAAGTCTTGTGATCGAGCAGCTTGTCACGCAGAAACTGTTTGGCATAAGCGGCGCGCGAACCCAGGCTCGGCACCCGGTCGATGACGTCGCCCGCCAGATGGAAGCGGTCGAGATCGTTCAGCACCGCCATGTCGAAAGGCGTGGTGGTCGTGCCGTTTTCCTTGTAGCCGCGAACATGCAGGTTCTTGTGATTGGTGCGGCGATAGGTCAGACGGTGGATCAGCCAGGGATAGCCGTGGAAGGCAAAAATGATCGGTTTGTCCCGGGTGAAGAGGACGTCGAAGTCCTTGTCGGAGATGCCGTGCGGGTGCTCGCTCTGCGGCTGCAGGGTCATTAAATTCACTATGTTGATGACGCGGATTTTCAGTTCCGGAAAATGCTGGCGCAGAATCTTGACCGCAGCCAGCGTCTCCAGCGTCGGCACGTCGCCGCAGCAGGCCATGACAACATCGGGATCTCCCCCTTCGTCGTTGCTGGCCCATTCCCAGATGCCAAGCCCGGCGGTGCAGTGCCGGATTGCCGCATCCATGTCCAGCCATTGCAGTTCCGGTTGCTTGCCCGCGACAATGACATTGACGTCATTGTGGCTGCGCAGGCAATGGTCGGTGACCCACAGCAGGGTGTTGGCATCGGGCGGCAGATAGACGCGGATGATTTCAGCCTTCTTGTTTGCTACCACGTCGATGAACCCCGGGTCCTGATGGCTGAAGCCATTGTGATCCTGACGCCATACGTGCGAGGAGAGCAGGTAGTTCAACGAAGCAATCGGTCGGCGCCACGCAATGTCGCGCGTCACATCGAGCCACTTGGCGTGCTGGTTGAACATCGAATCGACAATGTGGATGAAGGCTTCATAGCATGAGAAAAAGCCATGGCGCCCGGTCAACAGATAACCTTCGAGCCAGCCTTGGCACTGATGCTCACTCAACATCTCCATCACCCGGCCATCGGGCGCGACATGTTCGTCGCCGGGAAGAATCTCTGCAGTCGAACAGCGGTTCGTCACTTCGAACAGCGCACCCCAGCGATTCGACGCAGTTTCGTCCGGGCTGAAAACCCGGAAGTTGTGTGCCTCGGCGTTGAGCTTCATCACGTCGCGCATGAGCTCACCCTGGGCGCGCGTCGCTTCGGCTATCACCTCGCCGGGTTGCGGTACCTTGACCGCATAGTCGCGGAAGTCCGGCATTTTAAGGTCGCGCAGCAGCATGCCGCCATTGGCATGCGGGCTGGCGCCCATGCGCCGCTCGCCTGTCGGCGCCAGTTCGGCCAGTTCCTGAATCAGCCTGCCCTGGTCATCAAACAGCTCTTCAGGCCGGTAACTTTTCATCCACTGTTCGAGAATCTTTAAATGCTTGGGCTCCTTGACGAAATTAGTTACCGGCACCTGATGTGCGTGAAATGTCCCTTCGACCGGTTTGCCATCGACTGATTCAGGACCAGTCCAGCCCTTCGGCGAGCGCAGGATGATCATCGGCCAGCGCGGGCGCTCGCCGAAGCCGTTGGTACGAGCGTCGCGCTGGATGCGCCGGATATCGGCAACCACCACATCCAGAGTGGCGGCCATCAGCTGATGCATCTCGTCGGGGTCGTCGCCCTCGACGAAATACGGTGTGTATCCATAGCCGCAGAACAGCGCTTCCAACTCGTCGTGGGGAATTCGCGCCAGCACGGTGGGGCCGGCGATCTTGTAGCCGTTCAAATGCAAAATGGGCAGCACGGCACCGTCATGAACCGGATTGAGAAATTTGTTCGAGTGCCAACTGGTCGCCATTGGGCCGGTTTCTGCCTCGCCATCGCCCACCACGCAGGCCACCAGCAGGTCGGGATTGTCGAACGCGGCGCCGTAGGCGTGTGACAGGGCATAGCCGAGTTCGCCGCCTTCGTTAATCGAGCCCGGCGTTTCTGGTGCAACGTGACTGGGGATGCCGCCAGGAAAAGAAAATTGGGTGAACAGCTTCTTCATGCCCTGTTCGTCCTGGGAAATGTTCGGATACACCTCGCTGTAAGTCCCCTCCAGATAGGTATTGGCCACCAGGCCCGGCCCGCCGTGTCCGGGGCCGGTGACATTGATGATGCTCAGGTCGTATTGCCGGATGATCCGGTTGAGGTGGACATAAACAAAATTCAGGCCCGGCGTGGTCCCCAAGTGCCCCAGCAAGCGCGGCTTCACATGTTCCAGCTTTAATGGCTTTTTGAGCAGCGGATTGTCGTACAGATATATCTGTCCAACCGACAGATAGTTGGCTGCCCGCCAGTAGGCATTCATCTTGCGCAGAAGATCGGGGGGCAAAGGATTGTTCTTGATCTTTGGCTTTTTCATTTTCATGCTCATGTACCTTCCTTTTCAATCGGCAGACCCAAAACGTGGCAGACAGATTTCGCGATCATCACTTCCTCATCCGTGTGCATGACTCGAACCGTAACCCTGCTGGTTTCAGAGGAAATCGCGTCCGCATTCGCTACGTTACGTTTTTCATCGATTTCGATACCCAGAAATTCCAGCCCGGCGCAGATCCGGGTGCGTATTACGGACGCGCTTTCCCCGATGCCGCCTGCGAACACCAGCGTATCCAGTCCGCTCAGCGCCGCGGCGTATGAACCGATCCATTTTTTTGCCTGGTAACAAAACAGGGCTACCGCCTCTGCCGCGCGCTCGTCGGTTGCCTCTAATGCAATCAGATCTCGCATGTCGGAACTGGTCTCGGAGATGCCGAGCAGTCCGGATTCATGATTGATGAGCTGGTTGAACTGCTGGGGTGTCAGGTTCTCACTCTGCATCAAGACCCATGCCACGCCGGGATCCAGGTCGCCTGTCCGGGACCCCATAGTCAAACCGCCAGTCGGAGTAAACCCCATGCTGGTATCGATGCTCTGACCGTCGCGAACTGCCGCCAGGCTCGCCCCGTTGCCCAGGTGCGCCAGGATCACACGGCCCTGGGCTGCTTTCGCGCCGGCAATATGCGCGAGCTGTTGCATAAGATAAGCATAGGACAGACCATGGAATCCGTAGCGCTGGATCCCCATCGCATCGAAACGACGCGGGATAGGCAAGAGCTTGGCCACGCGCGGCAAGGTGTGGTGAAATGCCGTGTCAAAACAGGCCACCTGAGGCAGTTGTGGGTAACGCCGGCGGAACGCCTCGATCAGTTCAATCTCGCGCGGAAGATGTTCCGGGTCATACGGACTGATGCGGTGCAGTTCATCCAGCAATGCCTGAGAAACCCGCTCAGGCTGGATGTGTTTCATGCCATGAACCACGCGGTGCCCAACTGCTACGACGTGCGTAAAACCGACCTGCTGTTCGAGCCAGTCGATCAAGAAATTCGCCGCCGAACCATGATCGACAACTTCCATGGCCAGATTGCCTTGCTGTCCTCGGGACGTATCGCTGAAAGTCAGATTCGTCCCAGGTAAACCGATGCGGTCAATTTTTCCTGTCAACCCTCGTGGCATCGGCTCGCTGGTCTGATAAAGCGCGAACTTGATGCTCGACGAACCGCCGTTGATCGTTAGTACGCTGTCTTTAGCCAGGCTCACGCTCTATTCCTTTGTTATTTTCCAAATTTCAATTCAACCGCAGCCAGTTATTCGTAGCGCAATGCGCTATACGTGTGATGAAATCACCGCTGCCACAGGATATGTGCCTCTTCCAGAGGAGCCGCCACACCATCGCGGTGAGGGATGAGCCGCGCCGTATAGTCCGAAGCCGGGCGGGCGGCAGAAACCCCTGCGCGATAGGCGTAGCCGTTTATTGCGCCCACCAGTTGCCGCACGCGCTGCATCTCCACTCGCTCCGGCGCAGCACCCTTAGCACCATTGGCATAAAGCTCGACCCGCACAGACTCCGGGTCCAGGTCATCGAGATACATTTGAATCTCGAATACATGCTGCTCGCCATCGGTTTCAAGCTTTACTTCACCGAAGCGCAGTGCGGTCCATTTTTGGTCCAGTGCGTGCCGCCAATTAATCATATCCACGCCGATTGCGCCTTTATCGACAGCCCGTGCAAGGTAGGCTGAGGCCGCGGGAAGATAATGCTGATCGGTGTATTCGCACACCGAGCGGTTGGCGCAGAAACGCGGCGTCAATTGCGCCATGCTTTCTCGCATCCGGTTCACCCAGGCGCTGGGAATGCCTTGTTCGTCACGAGCATAGAATTCAGGAATCACCTCGTTCTCGAGCAAGTCATAGAGGGCTTCGGCTTCAATCGCGTCCCAGGCGGGATCGTGATCATGTTCCTGACCATCCCCCAGTGCCCACCCCACCTCCGGCGTGTAGGCCTCGGCCCACCAGCCGTCCAGTTCCGAGAGATTGAGGCCGCCATTGACCAGTACCTTCATGCCGCTGGTTCCACACGCCTCCCAGGGCCGCCGGGGCGTGTTGATCCAGACATCGACCCCCTGCACGAGGGACTCGCTCAAGAGCATGTTGTAGTCGCTGAGGAAGATCACATGGCGGCGGGCCTCGGGCCGTCGGATGAACCGTATCCACTGCCGAATCAGGGCCTGCCCTTCCAAGTCGGAGGGATGGGCCTTGCCAGCCAAGATGAGCTGTACCGGGCGTTGCGGATTGGCCAACAGGCGCAGCAGCCGCTCCGGATCGTGCAGCAGCAGGTTGGGGCGTTTGTAGGCGGCGAAGCGCCGCGCAAAGCCCAAGGTCAACACATTGGGATCGAAAAGATGGCTCGCCTCCGCCACTGCTTCGGCCGACGCGCCGGAGGAGGCCAGTTGCCTGGTCAAGCGCTCGCGCACGTAGGTCACAAAAGACTGGCTGGCGGCGATGCGGAATTGCCAGAGCCGGGTGTCTGAAACGCGGCGCATGTCCTGCTCCAGGGTTTCCCACTCCCCTAGCCAGCGGTTCTTGCCACAGGCCTCCGTCCAAAGATCGTCCGCGGCTTCCGAGTCCCAGGTCGGCATGTGGACGCCGTTAGTGACGTGGCCGATGGGCACCTCCTCCGCCGGCCAGTGCGGGAAGAGAGGTTCGAAGAGGTGGCGGCTCACTTGCCCATGCAAGCGGCTTACGCCATTCACCGCGCCACTTCCGCGGATCGCCAGATAGGCCATGTTGAAACTCTCCGACGGGTCATCCGGGTTCTGGCGGCCGAGCGCCAGCAGGTCGTGGAGCGTGATCCCCAATTTTCTGGCATAACCACTGAGGTATTGTTCGATCAGGGACGGAGCAAAACGATCGAAGCCGGCGGCTACCGCCGTGTGCGTAGTGAACAGGTTGCCCGCTCTGGTTACGGCCAGAGCCACATCAAAAGGCTGACCGGATTCCTCTATGAAATTACGGGCGCGCTCCAGCACGGCGAAGGCCGCATGACCTTCGTTGAGGTGACAGACTTCCGGCTGGAGGCCGAGCGCACGGAGTAATCGCCATCCGCCGATCCCGAGCACCATCTCCTGTTGCAGCCGCAACTCCGGTCCGCCCCCGTACAACTCGCTGGTGATCCCGCGATGTGCCGGGTAGTTTGCTGCGTCATTGCTGTCCAGCAGGTACAGTTTCACGCGACCGACCTGAACCTGCCAGGCGCGCAGCCATACCGAGTAACCGGGTAACGCAACCTCTAATCGCAACCACTCTCCATTCGGCTTGCGCAGGGGGCTGATCGGCAATTGCCCTGGATCGTTGTACGGATAAAGAGCCTGTTGCGCGCCGTCCTGGTCAATAATCTGGCGAAAATAGCCCTGCTGGTAGAGCAGACCCACGCCGACCACCGGAATGCCCAGATCGCTGGCGGCCTTGAGCTGATCGCCGGCCACATTGCCCAGCCCTCCCGAATAGATCGGGAGGGCTTCGCTCAACATGAATTCCAGGCTGAAATAGGCTACGCAGGTCAGGGGGGCATCGGGATGATGTTGCTGAAACCACGCTGGCGCCTCCGCTGCCTGCTTCTTGGACTGCACCATGGCATCGATCTTGTTGCGGAAGGCCGGATCGGCGAGTACGTTCTGGATCTTCTCCCGTGAGACCGTCTGCAGGACATCGCACGGGTGATGCGTCAGCTCCCACAGCACCGGGTCCAGCTGTCGCCACACCTCGTCGGTGACATGGCTCCACGACCAGCGCATATCCAGAGCCAGTTCGACCAGGGAATCGAATCCTTCGACGTCCGCAGGGAGAAGGCCGTCTATCGGGTGGCTGCCCCGTGTTTGTTCATTCATGGTGTCTCCTACCTATTTATCATGGACGCAATCCCCTGTTGCGACTACTGCACGGCGTTGATGGAAAGCGTGCGCAGGTATTGATGCACAGCGGGTTGATCTGCGCTGCGACTGTCATGGCTTGGCTCCATCCGGGTGGGCTTGCCCAAGCGCAGCGCTTTTTGACGCAATGCAGCCCATCAGGTCGTTCCAGGATTTTGCGAAAGATTGCGCGCCCTCATGCTGGAGCGTAACCGCAAGTTCCCTGTCGTCCACTCCAGCCCGTGCAAATTCGGCGAGCAGCGTTTCGGCATCACCGCCGTCAGGCGGCAAGGCGCCTTTTACTTCACCGTGCTCGACAAAGGCGAGCAGCGTCTTCTCGGGGATGGTGTTGATGGTATCCGGCGCCGCGAGAGCCCCAAGATAAAGCGTGTCCGGTGCAGCAGGATCCTTGCTGCCGGTGCTGGCCCACAGCAAGCGTTGCGGCAGGGCGCCTGCACCGGCCAATTTTTGCCAGCGCGGCGCGGCCAGCAGATCGCAATAGGCTTTGTAGGTGCGCATGCCGATGGCAATGCCGAGGCGGTTGCGTAGCGCATCTGGAACCTTGTCCTTGATGGCGACGTCCCAGCGGCTGACGAAAATCGATGCCACTGAAGCAACCTTGGCATCGAGGCCGGCAGCGATGCGCCGTTCGATGCCGCGCATATACGCCTCGGCAGCGGCGATGTAGTGTTCACGGGAGAACAGCAAGGTCACATTCACCGGCACACCGGCGAAAATGGTTTCCTCGACCGCAGCAATGCCTGCATCGGTGCCCGGTATCTTGATGAATAGATTCGGGCGTTGCGCCTGAGCATGAAGTTGCACCGCCGCCTGTATGGTGCCGGCCGTGTTATCCGCCAGCAAAGGCGACACCTCCAGCGATACCCAGCCATCCACGCCGCCGGTCGCATTGTGGACGGGGCGAAAGAGATCGGCGGCCTGGATCAGGTCCTCCAGCGCCAGTTCAAAAAAGAGTGCTTCGCCTGACTTGCCGGCCAGCGCTTTTTGGCGGATGGCAGCGTCGTAGAAGTCGGTATTTCTGATGGCCTGATCGAAGATCGTGGGATTCGAGGTCAGCCCGGTTATGGAAAAGTCTCTGATATAGCGCTCAAGTGTGCCGCTTGTCAGCAGTCCGCGCGTGATATTGTCGAGCCACAGGCTCTGACCGAGATCGTGCAGTTGTTGTGTCGATTTCATTTTTTCTCCTTCACTAGTGTTGGGTTGTGCCAGCTTCCATCTGCGGCAATCAGCGCGTCAGCTTGTTTCGGTCCCCAGCTGCCGGGCTTGTAGGGGTAAGCCCGATGGTGCGTGACAAGAACTGGATCGACCACCGCCCAGGCAGCCTCAATCGCGTCCTCGCGGGTGAAAAGCGCACCGTTACCGGCCATGGCGTCACCCAGCAGTCTTTCGTAAGGTGTTTCTTTGCCCATCTGTTCATTCAGCAAATAGAGCTCGTGCTGGTCGCCGACGAACTCCTTGCCTGCGCGCTTGACACGCGCAGCGAGGGCGACGGCGGAGTTGGGGGAGAGCCGGAAGCGCAGATAATTGGCCCGCCCGTTCATCGGCGCCGAGTCGTCGAACAGCCTTTGCGGCGGCGGTTTTAACTCCACCAGAACTTCGGCCGCTGTGGTCGCCAGACATTTACCTGATCGCAGGTACCACGGCACGCCTTCCCAGCGCCACGAGTCGATAAACAGCCGCAGGGCACAGAACGTCTCGACGTCCGAGTCTTTCGCCACTCCTGGCTCTTTCCGGTAGCCGGCGTACTGGCCACGCACCACGTCGTCCGGCCTTAGCGGGCGCATGGCCTGGAACACTTTGGCTTTCTCGCAGTGGACAGCGGCATAGCCCTGATAAGCAGGGGGTTCCATGGCAAGTAGCGCGACAATCTGGAACAGATGGTTCTGGATGACGTCGCGCAGGCAACCCGCGCTTTCGTAAAATGCACCGCGACCCTTCACGCCGAAATCCTCGGCCAGCGTGATCTGCACACTGGCCACGCTGTTGCGGTTCCAGATCGGTTCAAGGAACGAATTGGCGAAACGGAAATAGAGGATATTCATGATCGCCTCCTTCCCGAGATAGTGGTCGATGCGGAAGATCGAATCATCCGGAAACACTGACAGCGCGATGCGGTTGAGTTCTCGCGCCGAAGCCAGGTCGCGCCCGAACGGTTTTTCGACGATGACGCGCGCCAGATCGGCCAGGCCCGCAGCATTGAGCCCTTTGATAACCGTCGCGAACAAAACGGGAGGAATGGCAAGGTAGTGCGCCGGGCGCCGGCCATCGCCCAGCGCCAGTTTGAGTGCTTTGAACGTGCCCGGGTCGTTATAATCTCCGCCCACATACTGGAGCAGGGAAAGAAGGTGGTCGAGGGCGCTCCGGTCAGCGATCCTGCCCGCTTGTCTGATGCTGTCCGTCGCCTGTTTGCGCAGTTGCGCCAGGCTCCACTGCGAGGCGGCGACACCAACCACCGGCACGTTGAGAGCGCCGCGCCTGGCCATCGCGTAGAGCGCCGGAAAGATCATCTTGTAGGCGAGGTCGCCGGTTACGCCGAAGATCACCAGCGCATCGGCTGGCAACGGGCTGTTATGGTTATTTCCCATCTCAGTGTCACCCTTTCTTGTTTTTATGCCGGCCAAGCTGTTTTTTAGCAGTAAACCCCGAATCGTTAGCGTCGAAAGTGGACGTTGCCTTTATTTATAGACCGTTATTAATATTTACGTCTGCTGATCTGGAACAGCGCTGCCAATATTACAGCCAAGGTTAAAGCAGCTATTTTTGCAGATCCAGGCTTCAAGACGCTGCTAATTCAGTGTTAATGCCGTTAAGGCGTGGTGACAATAAGATCGGTCGATGCGCTACCGAATAGCGATAGGGCCGAAGTCTTGGCGGGTGCGGCAGCTGACGTAAATGCGGTTGGTGTTAAAGTTGACCAGCTGAGCGCGGCCTTCATGAATGATGGTGCCAAGGTAATGGCATCAGGACCTGACTCTGACAGGGTTACTGTGTATTCAATTCATCAACCGAAGTGAACGGATGTTAGGGAGGTGCTGAACAAATCAAATTCCGCCATTCCAGCGCACGCCGGAATGGCGAAGGTCGTTTTCAAGTTGACTGCCGACTAGTGATCACGACCTTTGCCGTTGCCTTTGTGGTCGTTCTTTTGCTTTCCACGACGGTCATCCCTGCCCTCGTCGCGGCGGTCATCCCTGCGATCACGATGTTGTTCCTGATAACGCGGAACATACTCGCGGTTGTACCAGCCATCTTTCACAAAGTAGACTCGCTCGCCGCAGGCGTTGTATTTGCGGCAGTTTTTGCTCCAATGTTTGGCGTGGCCCGGAGGTACGCGCAGGTAGATCGGCGGGCGATCCATCGGTACTCGTTCGATGACCATCGGCTGACGATAGATTACTTGTGGCTGCGGATAATCGCCGATGTCGATTTGGCCATAGAAGCCGGGTTGGCCGATGCTGACCGAGACGCCAACATCGGCAGCGAGTGCCGGGGTGGTGAGGGTAGCAACGGCTACTGCCGCTGCGATCAAAAAAAGTTTCATGCTGGATCACCTGTTGTTAGTGGTTCTTGATTAATTTGTGAAGACGTGAGCCGATGACTTTTCTAATTGTCACGTTATGCAAGTTCACAGACATCGGCTCAACGGGTATTACTCGTTGCGATCCCGGCCCCTTTCACGCTCCTGTCCTTGCCCCCGTTTGGGCTCGCGTGCGGCGTCCTTGCCTTGCTGCCTTTCTTCCCGGCCCTGTGATCTTGGCATTTGCTGTTCGCGCTGATCTGCGCCTGGCTGTGATGACTGCCTGCGGTCTTGAACTTCCTGGCGTTCCTGTCGTGGAGAGGCAGGTGCTGATCTCTGAACGTCTTCACCTCCTCTTTGCGGCGACTGTGAACGCGGGGTGGCTCGATCATCCTGCTGGCGTGGCATAGAACGCTGGATATCCTGCTGCCTGGAACCTCTATCCTCAGGTCCTCTCAGTCTTTCCTGCTGAGCAGGCGCTCGTTGCTCTGCCCGTTCCTGATAGTGTTGCCGCACTACGGGATCACGTGGCTGATAACGGTAACGCTGCTGTTGAAGCTCCCGCTGCCGCTCCACTTGATGGGGATAGCGATCCCCTGAATACTGCTTCTGGTAGACAGGCAACGGGGCTGGCGCCGGGGCAGCGCGACGGTTCCATTTGTCCCAACCGCTTCTGCGCTGTTCCCAATCATGACCCCAGTGATTACCCCAGCGTGGCGGCGCATCTGGTCTCCACCCGCGGAAGTAGGGGGGTGGCTGGCGGTAGTAGCGCACCGGGATACGCAGGACGTATACCGGTACAGCTTCTGGACCCACCATTCCCCAGGGGCCGTTGTACCAAGAGCTGGCGTACCAGTTATCATCCTGGTAAACCCAGAAAAGACTGTCGTAAAAGAAGAAGTTCGCTGCCAGTCGTGGCGCGTAGTAAACCGGGTAACCTGGCACGCGGACTAGTTGCGGATATGCCGGCAGGTTGATCCCGATGCTTGCGTTGGGGAACCCGATACCGATGCTCACCTGAACCTCAGCAGAAGCCGCTGAGGACAACAGCAGTCCCAGTACAATTAATACGTGGCGAATTTTCAGCATTTTGTGACCTCCTGTTCGATAAGCAAAATCGGTGTCATGGTTGCCAACGGAATACGACACCAGCTCTAACCTTTTACATACTACCTTTATTTATCCAGACACTTCCGTGCGGTATCGCACATAAGGCGATCAGATAGTCTTGTTAGCCTTTCGAAAACCCCTGTTTCCAAGGGACGCATACAGCCGTTCCAGCCCAATGAGCGCTGGCACGGCTGTGCGTAGATGACTGTGATGTTATTTGTTGATCTCGTGACCAATGATACCGCCGACCGCCGCGCCGCCCACCGTGCCGGCAGTGCTGCCGCCGGTCAGGACCGAGCCGCCAATAGCGCCGACACCAGCGCCGATTGCGGTATTTTTATCCTGCTGCGACATTCCGGCACAACCCGCCAGGCTGAAAAACAAGATTGCTGCTACTGCATTAACAGCTAATTTTTGTATCGTGCTCATTTGGAATACCTCCATTTTAAAAATCCAGGACCAGGTTAATTCCTGCCTGGCGGCTTATTCGCCGTAGTGCTTCTTTGCTTCGTTGTTCAGGGATTGCGCACGATTACGCCATCGCTGATTTTGACTGCATCGCCCACCTTAAAGCTTGGGTCGGTCGCAAAGCTAAAAGTTTGCGTCGCGCCATTTTGCAGGCGAACCAATACTTCATAATGATTCGATTTGCGCACGTTGCCTTCGCCTGCATTTCTTGTGCATCTTAAAGAAACAAGATAGCCCTATTTGAAAGGCGGGTCTGTGCGCTGTCGCACATACCGCTGTCCACGTTGGTGAGACAAGCCGTAAGCCAATATCGGCTTACATCCTGAAGGTCGGTTTGCGGGCAAGGCAGCCTGGGCAATTCGGCTGTTCGGCTGTCGATACGCATCCGATCCGAATTCGTCTCAGGGCCAGCACCTCCTGAAAACAAAGGACCCCATTATCAATACGCAAGCAGGGCAATCGTCTGTAAAATGTGGGCATGGACGACATCGAAAAAACAGCAAGCCTTCCCAGTCTGGACGGCATTACCCTCGAAGCCATCGTCACACGGCTATCCGAGAGCATGGGCTGGGAGGCGATGGCTACCGTTGTGCCTGTGCGCTGCTTTACTCACGATCCCAGCATCAAATCCAGCTTGAAATTTTTACGGAGAACACCGTGGGCCCGCAAAAAGGTTGAGCAATTATATTTGCAACAAGCTCAGGGCTCCTTTGAACCTAAAAACGGCATTTAACTACAAAGGACGCAAAGGTTCGCAAGGTAGAACAATGAGTTAATGAATTAATCCACATCACCCATCGGGTGAGCCTGTTAAGTCGTTCAAGTCTTTGAATTCCTTCGCGTCCCTTGCGTCCTTTGCGGTTCAACAGATTTTTCCAGGTTGAATCTGATTTTTCATACCGGGACAGGCATTGAGTCGTTTTGGAGTGATGCAAAACGACGGCGGTCCAGGATCATCACTGTAATCCTGCCGCCCTGCAGACGCTTTTGAAAACCTCTTATATGCCAAGGCCTACTTGTGGCGTCGCCAGAAATGACTCATCAGCGGTTTGACACTGATGCCATGCATGAGTATCGACATCGCAACCACGATCAGCGTCAGTTGAATAAACTCCAGCGCCAACGCTTCAGGCAGTCCGTGTTGTATGGCGAACATAAGATAGTAAAGCGAGCCGATGCCGCGCACCCCGAACCAGCCTGTCAGGCCGCGCATTTTCCATGATGTGCTGGAGCCCAGCAGGGCGATGAGGACACTGAGCGGGCGCGCGACCATAAACAGAAATAGCGCCAACCCTACCGCCCGCCAGCTCCACGAGTCGATAAACAGTGTCCCGCCTAGCAGCAGGATCAGCATTAGCTCCGACAGTCGCTCCAGATGCTCCTTGAATATCAGAGACCCTTGGCTGACGGTGGGCGTTACTTCGGGATCAGGGCTTGTCGAATCTGCCAGCCTGATTTCATGGAGCGACCGCGAGTCAGGGTAATTTTTGGGGTTGTTGGCGAGTTTCAGCTCAGTCTGGCGCAGCGCGACGGCGGCGAAAAATACGGCCAGAAATCCCCACGCATGAAGCAATACACATAAACCGTACACCACGCCTATCAAGCCAAGCCCGAGAAAATCATCCATCAGTTCGTGCTTGTGTAGCTCGCCACGCAGCTTCCATCCCAAATGTGCCAACGTGACCCCGGCAACCACGCCTATGGCAATTCCGCCCAGCGTGGCCCACAGTATGTCGACCAAGGCCCATTGCAGGCCAGAATCACCGATCTCATGCAGGCCCAGCAAGCCCATTCCCAGCATCACAAAGGGAAAGGCAGTACCGTCATTCATGCCCGCTTCGCAGGTTAATGTGAAGCGCAGATGGTCGCGGTCACCGGGATGGCGGATCTGGACGTCAGTCGCCAGCACCGGATCGGTCGGGGCAACGATGGCACCCAATAACACGCCCGCACCCAGCGGCAGGCCAAGTACATAGTAGGCGAAAGCAGCGACCATCCCGACAGTAACAGTCATCGATACCGTTGCCAGCAAAACTGGCGTGCGCCAACGTGCAAAACTGAACGGCACAGGCATTTTGATGCCAGCCGAAAACAACGAAATCAGTACAGCCACTTCGGTCAATACTTCCAGCAGCGCCGATTCCTTGAGCGGATTGAAATGAAACAAATTGAGGACCGTAGGCCCTACCAGCAGTCCAACCGCCAGATAGATAATGGCTGATGTGGCAGGCAGGCGCTTGAGGAGGGAGGGAGTAAGGCCCATGACAAGCAACAGGCCGCCTACGAGCATGAACCATTGTGGGTTGGTCATCTATTTCAATCTCTTTGGTAAAAACCAACGGCTTTAGTCGACAGCATCCCCACTACGCCTATCCATCTACTCCGTTGGAAGCTTGGGTTTTTGTGTCGGCTAGCCACCGTGTGGTTCGTGATGCTACCAAGAACTTTGGGGATTTTCTGCAGGCTGAAAGAACAATAAAAACCAGTGCTTCACACAGCGATATTATGTAGAAAGGATCGCTGCTTAACCCGTTGGACGCTACTATTGCCAAACGACTTCAGATTTGAAGAAATCTAGTGATTCTGAGCCAATTCATCGCCAGGATTCATCGTTTCAGTCACGTCCTTGCCTATCCCGCGATAGCCAATATAGCGGCCAGAGGTGTCAAACATCGGTTCCCCGCTGACCATTAAATATTGCCGAGAATCATTGGGGTTGGTCCGGCTGTAGACGAAATCCAGGAACGGCCGTCTGGCGGCCAGGTTCGCCTCAAGTTCCTTTCGCTCGCTCTCATTCCAGCGCGCCCCCTGGTCATCCTGTATCCGGCCCAGCTCGTCGTCGACCCTGATTCCGAGCATTTCAAACACCGGGCCGAAAATCTTGGTGAAATGCCCGTTTACGTCCTGCTCCCAGTACCAGTCGGACGATAGCTCGGTCAGACGGCGAAAACGCGCTTCGCTTTCACGTAGCTTGGCGGTCCGTTCCAGTACCGTCTGCTCTAGCACCTTGTTGGAATTCTCGAGTTTTTTGTACAACAGCCTTACTTCCAGCATGTTACGGATACGCGTCTGCACTTCGATCAGATCAAATGGTTTTCCGATGAAATCTTTCGCGCCAGCGGCGAGCGCACGCAGCTTGTGATCGGGTTGAGCGGTGATTACGAGTACCGGAAGATAGCCATCGATTTCGATTTCCTTCAGGCCTTCCATTACCTGAAATCCATCCATGCCGGGCATCTGCAGATCGAGCAGGATCAGGTCATAACGGTTTTGGCGATGCAGCTCGCAGGCGGCATAGGGATCCGTTGTCGACTTAATGCAAGCATAGCCGGCATCACGCAACATTTCCTCTAGTAGAAGCACGTTGGCTTCCTGATCGTCAACGATCAGAATGCTGGCGTTGAAAATTTCCTGTTCGCTAATCATTGTATTTGTCCGATTTCATTCATTTTCACTGAGACTCAGCCCTATGAGAGCAGGTTACGTCAACAACCCACCCTTGCCAACAGCTTGGCTGCCCGTTGCGATGCTGTAATCGTTCTTGCCTGCACGTTTGGCCTCATACAAAGCCAGATCCGCACTCTTCATCAGCGTATCCACATTCTCGCCATGCGTGGGATAAATGCTGACACCGACGCTGGCCGTCATGCTCACGTCGCGGTCTTGAATGCGATAGGGTTGTGACAAGGACTGCATCACTTTTGACACCAGATAGCCCACATCATC
This sequence comes from Gammaproteobacteria bacterium, assembly GCA_018823025.1. Lineage (GTDB taxonomy): Bacteria > Pseudomonadota > Gammaproteobacteria > Burkholderiales > Sulfuricellaceae > Sulfuricella. The sequence goes on along the minus strand of JAHJJI010000092.1, from coordinate 2,853 downwards.
GGCATGACTTATTTCCCACAATGCGATCACGAATTCGTCGCCACCCAGGCGCGCCACCGTGTCCTCCTGTCGCACTGCGGCCACCAGGCGAGCGGCGACCGAGTTTAGCAGCGTGTCGCCCGCATCGTGGCCCAAAGTATCGTTGAGCAGCTTGAACCCGTCCAGATCCAGATACATCACCGCCATAGTGCGCTTGTTCCTGCGCGCATGGGCGATGGCCAACGAAAGTCTTTCCATTAAAAGCCGCCTGTTCGGCAGCCCGGTCAGCGCGTCATGCAACGCCAGCAACTCCATCTCACGACTGTGATCCTCGAGTTGCTTGTACAGCAACCGCACTTCCAGCATGTTGTGTATGCGCGTCTTGGCTTCCATCATGTTAAAGGGTTTGCTGATGAAATCCTTTGCGCCGGCGGTCAGCGCCCGTAGCATGTGGCCCGGTTGGGCTGTGATCACGAGGATCGGAAGGTAGCCATCGGTTTCGATTTCCTTCAGCCCTTCCATCACCTGGAAGCCATCCATGCCGGGCATCTGCAGATCGAGCAGGATCAGGTCATAGTGGTTGTCGCGGTGCAGCGCGTAGACGGCATGCGGATCCATTGTCGACGTAACGCACCGATAGCCGGCTTCACGCAGCATTTCCTCCAGCAGCTGAACATTGGCTTCCTGATCGTCGACGATCAGAATGCTGGCATTCAGAAAATCGGCGGGACTGACCATTATCCTAGAAACCTTAGTTGGACGGGGTTGAGTGTGCGGTTATGGGGGTGTAGGGCAAGGCACAACAACGCGGAATGGTCGTTCCATTCCAAGGCGTTGTAACACAGCCATGCGCCGTCATAACCGTGCAATTTACCCTGTAGCGCATTCACGCACCGGGTGAAACGGTAAGCAGTGAAAATATTTATTGAAATCATAATATTAAATATCCAGTTAAGCGGTCAACTGAGGTTCCTAGGATTATTGCCCTCTCGGGTGAATGCTGCCGTTTTTCCCCGTTTCCGCAAGGTCCAGGGCCATGTTCAGCGCCACAATGAACTCCTGTACTTTGATCGGCTTGGTGAGATAGCGAAAAAATCCCGCCTCCAGGCCTTTTTCGACATCGCGTGGCATCGCATTGGCGCTGATGGCAAGCACCGGGATGTGTGCCGTTAGCGGATCTTCACGCAGGATTTTCAGCACTTGAAAACCGCTGATGCCAGGCAGATTGATGTCCAACAGGATCACGTCCGGGAGATGGGTGCGCGCAACCGCGATGCCGAGATTGCCATCGTGCGCGCTCAGCAAGCGCAAATGGGGGTGGTCTTCAATGATTTGCTCGACCAGCATCAGGTTGGCCGGATTGTCTTCCACATAGAGCAGGGTGCGTAGCGCCGCGTTTGGCCGAGCTTGCGGCGCAAGTTCTGCGGGCAAGGGCTCTCCGGCAGGAAGTTGTGGCATCACGTCCCGGATCAGTTCGATCCAGAATTCGCTGCCTACACCAACGGTGCTTTCCACGCCGATAGTGCCGCCCATCAACTCGACCAGTTGCTTGGTGACCACCAGTCCGATGCCTGTTCCTTCCTCGGCGCCGTTCTCTTGCCCGAGACGATTGAACGGCTGGAATAGCTGCGCCAGCTTTTGCGGAGGCAATCCCTCTCCGCTGTCTTTGATGCTGATGCGGATGCGTTCCGGGGTGCTTACCGTGAACTCCACCGTTATCGTCCCCTGCTCGCGGTTGTATTTGATCGCATTCGAAAGCAGATTGATCAGCACCTGCTTGACTCGGGTCCGGTCGGCATGGGCAAACCAGGCGTGGTCGAAGGGGAGAAAGTTTAACTGGATGCCGCGCTGTTGCGCCTGCGGTTCGATCAAGGCCTGGCATTCACGCATCACCTCGATCAGCGACACCGGTTCCCGCGATAGCGACAGGTTGCCGGACTCGATCACCGCGAGGTCGAGGATTTGGTTAATCAGTTCGAGCAGATACCATCCAGCCTTGATAATCTGGTTCAGCTTGACAAGCTGGGTCGCCGTTGGCGGTGGCGAACCGCCCTCCAGCAACTGGGCGAAGCCGAGGATGGCATTGAGCGGGGTGCGCAGTTCATGGCTCATGCTGGAAAGAAAGGCCGACTTGGCAAGGTTGGCTTTTTCTGCCACGAATTTGGCACTCTCCAATTCGAGGTTTTTTTCCTGGAGCACCTGATCCAGGCGTTTACGTTCGGTGACGTCGCGCGCAGCGGCGAACACGCCCCGCAGCTTCCTGTCCCGATCGTAGAAGGTGGTCGCATTGTAGGACACCACCGTTTCTTTCCCGTCCCGGTCTCGCGCGGTAAGCTCGTAGTCGGAGACTTTCTTCTCGCTCAGCACCCGCTTGATGCCCGCTTCGGCCCGCTCCGGATCGGTGAAGTAATTCTTGAACGGCGCGCCGATCAGCTCGTCGCGCGTGCAACCGGTGAGCGACTCCATTTGCTTGTTGACGTCGGTGATGATGCCGGACGGATCGGTGGTCATGAGCGCATCGATGTTGGATTCGATCAGTGAGCGCGTGTAGAACTGCTGATCGCGCAGGCGCTGATCGAGCAGCTTCTGCTCAACTTCGATCTGCTTGCGCGCGGTGTTGTCGGTACCGATCAACAGGTAGCCGATGATGGCGTCCTGCGCGTCGCGCAGGGCCGTGACCGACACCACTGCCGGAAAGCGGCTGCCGTCCTTGCGGATATAGGTCAGCTCGTAGATGTCCTCGATGCCGCGTGAGGCCTTGAACACCAGGGCATCGAAGCCCGGGGTAATCGGGGTATCGAGTTCGACGGTGAGCTCCTTGGCACGGGCAATCAACTCCTGGGGATCGGAGATGTCGGCCGGGGTGATCTTATT
>JAHJJI010000007.1 GCA_018823025.1 Gammaproteobacteria bacterium | reverse complement strand
GTACCGATCTTCAGCACGCTCTTGCCGCCCATCAGGACGGTCACGCCCTTGTCCTTGCCCGGAGCCAGAGCGCCGGTCATGACGTTGATGCAGTGCATGCAGCGTACGCAGCTGTGGTTTTCGATCTGCATCGACTGGGTGTCGTTGATCGCGACGCTGGAGATGCCTTCGGCCGTGGAGACGTCCTTGGTGTTCTTCAGGGACAGCGCCTTGGTCGGGCAGCGGCTGATCACGTCGTTGACCAGTTCATCCATGCCATGCTTGGCGAACCACTTCTTGCCCAGCACGTCGTCGGTCTGGATATTGTCTCGCCAGGTGCCGATGGTGGCCATGTCGGAACGCTGAATCGAGTTGACACAGTCGTTCGGGCAGCCGGAGAACTTGAACTTGAACTTGTACGGCAGGGCCGGACGGTGCATGTCGTCGAGGAAAGTGTTGACCACGGTGCGCAGCGCCTTGGCTTCGTCGTAGCAGGACTGTTCGCAGCGGGCAGCACCGACGCAGGCCATGGAGGTACGCACGGCAGGGCCGGCACCCCCCATGTCGAAGCCCATTTCGTTCAGTTCGTCGAAAGCCGGCTGCACGTTTGCCGTGGTCGCGCCCTGGAACATGATGTCGCCAGACTGGCCGTGGAAGGCGATCAGGCCCGAACCATGCCGCTCCCACACATCGGCCATCTTGCGCAGCAGGTCGGAGGTGTAGTGCATGCCGGCAGGTGGCTGGATGCGCAGGGTGTGGAACTCGGCCGCATCGGGATAGACATGTTTCTCGTTCTCGTCCTTGAGCTCGGAAAAACGCGGGATCACACCGCCGCCATAGCCGAACACGCCAACGGTACCGCCCTTCCAGTAACCTTTTCGGGTCGCGTAGGATGTTTCCAGCTGACCCATCAGGTCAACCATCATGTCGTTGTCATTGGCCAGACGCTTGAGGCCGGTCACAAAGCTGGGCCATGGGCCGCTTTCCAGCTGGTCGAGAAGCGGCGTGTCGTGTTGTTTCTTGGCCATGGTGTTATCTCCTAAAAAATTGAAATAAAAAACTAGCTCTCAATTCCCCGTAATAACCATGGAATGGATACGGGTAATAGACTGTTTCTACTGGGTAAACAAAGTATAGTAATCCCAGATAGAATTAGTCAAGTATTTATGAGCCAAGGAAGATAATCCAGAGGGGGTTTTTCCGCTGAGAGCCCCATGTGGATTGGTTGACCCAGAATTTTCTAGCCGAACGATAAGGTGTGAAGAATCGATGGGATGGAGGTAATCATTCCTTCCCCGCTTGTAAAGGAAGGTTGGGGAGGGGTCTCCCCGGCGGTAAAACGTTGTACTGGATTTTAATGCAGGTGTTTCTTCCTGAAGTGGAGCAGGCTCCCTCCCGTCAGCTGGAAATCGGGCTCGGACTCGGCACTCTTGCGTTTTTCCAGGTCGTGGTCGAACAGGACATTGACCAGATCAGTGACCTGCACGACATCTTCCTGGCTGAAATGGCGGGAGAGCAGGCTGGCGACGTCCTCGATCATATGCTGTCGTTGCGCCAGGTGGATGGATTCCTCGCTCGGGCCGACAAAGAGAATCTGGTATTCGTCGCGGCCATCTTCATAGTAGTAGGTCAGTTCGATCTGGGAAGCGCTCTCGGTTAGAGGGCCGAGTTCGTACAGCGTGTCCTGTAGCCGGCTCACGAAATTCCTGCCGACTTCTCCGGTCCAGCATACTTCCAGGGTGCGCTCGGGACGGTGAAAGACGATGCCGGGCTCATCCTGCTCCATGCTGCGCGCTTCGGCGATGGATTCCGCATCCAGATAATCCAGCCACTTCCGCAGGCCGTTTTCTATCTGAGTCAGGGTGACGCCCTTGCAGATGTTGAGGATGCCGTGAACGTGGACTTCGATGCGCATGATGCAACTCCCGGAAACAAACAACAGTGGCCATTTTACCCCATCGCCTCCGCTGTGGGCATGGAATATAATCCGCCCCATGTTCACGTTCGCGCCAATCGGCGTTATCCATTCCTGTTTCAAAGAAAAGTTCGGCATCCCACGCCAGCCCGGCCTTGTGTCGGCGGCGCGGGCGGTGCTGGAACTGCTGCCACCGTATAACCGGGCAGAGGCGGTGCGCGGGCTGGAGGGTTTTTCGCACATCTGGGTGAGCTTCGTTTTTCACGCTTGCCTGGACGAGCCATGGAAGCCGACGGTGCGCCCACCGCGCTTGGGCGGCAATCGCCGCCTGGGTGTATTTGCCACCCGCTCCACCCATCGCCCCAACCCCATCGGCCTGTCGGCGGTCGAACTGGAACGTATCGAAGCCGAGCCGGGGCGGGTGCTGTTGCACCTGAAGGGCGTGGATCTGATGGACGGCACGCCGGTGCTGGATATCAAACCCTACCTGCCGTATTCGGATGTAATTCCCGGTGCAACCGGTGGTTTTGCGGCGGAAGCTCCTGCCTCCTTGTTCGAGGTGAATTTCAGCCAGCCTGCGCTTGATCGCTGCGCGGCGGTGCCGGAACTGGAGTTGCTGATTCGTCAGATTCTGAGCCAGGACCCGCGTCCGGCTTACTATGGGAAGAATGACAGCAAGCGTGTTTTCGGCATGAGGCTGCTAGACTACGATGTGAAGTGGCAAACTGATGGTTATCTTGTTTTAGTCACCGATATCATTCCCGCAGGATAAATACCGAATCCATGAAATACCTCATCATCCCCGTCACCCCGTTCGAGCAGAACTGTTCTCTGGTCTGGTGCGAGCAAACTCTGGAGGCAGCCCTGATCGACGCTGGTGGTGATGCCGAGGTGCTGCTTGCCGGTGTTCAGGAAAACGGCCTGCATCTGACCAAGCTGCTGCTGACCCACGGCCACATAGACCATGTCGGAGCGGCTACGGAACTCGCGGCCAGGCTGGTAATTCCGATCGAAGGGCCGCAGCGCGAGGACGCCTTTTGGCTGGAGTCGCTGCCGCAGCAGAGCGCGATGTTCGGCTTTCCGCATACTCCGGCGTTCACGCCCGATCGCTGGCTGGAGCAGGGCGATACGGTGAGTGTCGGCAACCAGATTATGGAAGTGCTGCATTGCCCTGGCCATACCCCCGGCCACGTGGCTTTTTTTCATCGCGCCAGCCAAACCGCCTTTGTCGGGGATGTGCTGTTCAAGGGCTCGATCGGCCGCACCGATTTCCCGCGTGGCGATCACCCGGCGCTGATCCGCTCGATCCGCGAGCGGTTATTCCCGCTGGGCGACGAGGTGACCTTCATTCCTGGTCACGGCCCGGTATCCACCTTTGGCTACGAGCGGCTCACCAATCCTTACGCGGGCGACGAGGTTTAACGAACGCACGCTCCGCCAACAGGCTTCGGACGCACGCGTTCATCGTCGGGAAATGGCTGCTAGCTTGAGGTTTTTTGCGCCGCGTGAAATCCCACCATCCCGCCCCAGATGCTTTTCTTGCAGGCGATATTCGAAAATCCGATGAGTTTCAGCACGCCGGACAATTCTTCCGGGGTATAGAAATGATGGATTGCATCGCTGAAATATCCGCTGCATCCTCGAGATGCCTCGGTCGATCCGAAAATCAGCGATGTCGTGAAAACGGAAATACGCAAGAAGCGCAGGTAGAACCATTCAACAATGGGGTGGGTCGGCTTGAGCATGTCGCAGTGATAGAAGAATCCACCCGGCTTGAGCACGCGAAGAATCTCGGGCAGTACCTTGTCCAGTTGCAGATGGCGTGATGCGGCCTGCAGCGTGATCACATCGAACGAGTTGTCCGGAAAGGGGAGCTCGTGAACATCGTGAATGATGCTATCTATGTGGAGACCGTTTCTTTCCGCCCTGCGCTGACCTTCTTCCTGCATTTCCTGGCTGCGGTCAATGGCGGTGACAGAAATGCCGGGTTGTTTTTTCAGAAGCCTGACACCCACATCATTGGTTCCCGCGCAGACATCGAGGACCTGGTATTGCGGCTGCAGTTTTATCGTTCTCACGAACTGCCAGACCCATAGTTCCCACAAGCCCAAACTCGCGACAATGTTCCCCGGACGATAGTATTTCGGAACATCCTTAAAAACCTTGGGCACCATCTGTGACCACACATTCGAAAAAAGCGAGCGTCGGGATTCTTCCCTTTGTTCGAATATTCCCCAGGTCACGGATGAGGATGCGTTTTCTTCCATAAGTCATATCCTTTAATTAATTCTCAATATAATTGAGCAAGATTAGCAGGAAATTGCCAATATTCGAAGAGGTCCGTTAAATGGCCGCTTTCCCCTTTATCATTGATTAATTCGACTGTGCGCGCGAAAACCCTACTCTGAACATAGAGTTTATCAGTACTGCCGGATTGAAAAGCTCAGGTAGCCGCAGGTCAACTGTTATACTTTGCGGTTCAGAATCCTCTTTTTTCTCATTCGGTTAAACCACCATGAATTCACTCATCCTCAATCCCGGCCGGGAAAAATCCCTGCAGCATCGCCATCCCTGGATTTTTACCGGCGCTGTCGAGCGCATCAAGGGTGAGCCGCAGTCCGGCGAAACCGTGGCTGTTCGCGATACCCACGGGGCGTTCCTGGCGCTGGCCGCGTATAGCCCCAAATCGCAGATCCTGGGGCGGGTGTGGACTTACCGGGAAAACGAGACGATCGACGAGGCGTTCCTGCGGGCGCGTCTGGCGCGCGCTATCGGCTTGCGCCAGGAACTGGCCAAGGTGACCGACGGGATGCGGCTGGTGCACGGCGAATCCGACGGCCTGCCCGGTCTGGTGGTGGATCGCTACGGCGACACGCTGGTGATGCAGGTGCTGTCGGCGGGGATGGAGCGCTGGCGCGGCGCGCTGGCCGATTTGCTGGTGGAACTGACCGGCTGCACCAATCTCTATGAGCGGTCAGATGCCGAGGTGCGCGAACTGGAAGGGTTGCCGGCGCGTTCTGGAATTCTGCGCGGCAAATTGCCTGCGCCGCTGGTCATCCGCGAGCATGGGCTGAAATTTTATGTGGATGTGGAAAAGGGACAGAAAACCGGCTTCTACCTCGATCAGCGTGACAACCGTCGTCGTGTCGGCGAACTGGCCAACGACAAGGATGTGCTCAACTGCTTCTGCTACAGCGGCGGTTTCAGCTTGAGTGCGCTCCAGGGCGGCGCTCGCTCGGTGCTGTCGGTGGACAGTTCCGCCGAGGCGCTGGCGCTGGCGCGGGAAAATCTCACGCTCAACAATCTGGCTGCGGATCGCGCCGAGTGGCTGGAGGCCGACGTGTTCAAGTCGCTGCGTTTGATGCGCGATCAGGGCAAGAGCTTCGACCTGATCGTGCTCGACCCGCCCAAATTCGCCCCTACCGCCCATCACGCCGCCAATGCGGCGCGCGCCTACAAGGACATCAACCTGTGGGCACTCAAACTGTTGCGGCCGGGCGGCTTGCTGGCCACTTTTTCCTGCTCGGGCGGCGTTACTGCCGATCTGTTCCAGAAAATTCTCGCTGGCGCAGCCATGGATGCGAACGTGACAGCGCAGATCGTGGGCCGTTTCGCCGCCGATGGCGATCATCCGGCAGTGCTGAATTTTCCCGAGGGGGAATATCTCAAGGGCTTGTTGCTGCGACGGGTGGAGTAAATGGTGGAGAAATCGCTGCCCCGAGTTTTTTTAATTCTCGCGGTGCTCTGCGCGGCTGTCTGGATGCCCGCAGTCCAGGCTGCAAGCTGCCGCGAAACGGCGCATGCGCTGAATCAGCGCCTGTGGCCGAAAATCGATGAGACGGAGCTGGCGAATATGCTGGATATGCTGAATGAGAGCCGCAACGCGCAGCTGCCAGGCAAGTTTGTCACCAAGAGGCAGGCGCAGCAGAGCGGCTGGCGGCCCGGCAAAGACTTGTGGAGCATTCCGGCGCTCCAATTCAAGAGCATCGGAGGTGACTATTTCGGCAACCGTGAAGGCAGGCTGCCGCACGGCAACTGGCGCGAGGCCGACCTTGATTACCAAGGTGGGCACCGGGGTGCCAAGCGGCTGCTGTTTTCCCGGGAGGGCCTTCGCCGTGTGACTGTGGACCATTACCAGACCTTCGTCGAGGTGCCGCCATGCCGTTAAAACGCTGCGTTCTGCGTGATATCCATACCCTTGCACAGTTCTATGATGAACTGGCGCGCCAACTCGCCTTTCCGGCCCATTTCGGACGCAATCTGGATGCCTTATGGGACGTGCTGACCGGTGAGATTGTCGGGCCGATCGAGATTGTCTGGGAGGGTTCGGCGCAGGCAAACCTGGGCGTGGATTACGCCAAGCTGGTTGCCTTGCTTAACGATCTTGCGGCGGAGCGCGACGATTTTACTTTTACTCTGAGGTGAAGGCTATGACACTTTCTTCCTTTCGAAATATTCTTATGTCCTTCGCTTTATTGTCTCTGCTGACGGGTTGTGTGATGGAGAGCGCTTCCTATGGGATTGGTCCCGAACAGGCTCTGACCCTGGTCCGTAACAAACCTTATTTCTGGAGCAATGAATTTCTGCGCAACGTGACCGTTACCTCCCTACCCGCCTGCATGAGGCGCTACCGGCTGCCGACCGATGAGGGCAAGGCTGGCAGCGTGAAGGTATACAGGGCGTCAGGGGGTGACTACGTAATGCAGGACGGCATGGGGCAATATCGGGTGGAGATTGCTACCTGCGAGATGTCGCTGGAGGACAAGACCAGCGCGCCCGGGGAGCTATTGGGCGCCTTCGAGTCTGTTCCCGATGGGGGAATCCGGTTTGTACCCGCATCCGGCGCACAAAAGAAATAATTGCTCATGGTGAGCGTTCAAGGTTCTCCCTTCATGAGTCCAGACCTGTTCGCTTCAAATCGGTCTTTTTGTCAGGCTTTCTCTGCCGGCTTGTCCAGTCTCCTGCAGGGGGGCGGGCTGGGCCCGTTCATCCTGGTTTGCGCCAACGCGACCTTCGACCCGGAAATATATTCCGCCACGGCCACTGAACTCGATGCGCTGTACCGTCGGCTGCGCGATCAATACGTCGATGCGCTGGAAAACGGACGGGCAATCCATGAAGTGGAGGAGGATCTGCTGGTGTTTCTCAAGATCCAGGCCGTCGGACTGGAAAAGCTGCGGCATACGGAGCGGCGGCAGGCGGGGAAATGGGAGTTGCAGTTCAACCATCTGCGTTCGTTTCGGCCCAAGCGCATTACGGCGCGTGCGCCAGCCGGAATTCATGCGGATTTCGACGAGGCGAGCTTCCATTTCAACAAGGGCTTCATGCAGAAGGAGGTATTCTGGACAGGAATGCTGTACGGCAAGGACGCCACCCTGTTTTACAACAAGTATCCTTTCGTCGATTTTCACGGTTTGCTGGTGCCGGAGAGGGAGCGCAGGCTGCCCCAGTTTCTTACGCTGGAGTACCACAATTACGTCTGGGAACTGACCTTGCAACTGGCGGAAATCCTGACCGGCGCGGGTTTCGGTTACAATTCCATCGGCGCCTTCGCGTCAGTCAACCACCTGCATTTCCAGATGTTCCTCAAGCCGCAGGGTTTTCCGGTGATGGATGCCGTGTGGAGCCACAATGGCGGCAGCGAATCTTATCCGGCGCAGTGCCTGGCGTTCGACGAGCCGCGCGCGGCATGGGGTTGCATCCAGATGCTGCATTCCGACGAGATCGCTTACAATTTGCTGTATGCGCCCGGCAGGCTGTTCGTGTTTCCGCGCCTGAAACAGGGGGTCTACCCCCAGCCGGCATGGACCAGCGGCTTTACCTGGCATCAACTGGCGGGCGGGATCGTGGTTTTCAATCGCGACGATTACGAGAACCTCGATGAATTCACTATTCGGGAAGAACTTGCCAGGCTAACTATTGGGCAGTGATTCGATTGCTCTGAATGGTGGGAATGGTGTAACGTTTGAGCGTACAGTCCAGAGCGGCAAGCAATGAGCAAAAACCTGATAGAAGATCGACTCCGGGCAGCTTACGGTACGCTGAGCCCGGACAGCAATCCTGCGACGGAAGCCGATGTCGTCGTGTCGCTGCAAACCGAAGCAGTGATATTTCCCAGGGAAAAGGTCCTCACCGTGACGGTTTACGTGCTGGGGGTCACTGATTTCCACGAGCCGGATGTCTTCGTTACCCAGGTGACCTGTACCGAGCAGGAGTACTACGAGGAATTTCTCCATCTCGCCGTGGCGGAAGATCGTGCCAAGGAGCACGGGTTCGTCGACCCGCTGTTTTCATTCGACGAACGCGAAAAAAACATCATCGACAAGCTGCGCGACCTGTTTGGAAAATGACAGCATGAACCACTATCATGTTGCATTTGTGGACAACGAGGGCACATTCTATTCCGCCTCAGTGGAAACGCCCCACGACCTGTTTACCACAGCTGGGATCGACGGTATCGCCGAGGAATTAGCCGAAAGACTGGATCAGAGCGAGCCGGTTGCGGTGATCAGTATCATTCCTCTGAAGTCGTGAACGTCAGCTTTACATAACGCTGCCGAACGAGGCGTCCGTACTGTATGGCGGCAAAGGTAGTCCCGCAATCTTGCAGGCCTGGACGACCGGACCCCTGGGGAATAAATGGTAAAGGTGTTTTTTGCCACCTTGTTGCGCGAAGTTGTCCTCGAGTAAGCCCAGAACGGCTCGACCGTTCGGGCAAGGACCGCATCGTTGATAGTGGTCGCGAAGAAAATTGATCACGTCCCAGTGCTCTTTCGACAACGTGATGCCTTCTTCCCCTGCCAACTCTTGCGCAATCTGTTCGGACCAGTCGCCAAGTTCGAGAAGATCGCCTTCCGGGGTATTGCCTTCACGATTGATGATTTGGTTGATGTCGTACATTTTTCACCTCCTACGCTGTATGCGGAACATTGCCGCACTCTGGCGGCGCATATGCATTCTGTGATATTCATTATTAATATTTAGATTAGTTGAGTGAATTAGTCAAGTTCATTATACTGACTTTGAGATTTTCAAAATTTGAGGGAAACAATGATGGAAAACGAAGTGTTCATACCGAAGAACGAACTGGAAAAAAAGCTCCTGGCGGCGTGGGAAGGCAGTATGTCGGGCGATGAGTTTATGCATGAACTGATGGTTTCAGAGGTCTTCATGCCGATCGAGGACGATGAGGTGATGCCGGGTGTGCAACGTTCCGCTCACGCACAGCCGCTGGTGCTTGAGGCCGAAGATGGAGTCAAGGTTGTTGCGGTATTTACCAGCCCTGATCGGGCCAAGCCTTTTCTCAAGGATTTTCCCCAATACGGTGGCGGACTGCTGACCGAATTCAAGTGGGTTCTGGAAAAGATGGGCGCTGGCCACGGTGTCGCGCTCAATCCCGGTTGTGAAGTTGGCTTCGACATGGAGCCGGAAATGTAGCCAGCTCAGCTAAACTGGAGTATGACTTTCGCTGTCTGATTTCGGGGAGCAGGATATGCCGCAACTTCTGAATTTATCCAGAGCGGCGCGCCTGGTGGGTGTAACGCGGGTAGCGCTGCAGAAGAAAATCAAGGATGGAGCACTGGCGTCTTTCGATGGTACGGTGGCTGCCGAGGATTTGCTACGCGTTTATCCCGATGTCCAGTTCGAGGATAACACCGCCTTCGAGCGAGTTGCGCAGATCAAGGAAAAAGCCTTCGGCAAACGGGTGTTCGAGCGTACCCTGCCGGATAAGGAAGTGCTTGCTGCACGGCTTACCGGTTTGAGTAAGGAACTGGCAGAGACCAAGGTTTCGCTGAGCCAATATCAAGCTATCGTCGATGGACTGGAGAAGCAGCTCAGGGAATGGGACAACGGCGGTGAAGAGGTGCAGGCTGCGGCCGCCTCTCTCCGCATGTGGGTGCATCAGGAATTGGCAGCAAGAGATGCACAAGCAGGACTTCCCAATTTAACCATACGCGACAGTTTTCTCCGTGTTATGGCCGCACATGTAAAAATTCAGCCCAGCGGACACGAGTTTTTTGTCGAAGGCGCCGATACCCTGCTCGAAGCTGCGCTACGTGCCGGACTCGCGCTCAACTACGGTTGTAGTAATGGCAATTGCGGTCAGTGCAAGGCGCGAGTCGTTTCTGGTCAAGTGATGAAAGTGCGGCCGCACGATTATGTTCTGAGTGCCGCCGACAAAGCCTCCGGCTGCGCGCTGATGTGCTCGAACACCGCCGTGACCGATGTGGTGATCGAGGCAGGCGAGGCGCATCTCGCATCGGATATCCCGCTCCAGCACATTACGGCGCACGTCAAAAGCATCGAGCAGGCGGGCGACGACATGCTGATCCTGAATCTGCAAACTCCGCGCAACAACCGGCTGCGTTTTCTGGCCGGGCAGAATGCGACCCTTCAGCTCGGGCACGCGATCTCGGCGGAGTTTCCGGTGGCAAGCTGTCCGTGCGACGACCGTAACCTGCAGTTTCATGTTCGTAACCTGCGGGGCAATCCTTTTGCGGATTATGTCGCCACCAGACTGACGGAAGGCGAGGCGGTGGCGGTGGAAGGCCCGAAAGGTAGCTTCGTGCTGCATGAGGATTCCACCCGGCCGTTGATTTTCATCGCTTTCGGGGCTGGATTTGCGCCGGTGAAAAGTCTGATGGAGCACGCTATGGCGCTGGATGTTGCCGAGTCGGTGCACCTCTACTGGGTGGTGTCCCGCGAGGTCAATCTGTATTTTTCCAACTTGCCCCGCGCTTGGGCCGATGCGCTGGACAACTTCCAATACACTCCGCTGGTGGCAGGGACCGATCTGGAAACCGCGGTTGGTCGGCAGGAAAGTCTGGTCGGTGGATTGTTGCAGCGAATTGTCGATGATTACCCGGTACTGAGTGGCTTCGACGTGCATGTGGCCGGCCCCGAGTCGCTGGTCGACGCTGCAAGGAAATGGTTGCTTGGACACGGTCTGCCGGATGCGCAACTCATCACGGGTGTGGTACGCTGATGCATTGATTCCAGGAAACGGATAATACAATGTCACATGAGCTGAAAGACCAGGAAATCGCCATGTTGCGCACCGAACTTGAAATTCTGATGGGCGAGCGCCAGACGCTCCTACGCATCGCCGGGGCGGCAGCCTCTTTCATCGCTGAACTGGATGCCGGTGTGCTGCCTGAAAACACGCTGGAGGCCGCGGAAATGCTGGCCGAATGCATCAATGCAACGCCCGAGGAAACCATGCGCGACGCGCTGGAAATCGTCAAGGCCGAGGTGGCGGGCGTATAGATCAGATGTCCGACGATTTACTTAACTTGCGCAACAGGCGTTTGCCCACAGAGAACCAGGAGTTACAGCAGCAGTTGGAAACGCTGGTGGCCCAGGCACGGCTGAACGAGCAGGTGATGCGCCGTTTCCAGGATGCGGAACTGCGCATGCTCGGCGTCAGCAGTTTCAAGGAATTGCTCCAGTATGTCCTGCAGGAAATGAAGGAGACCTTCGATCTGGATGTGGTGACGCTGGCGGTGATCGATCCGGAATATGAAGTGCGGCGCATGCTGATCGACATCGGCATTCCCGCCAGCGAATTTCCCGGCCTGATGTGCCTCGACAACCCCTCCCGTTTTCACCGCCTTTGCGGCACTTCGCTGGCGCCGGTACTGGGTCAGTATAACGTTGCCAGTCGTGCCCCCTTCTTTCCTCGCGACACTCCTCCCGCCAGTATCGCTATCCTGCCGATGGTGCGCCAGAAAAAACTGATCGGCAGCCTTAACCTTGGGAGTCGCAATGAGGGGCGATTTGCGCCCGGCATGGCGACCGATTTTATCGGCCGCCTTGCGGCGATCCTTGGGGTTTGCCTGGAGAATGTCACCAATAGCGAGCGCCTCAAGTATCTGGGGTTGACCGACCCTCTTACCGGGGTGCACAACCGGCGTTATTTCGACCAGCGTCTGCAGGAGGAGGTCAGTCGCGCCCAGCGTCAGAGATTTCCGCTTTCCTGTTTATTTCTGGACATCGACCATTTCAAGCAAGTCAACGACCAGTACGGCCACCAGACTGGTGATTGCGTATTGCGCGAGGTAGCGTGGCGGATCAAGGGCCAGCTTCGTTCCATTGATGTACTGGGCCGCTACGGCGGGGAAGAATTTGCCGTCCTGCTGGTACAGACAGACATGGCGAGTGCGCTTACCATCGCCGAGCGCATTCGCCACAGCATCGCCGAACAGCGATTCAAGGGCGAGGGGGACGAAACCCTCGCGGCCACGCTTTCCATAGGCGTTGCCACCCTGCATGACTGTAATCGTACACAGAATGCCGAGACGCTTGCGCTGCAACTGGTGGCGCGTGCCGACCAAGGGTTGTACCGGGCAAAGGAAGGTGGCCGCAACTGCGTCATGGCTGTCATGCCCGAAAGCGATAAAGCGAGTTCTGTTGAAGTTAGGTAAAATACATTGTTCAATCAATTTACTCAGGAGCACAGCATGGCTGAAATTACCACCCCATCCGGACTGGTTTACGACGACCTCGGCGAGGGAGAAGGCGAAGCTGCACAGGCTGGCCAGCGCGTATCCGTACATTACACCGGCTGGCTGACGGACGGCACCAAGTTCGATTCCAGCAAGGATCGCAACGATCCATTCGATTTCCCTCTTGGCGCCGGACACGTCATTCGTGGCTGGGACGAGGGCGTGCAGGGTATGAAAGTGGGCGGTGCGCGCAAGCTCACTATTCCGCCTGAGCTGGGATACGGTGCGCGCGGCGCTGGTGGTGTTATCCCTCCGAACGCCACGCTGGTGTTCGAGGTCGAATTGCTGAAAATTCTTTAAAACCTGTTTTAATGACTATACGCAGGCCGCCGAAAGGCAGGGTGGGCCCGGTTGGGCGGCGAAAGCCCGATGGTGCATCGGGTGCGGTCACGGCGCCTGCGTCAACGCGGGTCAAACTGGCGCGGCCTGATAAGCCTGGACCGAAGATGGGTGTATCAGAGACGGACGAAAATTCTGGAAAAATCCGTCTTTCCAAGCTGATGTCCGAACGCGGTCTATGCTCGCGCCGCGAAGCGGATGCCCTGATCGAACGCGGCCTGGTGCTGGTTGATGGTGAACGCGTCACTCTGCTGGGCATCAAGGTCGATCCCAGTCAGACCGTCACCCTGGATAAGCGAGCCGAAAAGCAGCAAGCGCAACTCGCCACCATCCTGCTCAACAAGCCGGTGGGCTATGTTTCCTCGCAGCCGGAGAAGGGTTACCAGGCGGCAGTGATGCTGATCGGCAAGGAGACGCGCTACAAGGAAGACCGTGCACCGCAGCCTTACTCCCCCGAGCACTTGCACGGTCTGGCCCCGGCGGGGCGGCTCGACATCGATTCCACAGGGCTTCTGGTGTTGACGCAAGACGGTCGCATCGCCAAGCAACTGATCGGTGCCGATTCCGAAATCGAAAAGGAATACCTGGTGCGAGTGGAGGGCAGGCTGAACGAAGCCAACCTGAAACGGCTTAACCATGGCCTCAGTCTCGACGGCGAAGCGCTCAAGCCGGCGGAGGTGTCCTGGCAGAACCAGGATCAACTGCGCTTTATCCTGAAGGAAGGCAAAAAGCGCCAGATCCGCCGCATGTGCGAGTTGGTCGGGCTCAAAGTGGTCGGCCTCAAGCGCGTCCGCATCGGTCGTGTCAAGCTGGGCGATCTGCCGGTCGGGCAATGGCGCTATCTGCTCGAGAGCGAGCGGTTCTAACTTTAAAGAGGCTATAGTCTGTTCCCGATGGATTCATTGTGACCCAGTTGGGCGGATAAACGACGGATAGCCACCCGGTTCGGGTTGCTTGTGAACTCTCCGCATCGGAAAAACTTGGGGTGATGGATTGCGTATTTTACTTGTCGAAGATGATGCCGTTCTTGCACATGCGTTGAAACAAGCTCTGGTGCAGGGAGGGGCGGTGGTCGACTGTGCGACGGATGGTGTCGAGGCAAGCCGGGTGCTCGAAGACCAGACCTTCGACGTGGTGCTGCTGGATATTGGTTTGCCCAAGCTCGACGGGTTCAGCGTTCTCAGCCAGGTGCGCGCCCGCGACACCAGCACACCTATACTGATCATGACCGCGCGCGACTCTTTGATGGACCGGGTGCGTGGCCTGGACTTGGGGGCCGACGACTACCTCGTTAAACCCTTCGACCTGCCCGAGCTGGAGGCCAGGGTTCGCGCGCTGTTCCGTCGCCGGCACGGCACATCAAGCGCAACTCTTTCCCACGGTATGCTGAAGGTTAATCTGTTTACTCGTCAGGCTTTCATCGATGGGAAGCTGTTTGAGCTTACGCTACGCGAGTTTGGCACTCTCGAGGTGTTGCTGCTGAAAGCAGGACAGGTTATTTCGAAAGAGGATTTCACCAGCCATCTCTATAGCTGGGGCGATGAAGTGACCGAAAACGCCATAGAAGTCTGCATGCACCGGCTACGCAAGAAACTCACACCTTATGGTATCGAAATCAGGACGGTCAGAGGGCTGGGTTATATCCTTGAGAGACCTGACCTGGACGGCTGACATTCTTCCGGTTAGGACCCATGAAAATTTACCCCCATAGACTCCACTACAATTTGCTGGTGTGGTTGCTGGTGCCGCTGATTACTCTGTTTGCGGCGCGATCTGCCTATACCTACTTCGTTACTGCGCCCGACCTTTCTGCCCGTGTTTACGACCGCGCACTTGAAGATCTTGCCAAATCGTTAACTCAATATTTGGTGATCGATCAGGATGGAGTTCCATCGCTAAATATGCCCGAGACTGCTTCGCAATTATTGATGGCGGACGACAGCGACAAGATATTTTTCTCGGTGAGCGACCATGCGGGCAGGATATTGGCTGGAAACGGCCGGTTGTTGCCATCGAGTGAAAATCTTCGAGTCCATCGGAATTCGGTATTTTTTGACGGGACCGTGAATGGTGAAAAGGTCCGGGCAGTTACTCTTACACAGATCCCTACACTCGATCGCCAGGATCGCTTTGTTTCCATCAGCTTTGCGGAAACGCTGAACAAACGCAAACTGCTGGCACAAGATATTTTCAACAGTTCTCTCCAGCCGCAGGCGATGCTCATCCTGCTGGCCTCATTGACCGTCTGGCTCGGTGTCAGCAAGGGATTGCAGTCGTTGCGTGTCCTGAAACGGGATTTGGCGCAGCGTTCTCACCTGGATCTCAGCCCGGTGGACTCGAACCTTGCACCCGAAGAAATCCGGCCGATTATCGACACCGTCAACGATCTGATGGAACGGCTCAAGCGGGTGCTGGAAGGCCAAAGCCGCTTTGCGGGGGATGCTGCTCACCAGCTCCGTACTCCTTTGGCCGGGCTCAAGGCGCAGCTCGAACTGGTTTCCCGTCAAACCTCGACGGACGACGTGCGCACCGAATTGAAGCCGTTGATGACCGGTTGCGACCGGATGTGCCGTCTGGTAAACCAGTTGCTAGCCATGGCGCGTAACGAGCACGAGTCCAGTCAGGCAAAAGAATTTGGAGTTGTCGATCTGAATGCTTTGGCGGCTGAGGTGACCAAGGAGTGGGTGTCGGAGGCCTACAGGAATAAGATCGACCTCGGGTTTGTTGGCTGTCCATTGTCTTCGATAGTGATGGGCGATTCCGATCGTCTCCGGGAGATGGTGACCAACCTCATTCACAATGCGATTTGTTATACCCCGCCGGGTGGCCAGGTGACGGTCAGTGTTGTCGCCGATCCGCCTGCATTGATCGTGGAAGACAATGGCGACGGCATCCCGCCGGAAGAGCGGCAAAAGGTTTTTGAGCGTTTCTATCGAGTACTGGGAAGTCGGGCCGAGGGTAGCGGGCTGGGCCTGTCCATAGTTCAGGAAATCGCGCTGGCGCATAAGGCCAGCGTGCAACTGGATGCAAACGTACAGGGCAAGGGGACAGTGGCAAAAGTCATATTTCCTGCCCGGTGATATGGCGAACTGATTTTTATTGCCAGGTCTTTTCAGTGTCTACTGGGCCTCGCTTGTTGCGGGCTATCAAGCTTACGAGTTACTTACAAAACCCCTGTCGAAAATTTCGGCCTGTCGTTTCGGTGGATTTCGTGGTGTGTTGGATGGAAACAAGCCCACGAAATCTGCTGTCTTCTCTTGAGTTCCTTTGATTATTGGGGTCCGAGCAGTTTCCAGGAGATGGATATTGCGAAACCTGACGGATTCCTTACGAAGACAGTGTCGAGATATTTTACATTCCATTCAACTCCCCCCATTGTTTTTTGATACCCAAGCAATCGCAACATCCAACTGATTAAATTAGCTTAAGTTAAATTAATGATACTTTAACTGCGGTTGGCATGAGTATTGCTTATAATGCTCAGACTGCGTTATGGAATATTCCTCATTCGCCAGCAAGGCACCGCCAGATTCGAAAATGAGCCTGGCGGGTACCACAAGTCAATGCATCGACCAGGATATTGGGCGCCGCGTTTTCTGCCTTAGCCAAAAATTTTATTTTATTAGGGAAAAGTAACATGAAAAAAATCGCTCTCTGCCTGGTCCTTGCATCTCTGTATGGGACAGCGCACGCCAGCAGCTTAAGCATTGAATCACTCTCGGCAGAATTTGCTGTTAACAATTACGATGGCCAGCCAAAGGAAGTTACTGGTGCCAAAAAAGCGGGAAATTTTGGTATTCTCATGGCTAGTGGGGCGGGTACATTTACGGCCACTTATCTAGGTAACGAAAGTGGCTATTTGGATGGATTCAGATTTGTCCTTGAAGGCAAGGAATTAAATGAAGCCAACGCATTAGGCAAGTCAATTTCAAAGCAGGTTACTGCAGGCGTAGTCGGTTTCCAGTTTTTTGATAGTAAAGGGGCTGTCTTCAATAATGGCGAGGTTTCAGGGCCAACCTTGGGTTTTGCATTTTTGAAAGATCGTTCCGGGTCTTCCTTCGCTGAATCCAATAAGTACGGTACTTTCCAGTATCTGTTAGGTTTTAACGATAGCTACAAAGGCGACGCGGATTATGATGATTATGTGGTCGGTGTGAATTTCGTTTCCACCGTAGTTAAGCCGTTACCTGTCACCGCTGTGCCGTTACCTGCCACCCTCCCGTTACTGGCTTCTGCGGTCGGTATGCTTGGAGTGGTAATGCGTCGTCGTAAAGTGCTACTGGCTGACGCATAATTTCGATTTGTTCTGCTTTGACGGGATACCTTTCGGGGTTTCCCTTTTTTATTTGTTCAAGGCACTTTTCCGAGGTCAGGCTTCCTGGAATTTCTGGAAGAGGCGCTAAGTTGTTGCTTCGCGTAGCGCCGCGCGGCGTCCTCTCAGTACATCCACCCCGCCCAGCAGCAGCAATCCCACGACGAAATAGCTGCCGGTGGCCAGGATGGCCATGCGGTGATCGCCCTTGGACAGCCAACTCGTGAGGCCGTAGGTGATCGGGCCGAGAATGGCGGAAAACTTCACCGCCAGCCCCCACAGTCCGAAGAATTCTGCGCGCCGTTTTGCCGGGCTCAGCAGCCCGACCATTGCCCGTCCCGCAGACTGGCTTGCCCCCATGGCGATGCCGGCGAGGTTGGCGGCTAGCCAGAACATCTGTGGTCCTTGTGCGCCCCAGGCGAGCAGCACCATGACGATCCACAGCACCAGGGTAATCGCTATGGTCTGGATGTGGCCGATCCGGTCTTGCAGGTGGCCGAACAGGAAAGCGCCGGCTGCGGCCGTGATGTTGACCACGAGAACCAGCAGGATGGTGTCGCGGGTGGAAAAGTGCATGGCCTGCTGGGCGTAGATTGCGGCGAGACTGATTACCGCCTGGATGCCTGCCTGGTAGAACACGGTGCAGATCAGGAATCGACGCAGGTCGCGGTAGTGGGCGGCATGGCGCAGAGTCTGTCCGAGCCGGATGTAAGTTTCCCGAATCAGGTGCCGTCGAGCGTGCGTTTGCGGTACGGCCCTTTCCTTGAGAAACAAAAAGGTAGGCAAGCTTGCCAAGGCGAATAGCGCCGCCGTGATCAGCATGGTGACCGGGACGAAATCCGCCGCTTGCTGGCCATGCACTTCCGCCCAGTTTACATAGGCCAGGCAGGCGCCGAGGCTGACCAGTCCGCCGAGATAGCCGAAGCTCCAGCCCCAGCCGGAAACCTTGCCCAGCGAACGGCCGCGTGCCAGTTCGGGAAGGAAAGCGGCGATCAGGTTTTCGCCGCTACCGTAAAAGAAGTTGGATAGCACGATCAGCGGGATAGCGAGCCAGATCTGGCCCGGCCCAACCAAGGCGAGTGCCGAAGTGAATATCACGCAACCAGCCGTGCTGATAAGCAGCAGTTTTTTCTTGGCAGCGTAAAGGTCGGCATAGACGCCTACCAGCGGCGCCATCAGCATGATGAGGGCATAGGACAGCGCGAGCGCGGCGGTCCAGGCAAAAGTGCCCCACGGCTGATCGCCGGCTACGACGGCAACGAAATAGGCATTGAAGATGGCGGTGATGACAACGGTGGTGTAGCCGGAGTTGGCGAAGTCGTACATCGCCCACGCCCAGACCTCGCGGCCGCTGACATCGGCGGCCAGGCTGCGCGCCATGCCTAATTAAGTTTGAAGGCGTTAACGGTGTTGTCCAGGCTTTCTGCCAGCGCGGTGAGATTTTTGGCTTTAGCGGTGCCTTCGCGAGTGTTTTTCAGAGTACTTTCGATCAGGTCGCCGATTTCAGCAATGTTCTGTCGAATATTGTGAGCGTCCTGCTTCTGTATCTGGGTGGCGCTGGCGATTTCTTGCACCATGGCGGTGACCTGTTCGGCGCTTTCGACGATGTTACGCAGCGAGTTGCCGGCTTCGCGGGCATTCTCGACACCTTCCTTCACATCTGCTGTGCCCGCATTCATGGTTCTGACCGCTTCACCGGTTTTTTGCTGGATTGCCTGTATCATCCCGCCGATTTCGGCCGTGGCGCTGCTGGTTTTTTCCGCAAGTTTCCTGACCTCGTCGGCCACTACCGCGAAGCCGCGCCCCTGTTCGCCGGCGCGTGCGGCTTCGATTGCTGCATTGAGCGCGAGCAAGTTGGTCTGGCCGGCAATTTCGTTGATCACCGCCACGATTGCGCCAATCTGGTCGGAATTTCGTCCCAGCTCTTCGACGGCGTTGGCCGCTTCGTTGACGGCCCGGCTGATCTTGTCGATGCCCTGCACGGTTTTTTGTACCACATTACCACCCTGGCGTGCATGCTCGGTGGCTTCGCGTGCTTTGCCTGCAGCATCGGCGGAATTGTTGGATATCTGTTCGACGGTGTTGGCAAGACGGTCTATAGCGCTGCTGATTTCTCCGGTCCGGCCGGTTTGTTCGTTCAGGTTGCCGGTGATGCCTGACATGAAGTCACGAATGCTGGTGCTGTCGACGCGGACGCTGCCGCTCAGGGTGACGGTCTGGCCGATCAGCTCACGCAGGTTCGTTGCCATGTTGTTGAAACTGGTAATGATTTCGCCGATGGTGTCGGCGCTTTGCATCGAGCATTTGTGCGTGAGATCCTTGTTCGAGATGGCGTTGGCCACTTCGGAAATGCGTCGCAACCGGTTCAGCAGGATGGTGTTGAGCAGCACGTAGTTCACCACGCCGATACCCAGGCCTGCGATCAGGCAACCAACGACGAACCATGGCAGCATGCCTGGCTTCCAGTTGACGAAGAAGTTGGCATAGAAAGGAAAAATTGCCGCGACCAGGATGCCGAAACCGAGAAAAGACAGGAGCAGCGTGCGTAAAATACTTTTTTTCATGAAGAACTCCGTTACGAATGTTTTGGTATTTCTGATTATTTGGAAAGCTTAACCGCGAACCCCGAGGTTGTGAAGCGAAAAAAGGGGGCAGAGGTCTTTATCCGTGGTTTTCTCAGATAGGCGCCGGACGGAAATAGCGGGTGTTTTCATAAAAATATTCGTAATTGTTGTCTGGCCACCAGCCGGGAACGCCGAGCAGCGGCAGTGGACTTAAATTCAAGGTGGCGCGTAGCGAATCTGGTTGGCGGAAATGTTCGGCCATCATGGCGTCGATTTCGGCCAGCTGGCGGGCAAAGGGTAGCGTGAGGAAGCCGGGTGATACCGGCAGAACCAGGGACTTGCCAGTCAGGCCGATGTAAGGCCGCAGAGCCTTTTCATAAAGGGAATGGCCAAAGACAAAAAACTTCATGTTCATGTCCACCTCGCTGCGTCGCTGCCAGAACAGCGATTTCCATTGGTACTGTCTCAGCATGTCGCTTAGTTCATCCTGCGTACAGGCGATCACCACGCCGCTTTCGTCGAAAAGGGTCAGCACGTCGCGGGCAGTGCCGCGGCCGACTGTGGGCTGCGGGTTTTCCTGGCTGGTGCGGTAATGCATCAGGTTGATAGCCGCCTTGGTGCGGGGGAAAACCCGCCACACCAGGGTGTTGAACAGGTCATGCCAGTTATGGGTGCGGGTCTGGACTTCGCCGGTCAGGTAGGCTCTTTGCTCGTAGTGATCGTCGGCCTGGGAAACGCAGCGTACCGGTTTGCCATTGTGTGTGAGAATGGGGGAGGGGGTAGATTGCAGCAGGCGGTTGTAGTCGTCGAGATCGGGCCATTCTTCGCGTGAAATCCCCAGGCTGTGTGCTGATTCCAGCAGCGGCTGGTAGATCGGTGAACGCGTGTGCCACGCTGCGTCCCAGGCGGACGTCATTTTGCGGTGGCGATACCTTTGTAGCACTGGATTACGCCATGCGCCACCCGTTGCGGACCCAGTGCGGCTGATTCGATGCCCTCGCTGTATTCCATGATGCGGTAGCCGTCGTAACCCAGTTCGGTAACAATCTCTCCGGCACGGCGCTTGAAAAGCATGCCTCCCTCAGAGTCGCCATCCTGCCGCAGCATATTCTTTTTCAGGGTGATACGGAACTTGTCATCGCCGGCCTGGATTTCTTCCAGCGTCCAGTTGTCCTTGTAGAGGTAGTAGGCGCCGGCGCCAAGCGCTGCGACGAACGGGATTCTCGGGCTTGGACTGGAGATGAAGCTGGGCAGTGCTGACGTTCCCCCGGACTGTCCCGTCGAACATCCCGCAAGAACGGGCACGAGGGCAAGACAAATTAGGGTGTGTTTCAGCATAGATTTTTCGGTGTAATTTCTGCGATTTTATCGGCTCGTTGTTCTGGATGCTATCATATTCCAGCGATGATTTCGCGGTGATTTCCCATGTCGGCAAGCGGTTGGGATATTTAGCAAATTGATGGCATGAAACGAGCGGTGCGCCTGATGGATATGCACCTCTCCCCCAGCCTTCTCCCAGAGGGGGTACCCTCTCTCGCAAGGGATGCCTTCACCATTGCCTCCTCTCCCGCAAGCAGGAGAGGAGGCAATGGTGAAGGGCGCTTGTTTTAATCTGCTGGTTCTGATCTGGGGACAAGCGCGCCGGATTATGGTATTTTCAAGGTTTGCACGTGCTTGAATTGGATATCTCGCTTGAAGAAAAATTGGCTGTATTTCCTGCTGGCTTTCGCTGCGCCGCTGGTGGGTATTTTCTGGTGGGTGGGAGGTTTTGCCAGTGCCAGGGTTGAAACAAATCTGGTGCGAGGTCCTTATCATTACGCTTACCTGGAGCACAGCGGCGATTACGTCAAACTACCCGACAAGCAACTGGAAGCGTTGCGTGCCTTGCAGGCTCAGGGGGTCGCCCACGGTGCAGCGATAACATTGATGCAGAATGATCCGCGCACCACCGCCAAGTCCATGCTTAAGGCGCAGACCGGTTATCTGGTTGAGGCCGGTGTCAGCGTGCGCGAACCGCTCAAGCTGGCAGATGTTCCCGCCCGGTCAGTGGTCGTTGTGCAACTGCGGGCGCATCCCCGGCTGGCAGCTGGCAAGGTTTATGCGACGCTGCTGAAATATGTGGATGAGCACGGCATGAAGCTCAAGCTGCCGACGCTGGAAATTTACCAGAATAGTACTTTGACCGTTGAAATGGATATCTGAGAACGCCTATGAGTTTGTTTTCCCTGATTGCCGCCTTGCTGCTCGAACATTTCCGCCCTCTGGGTGGAAGTAATCCGGTTAACTTGTTGTTTACGCGCTATGTGAATTATCTCGAGCGCCATTTCAACGCCGGCGAGAATGTGCACGGTACGGTGGCGTGGCTATTGGCGGTGTTGCTGCCGGTGATAGTGGTCGGCGGAATTTATGGCGGACTGTATACCCTTAACTCGTTGCTGGCCTGGGCCTTTAGTGCGGTTGTGCTGTATCCGCTATTAAGCCTGAAGCAGTTGGGTGGGCAAGCCGAGAGAGTTGCTGCTGCATTGCGTGTGGCTGATCTGGACGACGCGCGTCGTCAGCTTTCCCAGTGGCATGGACGCCCAGCCGACGAGTTTGGCGCTGCAGAGATCGCCCGCGTGGGTATCGAGCAAACACTGAGCTGCGCACATAAAAATCTGTTCGGTATCATTATCTGGTTCGTCGTGCTCGGCCCTGCCGGCGCTGTGCTCTACCGTTTTTCCCAACTGCTTGGCCAGAAATTGGGCGGCATGGACCAGCTCGATTTCGGCGAATTTGGCAAGTTCGCAACGCAGGCTTTCAATCTGATTGACTGGGTGCCGTTGCGCCTGAGTGCCATCAGTTTTGCGGTGGTCGGCGATTTCGAGGACGCAGTCTATTGCTGGCGCGCCCAGGCTTCGACCTGGGCGCAAGAGGGTATAGGCATCGTACTGGCGAGTGGCGCGGGTGCCTTGGGCGTCAAGCTGGGCGAACCTCTGAGCTATGGCGGAGACATTGAGTTCCGACCCGAGCTCGGTCTGGGTGACGATGCAGATGCCGACTACCTGGATAGCGCTGTCAGCTTGGTATGGCGCACGGTGGTGCTGTGGCTGGTATTGCTTTTGCTGCTTACCCTTGCTGGCTGGGTGGGGGGCTAGCGGTCTGCCATGTTGAGTTCCCGAAATGTCGGGTTAAAACCCGCCAATCAGTTCTTTCCTTAATTTTTCCATGAAATCGACGACCATTGACCTGATACGCCATGGCGAGCCGGTAGGCGGACGACGCTACCGGGGCCGCACTGACGATCCCCTGAGCGAAAAAGGATGGAACCAGATGCGGGCAGCCGTGGGCGATTATCGCGGCTGGCAGCAGATCGTTTCTTCGCCGCTGTTGCGCTGCTCCGAATTCGCTCATGAGTTGGGCAGGAAACTGGATATTCCCGTCAGCATAGACGAGCGTCTGGCCGAACTGGGTTATGGCGAGTGGGAAGGTAAGGCGCCGACAGAACTCACTGCGCACGACCCTGACTTGTTGCTGCGCTACCGTCGCGATCCACTCAATAACCGGCCTCACGGAGCGGAAGATATTGAGGGTTTCGCCGTGCGCGTGTCCGCCGCGTGGGGGCAGATCTGCGAGCAGCAGCACGGCCGCCATGTGCTGGTAGTGGCCCATGCCGGGGTGATCCGCATGATCATGGCGCAGACGCTGGCCATGCCACTCAGTCACTTGTTCCGCATCCAGGTGGGCAATGCCGCGATCAGCCGCTACTCGGTCGAGGGCGAAGGAGCGGATGCCTTTGCCAGCCTGATTTTCCATGATGGCAGGCTGGCACCCTAGCGCAATCCTGCTGCTTCTCCTTGCAGCGACTGCAGTCGTTGCCGCCCCGCTCAAGTTGGTTGATGATGCCGGCAGGGTGGTAGTGATAAATCTGCCCGCCGAACGCATCGTTGCCTTGTCACCCCATGTCACCGAGATGGCCTTCGCTACAGGTGCGGGAAACAAACTGGTCGGCGTTTCCTCCTTCAGCGATTACCCCGCCGCCGCCAAACATATCCCGCATATTGGCGATGGCGGCAAGGTCGATGCAGAGCATCTTCTTGCTCTGAAGCCTGACCTGATTATCGGCTGGCACAGCGGTAACAGCGCGGCTGATATTGCCACGCTGGAACGCCTGGGAATCCCGATATTCCTCACTGAACCTCGCCGTCTCGACGATATCCCGCGTCTGCTCGAAACCATCGGCAGGCTGGCAGGAACGGAACGGGTTGCCACATCAGCGGCGGAAAATTTCCGTGCTGGTGTGGCCGAGCTGAAGCGGCGCTACGCCGGTCGGCGGCCGGTGCGGGTGTTCTACGAAATCTGGCATGAACCGTTGATGACGGTCAATAGCGAGCATCTGATCAGCGATGTAATCAGGCTGTGCGGAGGCAGAAATATTTTTGCCGGAGTCTCCAGCCTGACGCCGTCAGTGGCGGTGGAGAGCGTGCTGGCGGAAGATCCCGAAGCGATTATCGCCAGCGGTGCGCTCTACGCAGAACGCGGCCCGCTCGAAAACTGGCGACGTTACCCGCGCCTTGCAGCAGTGCGCCGGGGTTATGTGTTCTTTATCCATCCCGACCTGATCCAGCGTCAGACACCGCGCATCCTTCAGGGTGCGCAGCAGATGTGCGAGCAGATCGAGCAGGTGAGAAAAAGGGAAGCCCGGAAAAACTAGCGCCGTTGCCAGGTGGTTTCCGCATGGCCGCTGTCGCGGTTGATGACGCGGGTAAGCACGAACAGCAGGTCGGACAGACGGTTGATGTATTGCAGAAGTAAGGGCTCTAGCGTTTCCGCATGGTTCAGCCGCACGCAGGCACTCTCGGTACGGCGGCAGACTGTACGGGCGACATGGCACTGTGCTGCAGCATGGCAGCCACCAGGCAGGATGAATTCCTTGAGCGGGGGCAGGTCGGCGTTGAATTTCCCGGTCAGCGTTTCCAGGCGTGCCACCTGTGCCTCGGTGATAGCAGGACGTTGGGGCAGCGCCAGTTCGCCACCAAGGTCAAACAAATCGTGCTGGATGGCGGCCAAGCAGTCTCGCGCCGTCAGCGGGAGTTCCTCCGTCAGCAGCAATCCGATCTGGCTGTTGAGTTCGTCCACCGCGCCGATGGCTTCGATGCGCGGGCTGTCCTTGGGAATGCGCGAGCCGTCGGCCAGGCCGGTGGTACCGTCGTCGCCGGTGCGGGTTGTGATTTTGGTCAGGCGCATGGGTTGATCTTTCGGCAACAATAAGCACACAGCATGGTTTGCAGCCGTTTTGTTACATTGTTCAGGCTGTCAGGAAAAATCTTCGAAGCGGTTGCTGTCGGGGTTGAAGCGTAGCAGTTCGCCGTGTTCCAGATCGAAATACCAGCCATGCAGTGTCAATTTTCTTTGTGCAACCCGTTCCAGAATCCAGGGGAAAGTCAGCAGATTGTCCAGCGAAACCAGGATCGCCTCCTGTTCGCAGGATCGTTGCTGTTTTTCTGGAGGTTCACCATGCATGCGTGACAGCACGCGGTTGCGCGCATTGCTGGCGACTCTCATCCAACTGGGCACGAAGCCTTCATGCAGTTCAGTGCCGGGAGCCTGATTCATCAAGGCGCGGATGCCACCGCACTGGGCATGGCCCAGCACGATGATGTTTTCCACTTCCAGGTTGCGCACGCCGAACTCCAGCGCTGCGCTGGTGCCGTGATAGTTGCCGCTGGTTTCGAATGGCGGAACCAGGTTGGCCACGTTGCGGATGATGAACAGGTCGCCGGGATCGCAGTCGGTTACGATGGCAGGGTCTACCCGGGAATCACAGCAGCCCACCACGATAGTCTTGGGCGTCTGTCCCTGCTTGGTCAGGCGGTCGAAGAGGGCGCGATTTTCATCGTAGATGTTGTGGCGAAAGCGTTTGAAGCCCTCAAGCAGCTTGTTGATGTCGGCCATTATGCTTGCTTCGTCAGGCGCTTGAGGGCCTCGCGGTATTTTTCTCCGGTTTTGGCGGCCACTTCCGGCGGGAGTTCCGGCCCAGGGGCTTTTTTGTTCCAGCCGGTAGATTCCAGCCAGTCGCGCACATACTGTTTGTCGAAGCTGGGCGGGTTGCTGCCCGGCGCATACTGGTCGGCGGGCCAGAATCGGGATGAATCCGGCGTCATGGCCTCGTCGATCAGATACAGTCTGCCGGTTTCGTCGAGGCCGAATTCGAACTTGGTGTCGGCAATAATGATGCCGCAAGTGGTGGCGTACTCTGCGGCCTCCTTGTACAGCGCGATGGCCACGTCGCGCACTTGGGTGGCCAGTGCCTTGCCGAGTAGTTCCTCGGCCTTATCGAAGCTGATGTTTTCGTCATGGGCACCCATTTCCGCCTTGGTTGATGGGGTGAACAGCGGTTGCGGCAGCTGGTCGGCCTCGCGCAGGCCTTCAGGCAGGGGGATGCCGCACACGCTGCGGGTCTTCTGGTACTCTTTCCAGCCCGATCCGACCAGGTAGCCACGCACGATCGCCTCGATCGGCAGCGGTTTGAGTTTTTTCACCACCAGGGCGCGGCCGGCAACCTGATCCTTTTCGCTGCTGGCGACGACGGATTCCGGGGCGATACCGGTGAGCTGGTTGGGGATGAGGTGCTTGAGCTTGTCGAACCAGAAGTTGGAGACGGCGGTCAGTACTGCGCCCTTTCCCGGGAACGGCGTGGGCAGAACGACATCGAAGGCAGACAAACGGTCGGTGGTGACGATCAGTAGGCGATCGGCATCCACTTCGTAGATGTCGCGCACCTTGCCGCGGTTGAGCAGCTTCAGGCTTTTGATGTCGGAATTAAACATGGGTGGCATCATGAACTGGCTTCCTGAATAGGGTTATTAAAATGTTCAAAGCAACTGGATGAGCTAGTTCCCGGCGGCATTGCGGGCCAGGGTGGCACGGATATCCAGGGCAGTTTGCAGGGCCTTCTCGATGGTACTGTCCAGCACAGTGAAATGGCCCATCTTGCGCCCCGGACGTGCTTCGGTTTTGCCGTACAGATGCAGCTTGGCGCCGGGCTCATTGAGCACGGCATCCCAGTTGGGTTCCTTTCCTTCCGGCCACAGATCGCCCAGCAGGTTCACCATCACAGCCGGGCTCAGCAGGTCGGTCGTGCCTGGCGGTAGCCCAGCCAAGGTGCGTACCTGCTGTTCGAACTGCGAATTGAGGCAGGCATCCAGAGTGTAGTGGCCGCTGTTGTGAGGGCGCGGGGCGATTTCGTTGATCAGCAGTCGGTCATCCTCAAGCACGAAAAATTCCACCGCCAGCACGCCACAGAAATTCAGGGCGGCAGCCACGGCCTTGGCGCTTTCGGTGGCTTGGCTGGCCAGGGTGGGGGTAACTCGCGCAGGCACGATACTGACATCCAGAATGCCGTTGGCGTGCTGGTTTTCGGCTGCCGGGTAGGCGGCGATTTGGCCATCTACACTCCGCGACACCACCACCGAGATTTCGGTTTTCAGGGGCAGCAGCGCTTCCAGTACGCAGGGCACCGCACCCAGTTGCTCGAAGGCCTTTTCCAGTTCAGCCAGGCTGCCGACTCGCACCTGCCCCTTGCCGTCGTAGCCGAGGCAAGCGGTCTTGAGCAGGGCGGGCGCACCGATGCGCTGGAAGGCCGCAGCCAGGTCGCCATGTTTTTCCACCGTGATGAATGGCGCTGTGGCGAGGCCATGCGATTGCAGGAAGGTTTTTTCGCGCCGTCGGTCCTGTGCGATCTCGACGGCGGCCGCGCCGGGGCGCACCGGGCAGAACTGAGCCAGGAATTCCAGGCTGTCGGCCGGTACGTTCTCGAATTCGGTGGTGATTGCCGCACAATCGCGGCCCATCTGTTCCAGAGCAGCGGGGTCGCGGTAGGGCGCACGCAGGTGAAAATCGGCCAGCATGCCGGCGGGGCTGAGTTCGTCCGGGTCCAGTACCATGACTTTATAGCCCATGGTGCGGGCAGCGATGACGAACATGCGGCCGAGCTGGCCGCCGCCGAGGAGGCCGAGGGTTGCGGGCGGCAGGATCATGGCTGGTCCGGCAGGGTCGAGGCCATTGCGGCTTCGCTCTGCATCGTGCGGAAGTCTGCCAGGCGGCCGGCGATGGCGGGATCGTGGGACGCCAGCATGGCGACGGCGAACAGAGCGGCGTTGGCCGCGCCCGATTCGCCCACGGCAAAGGTGGCGACCGGGATGCCTTTTGGCATCTGCACGATGGAGAGCAAAGAATCGATGCCTTTCAGATAGCGGGAGGGCACCGGCACGCCCAGCACTGGCACTGCGGTTTTGGCAGCCAGCATGCCGGGCAGGTGGGCCGCGCCGCCTGCGCCGGCGATGATACAGGTCAGCCCGCGGCCATCGGCCTCTTCAGCGTACTTGAACAGCAGGTCGGGGGTGCGGTGGGCCGACACCACGCGAGCTTCATAGGGTACGCCGAGGTTGCGCAGCATGTCGCAGGCGTGGCGCATGACTTCCCAGTCGCTGGTGCTGCCCATGACGACGC
>JAHJJI010000091.1 GCA_018823025.1 Gammaproteobacteria bacterium | reverse complement strand
GACATCAGCTGTGATTTAACGTCCTGCTGGAAACCCCCGGCAAAAGGCTGCAGCTTTTCTGAAAAATGAACGCGAGACAAGGCTGAAAGCAGCTCATTCGGCGTGTAAAACAGCTGATTCTGGGTCACGTTTGCCACAGAAACACCTCCGACAGGCTGCGGTTGCCCCATTCCAGCTGGTTGATACCCTCCCTGTTGCGCTACGTTTTGCTGCAAATTTCCCAAGTACTTCACCAGGCTATACCAGTCCTGTGGAGCTGACTTACCCCCGGGGGTATTATCGCTTTGGCTACGGCCAGTCGAGACGCCGCCATCATTCTTCTGATTGTCGGGAACAGGCTCGCCCTTCTCGGTAGACGAAGGAGATTGCAGAGAAGACTTCTCTGCCGGTTGCTGAATTTCTGTGGTTGGTCGTGGAGCCCCCTCACCGGAGGCTTTGATTTTATATTGATTTTTTAAATCCAGCCTTACGCCGTTCTCATTCAGATATTTATTGATATTGTCATACATCTCACCTAATGAGGCAGACAGCACTTCCTTGAATATTGCATAGCTGACTTGAAGTGCTTTGCTATCCACAGCAACGGTCTTCAGCGTATCCTGAAACCCCTTGCCGAATGAGCCAGGAGCAAACGGATTGGTTTCCTTATCAACAGATTCATTTACCAGAATATTTAAGCGATGGTTAAGCTCATGCAATTGGCCTTGAAACTCCGCCTCGAGTTTTCTTGCCATTTCCGAATAAGCCAACCATTCCTCAAACTCATCCTCTTCGACAAGAGCGAGTGTAAATTCCGAAAACTCCCGCTCTGGCTGACTTGAAGACTTTTTGGAGTGATCAACAAATGGATCAAGTTGTTTTTTCATCTGTTCCGCAAATTCGAGCTTGAACGTATTTTCCTGCTTGTTGAAAATACTCAATGCCTCGTAATAAGCACTTTTATCAATAAAATTCTTACCCTCTTCAGCCACTGAAACCAGACGATTGGTTACTTTATCAAAAAAAGAATTGATTATTGGCTGAACACATTTTTCGGCCAACTGCTGGCATGCAAGTAGCAAAGCATGCCCATTTACCTTGGGTGCCTCGGCGGGCGATGTACTCTTGGCTGGCTGAAAGGGCTGGCTTGGCCGGAACTGTTTTGCAAACTCATGGAAGAGATGCAGTGCATCCAGGTCGGGCTCAACAAAAGCGATACCCGCACCGGTTCGATCCGCACGGACCACACGCCCTTGAAACAATAGCGTCTTCTCGTCAGGTAGTGTGGGAACCGTGCAGCGAATCTCTATAAAATTTCCATTAACAAGCTGAAATTTTTGAGCTTGCTTTGTATCAAAAGAAGGATCGTATGATACAAATACACCACCGAGGCTAAAGTCCCGAATTTCAACTGTGCAGTGCCCCATACCGGGTGCACTGCACACAGCATCCAGGCTCACAGCAAAACGAGTTAAGGAACGTTTTTCCATAATTTATTTACAGGAATTGAATTTTCATCCAGAGCGTCTTTAAATTTATCCGACAGGTTAAAACCCGTGCGTCATTAAGCGCAGTATAGCTTATTGGCATGCTGAATCTATAGGGCAGGCCCGGTTGATCCTTGCTGCACATGTTTGCGTGCATTACGTGCAGACAACAGAGTTTCAGGGGCTTTCAGTCATACAATGTATGCTATTTGAGAGTATTTGAAAAGCGCGTAATTGATTGCAAGACTTCGTGGCTGCTGGTGACCCCGTGACCTGCTGGAACCGGAATTTAGCCTGGCAACGGGGCGCCTGCCCGGCAAGCGAGCCCCTTCCGCGCTACAGCAACTCCAGAACCTTCTCCGGCGGCCGCGCCACGATGGCTTTATCGCCGCAGACTACGATGGGCCGCTCGATAAGGATCGGGTGCTCCACCATGGCATCCAGCCATTCCTCGTCAGTGAGTTTGCGGCACGCATAACGCTCCTTGAATACCGCCTCACCCTGGCGCACGATTTCGGCCGGCTTCATGCCCAGCTTTTTCAACAAGACGCGAAGCTCCTCCCTGGCAGGCGGTGTCTGGAGGTATTCCACCACTTCGGCGGCAATGCTATTTTCGGCGATCAGCGCGCAGGCCGAGCGGCTCTTGGAGCAGCGGGGGTTATGGTAGATTCGGATGGTTGCGATGTTCATGACCGGGGAGCAGATGCCGGCAGGTCGGATTCCGGCTCTTCCACTTTCACAGGGGCATGCGCCTTGATCATGGCGGCACGGGTTTCCGGCGACTCAAGGCTGATGCGGCCCAACGCGCCGGTACGATAGTCTTTCAACAGAATAAGTGCGGCCTTTTCCAGATCCGGCTCGCCACCCTTGAGACGGAAGCCGCGCTTTTTGGCGACAGCTTCGATGACGGCAACGCCATCCATCCCTTCCACCGTGCAGCCGTAACGGACACCTAGCAGGGTGGGATAGCGCTCGATCAGGAGGTCACCCAGGAAGGCGGCCACTTCTTCGTCGATAACGGCATTGCGGCCTATCGCGTGGCTGGCGGCCAACATGTAGCCATCGCTGTCGTGCTCGATGCGCGGCCACATCAGGCCCGGCGTATCAACCAGCGACATACGCGAATTCAGCTCCAGCCGCTGCTGGTTCTTGGTTACCGCCGGTTCGTCGCCTACTGCCGCCACCCGGCGATTCAACAGCGCATTCATCAGGGTGGATTTGCCGACGTTGGGGATGCCCATGATCATCATGCGCAGGGGCTTGAGATTGGTGCCGCGATGGGGGGCGAGCGCCTCGCACAGGCCGGGCACTTTGGCGACGTCACCCGGCTTCTTGCAGGACAGCGCCACGGCCTTGACGTCCTTCTGCCTGTTGTAGAAGTTGAGCCAGGCCTGGGTGACTGCGGGGTCTGCCAAATCGGCTTTGTTAAGGATTTTTAGGCAGGGGCGCTGGCGGTGCACGCGCAGCTCCTTGATCATCGGGTTGCAGCTTGCCTCGGGCAGACGGGCATCCAGCACCTCGATGACAAGATCAATTTTCTCCATGGTTTCGGCCGCTTTTTTACGGGCGGAGACCATGTGACCGGGGAACCACTTAATGGACATACGTAATCAACTATTTATCAAAAGCTTATTATACCCTTCGCCGACCGCTACTTCATGTTTGCCGTAGTGACGCTCCCGGGTCGGCCATTTTCAGCGCCCTCGTAGGAAAAATCAGGGTCGGGTAGAATGACATCCCATCAGCTCGTTCCCCAGCAGAATTTTCCGGAATACCCAGCATGTTGCGATTGACAGAAGTTAAGCTCCCCCTCGACCACCCCGAAGGCGCGATCAAAGCCGCCATACTCAAGCGGCTGGGCATTACAGCAGAGGATCTGGTCAGCTATTCGATCGCCCGCCGCGGTCAAGACGCCCGCAAGCCGGAAGCGATTTTGTTTGTCTACACGCTGGATATCGAGGTAAAGAACGAGCCGGGGATACTCAAGCGCCAGAAAAAAGACCGGCATCTCTCCCTCACCCCAGATACCAGCTACCACTTCGTTGCGCAGGCGCCGGCCAATCCGTCTTCGCGTCCGGTGGTAATCGGCACGGGTCCGGCGGGGTTGTTTGCCGGGCTGATACTGGCGCAGATGGGGTTCCGCCCAATCATTCTGGAGCGCGGGAAGGCGGTGCGCGAGCGCACCAAGGACACATTCAGCCTGTGGCGTGAAGGCAAGCTCAACCCGGAATCCAATGTGCAGTTCGGCGAAGGCGGCGCGGGTACATTTTCCGATGGCAAGCTCCACAGCCAGATCAAGGACCCGATGCACCATGGCAAGAAAGTGCTGACGGAATTCATCAAGGCCGGCGCACCGCCGGAAATCCTCTATGTGAGCAAGCCGCACATCGGCACCTTCAGGCTGGTGTCGATGGTGGAAAAAATGCGCGCCACCATCGAATCGCTCGGCGGGGAAATCCGTTTCCAGAGCCGGGTGGACGATCTCGAAATCGAAAACGGCCAGGTGCGCGGCGTGGTGCTCGCCAATGGCGAGCGCATCAAGGCCGATCATGTCGTTCTGGCGGTCGGCCACAGCGCGCGCGACACGTTCCAGATGCTCTATGACCGGGGCGTTTATATCGAGGCCAAGCCTTTTTCAATCGGCTTTCGCATCGAGCACCCGCAGTCGCTGATCGACACCTGCCGTTTCGGCAAAAACGCCGGCAACCCACTGCTGGGCGCCGCCGATTACAAGCTGGTCCATCATTGCAGCAATGGCCGTTCGGTCTACAGTTTCTGCATGTGTCCGGGCGGACAGGTGGTGGCGGCGGCATCGGAGCCGGGCCGGGTCGTGACCAACGGCATGAGCCAATATTCGCGTAACGAGCGCAATGCCAACAGTGGCCTGGTGGTCGACATTACGCCAG
Source organism: Gammaproteobacteria bacterium (assembly GCA_018823025.1). Lineage (GTDB taxonomy): Bacteria > Pseudomonadota > Gammaproteobacteria > Burkholderiales > Sulfuricellaceae > Sulfuricella. The sequence goes on along the minus strand of JAHJJI010000091.1, from coordinate 19,529 downwards.
CCGATTACCCGGGCGACCCGTTGGCAGGGATCGCCTTCCAGCGCCACTGGGAGTCGCGCGCGTTCGAGTTGGGTGGCCGGAATTATCAGGCGCCGGGGCAATTGGTAGGTGACTTTCTCGCGGGCAAACCTTCCACGGCGTTCGGCTCGGTACAGCCGTCCTATACGCCCGGCGTGCATTTGTGCGATCTCAGCACTGCTCTGCCGGATTACGCTATCGCGGCAATCCGCGAGGCCATTCCCGCCTTTGAGAAACAGATCAAGGGTTTCTCCATGCACGACGCCGTGCTGACCGGCGTGGAAACGCGCACCTCATCCCCCATCCGCATCAAGCGCAACGACGATTACCAGAGCCTGAATACGCGGGGACTCTTTCCTGCGGGAGAGGGCGCGGGCTACGCCGGAGGCATTCTTTCAGCAGCAGTAGATGGCATCAAGGTGGCCGAGGCCGTGGCCTTGAGCATGATCCGCGAGACTGAGCAATGACCGCAGAGGTTTCGCCACATGAAAAAAGGCCAGCAAATGCTGGCCTGATGTTTACACTAATACACTAGGTACCCGCTAGAACGGAATATCGTCCTCGAAATTATCGAAGTCGCCGCCGCTTTTTGCTGCCGATTTCGCGCTGCCAGCGCTGGCAGCAGGCTTTTCCACCACTTCGAAACTGTTACCACCGCCACCGCTGCGGCCACCGAGCATTTGCATCTTGTCGGCGACGATCTCGGTGGTGTACTGGTCTTGCCCTTCCTTGTTCGTCCACTTGCGGGTCTGAATGCGACCCTCGACATAAACCTGGCTGCCTTTTTTCAGGTATTCCCCGGCGATTTCCGCCAGCTTTCCGAACATCGAGATCCGATGCCATTCGGTTTTTTCCTGTTTTTCGCCGTTCTTGTCTTTCCAGGAGTCGGTGGTTGCAAGGCTGAAGTTGCAGATTGCATCCCCCGATGGCATGTAGCGCATTTCAGGGTCTTTCCCCAGGTTACCGATAATAATTGCCTTGTTCACTGATGCCATTTCACGCTCCCCCCTCAATTAATTTAGTAACGCCCTCTTCATCCCAACCCGCCATTTCCACCTTGAGGTAGGCGGCGCCTTCCTCGGGATCGACGATTGCTTCCATCACCCCGTCCAGACCTATCAACCGGCGAGACAACTCGCGCGCGGCTTCAGCGGACATCGGCTCGACATGGAACATACGGGTGCGAACTGCGGGCGGCGTTTTCATGCTGGCAGCCAACACCAGCCAAAGCGCGCTGATTGCGCCGCCAAACGCAAACACCGACCACTGGCCGGCATAATGGGAAAGCAATCCGCCCGCCACGCCACCGGCAAACAAGCCGAGCGACTGGGACGTATTATACACGCCCATGGCCGTCCCCTTGGAACGTGCCGGAGCAAGCCTGGAAATCAACGAGGGCAAGCTCGCTTCGAGAATATTGAAGGCGATGAAGAACAGCAGCAGCATCGCCACGATACCCCAGAAACTCTGGATCAACGCCGTCATCATCAGTTGCGACAACAGCAATAGCACGACAGCAAAAACGAAAACCGGCTTGTGCTTGGCTTTCTTCTCGCTGTATATGATCGCAGGCACCATGAAGGCGAATGCGCCCAGCATCACCGGCAGGTAGATTTTCCAGTGCTGGGCTTCCGGCATGCCGCCAGTTTCCCTGAGAGCAAACGGAATCACCACGAACATCGCCATTTGCGCGGCGTGCAGGGCAAAGATGCCAAAATCAAGGCGCAACAACTGGCCATCGTGCAGCACATCACGCAGGCGCGCAGGCGCGACACCGGCATCGGAATGAAAATGACTGTCCCTGGGGTCGGGAATGACTGCATAAACCACGCCCATCGCCGCCAGCGCCAGCACGCCGGTAAGCTCGAATATGCCGGGCACGCCTATCGCCTGATACAGCAACGGCCCAAGCGCCATCGATGCGGCAAATGCCAAACCTATCGTGGAGCCGATCATCGCCATTGCCTTGGTGCGGTGCTCTTCCCGCGTCAGATCAGCGAGCAGCGCGGTGACGGCGGCGGAAATCGCGCCCGCGCCCTGGATGGCACGCCCTACGATCACCATGTAAATGTCGGTGGCGGAAGCAGCGACAAAGCTGCCGATAACAAAAAGCAGCAGGCCGAAATAAATCACCCGCTTGCGCCCCCAATGGTCGGATGCCATGCCGAAAGGCAGTTGCAGCATGGCCTGGGTCAGGCCGTAGGCGCCAAGCGCCAGGCCAATCAGGATGTGGCTGTCGCCGCCGGGAAGCCCATGGGCATAAATGGCGAACACCGGCAGGATCAGGAACATGCCCAGCATCCGAAGACCGAATATCCCGGCCAGCCCCACGCTGGCGCGGAGTTCAGTTGGGTTCATCTTGTCGGGAACGTGCATATAAAGTTGAGGTCGAACGTTGAAGTTGCGTATAGTAGCAGGTTGCCTTTTGCTCTGCACAAACTCATGGACCTGATCAAAATCCGCGGTGCCCGCACCCACAACCTGAAAAACATCAGCCTCGACATTCCACGCGACAAACTGGTGGTCATCACCGGCCTGTCCGGTTCAGGAAAATCCTCGCTGGCTTTCGACACGCTTTACGCCGAAGGGCAGCGCCGCTACGTCGAGTCACTTTCAGCCTACGCGCGCCAGTTTCTGCAGCGAATGGAAAAGCCTGACGTGGATCTGATCGAAGGCTTGTCGCCGGCGATTTCGATCGAGCAAAAGGCCACCAGCCACAACCCGCGCTCCACCGTCGGTACTGTCACTGAAATCCATGACTACCTGCGCCTGCTCTATGCCCGCGTCGGCGATCCCTACTGCCCCGAGCACCATACCCTGCTTTCCGCCCAGAGTATTTCCCAGATGGTGGACACGGTCATGGCGTTGCCCGAAGACACCAAGCTAATGATCCTCTCGCCCACCGTGGTGGGCCGCAAGGGGGAGCAGGTCGACCTGTTCGACGAGTTGCGCGCACAGGGTTTCGTGCGCCTGCGAATCGACGGCAAAGTACATGAAATCGATGCGCTACCCAAGCTGGACAAGAACAGGAAGCACACTGTCGACATCGTGGTGGACCGCCTCAAGGTTCGCGCCGACGCCAAGCAGCGTCTGGCGGAATCTTTCGAAACTGCGCTGCGCCATTCGGATGGAAAGGCGCTAGCCTTGGAAATGGACTCGGGCAAGGAACACCTGTTCTCGGCCAAATTTTCCTGCCCCGTATGCAGCTATTCCCTACCGGAGCTTGAACCGCGACTGTTTTCCTTCAACAATCCAATGGGTGCCTGCCCCAAGTGCGACGGACTGGGCCAGGTCAGCTTCTTCGACCCCAAGCGCATCGCCGCCTTTCCCCATCTGAGCCTGGCCTCGGGCGCAGTCAAGGGCTGGGACAAACGCAACCAGTTCTTCTTCCAGATGCTGCAAAGTCTGGCTATGCACTACGGCTTCGATCTTGAGACACCTTTCGAGGAACTTCCTGAAACCATCCAGCACATCCTCCTCTACGGCAGCGGAAAAGAGTCGGTCAGTTTTAAGTACCTGGGGGAGAAAGGCGGCATGCAGACACGCAGCCATCCGTTTGAGGGCATCATCACTAATTTCGAACGGCGCCACCACGAAACCGACTCGGCAACGGTGCGCGAGGAACTGGCAAAATATATCAATTACTGCCTTTGCCCCGATTGCGAGGGCACCCGGCTACGCGCCGAAGCGCGCCACGTACTGGTGGGCGGAAAGGCGCTATTCGAAGTCGGCCGCCTGCCGCTGAAACAAACTTATGATTTTTTTGCGACGCTGGTATTCGATGGGCAGAGGCAAGCTATTGCCGAACGCATCATCAAGGAAATCGCGGCACGGATCCGCTTTCTGAATAATGTCGGGCTGGATTACCTGTCGCTCGACCGCTCGGCCAATACCTTGTCCGGTGGCGAGGCGCAGCGTATCCGTCTGGCGAGCCAGATTGGCTCCGGACTGACCGGCGTGATGTACGTACTGGACGAACCTTCTATCGGTCTGCACCAGCGCGACAATGACCGTCTGCTCACCACCCTCAAGCACCTGCGCGACATGGGCAATACCGTCATTGTGGTTGAGCATGATACCGACGCCATTCTGACCGCAGACCACGTGGTGGATATCGGTCCCGGTGCTGGCGTACACGGCGGAGAAGTCGTAGCGGAAGGCACCCCGGACGAGATCAAGGCCAACCCCGCCTCGCTCACCGGCCAGTACCTTAGCGGCAAGCGTTGCATCGAGGTCCCGAAAAACCGGCACAAGCCCGACCACAAGCGCATGCTGCTTCTGTCAGGCGCCACTGGTAACAATCTTAAATGCACCTCACTTGAACTACCGGTTGGGCTGTTCGTGTGTGTCACCGGCGTTTCCGGCTCTGGTAAATCCACCTTGATCAATGACACCCTGTACCGCGCCGTGTCTCGTCACCTCTACGGTTCGGCAACAGAACCGGCACCTTACGGTGATCTGCAAGGACTGGAGTTCTATGACAAGGTGATCGACGTTGACCAAAGCCCGATCGGGCGTACACCGCGCTCCAATCCGGCCACCTACACCGGACTGTTCACGCCAATTCGTGACCTGTACGCTGGCGTACCGCAGGCACGTGAACGTGGCTACGGCCCTGGTCGCTTCTCCTTCAACGTCAAGGGAGGTCGCTGCGAGGCTTGTGAAGGCGATGGTGTAATCAAAGTGGAAATGCACTTTCTTCCTGACATCTACGTACCCTGCGACGTCTGCCACGGCAAACGCTACAACCGCGAGACCCTGGAAATCCAGTATAAGGGAAAGAATATCCACGAAATCCTGGCGATGACGGTAGAACAGGCGCACGAATTCTTCAGACCGGTGCCGGTGGTGGCAAGAAAGCTCTCCACGTTGCTCGATGTCGGTCTAGGCTATATTACCCTGGGACAAAGCGCGACCACCCTGTCAGGCGGCGAGGCGCAACGGGTGAAGCTATCTCTGGAGCTAAGCAAGCGCGACACAGGTCGTACCCTTTACATCCTGGACGAACCCACCACCGGACTGCATTACCACGATATCGAGTTACTTCTGAAGGTACTGCATCGGCTACGTGATAGCGGAAACACCGTGGTGGTGATCGAGCATAATCTGGACGTAATCAAGACTGCCGACTGGGTCGTGGATCTCGGCCCGGAAGGCGGCGTGGGCGGCGGGCAGATTATTGCCGCAGGCACCCCTGAGCAGGTCGCAGAAACTCCGGAAAGTTTCACCGGGCGATATCTAGCCGGACTTCTCGCATAGCAAGATATGTGCGGAGGGGAATAAAAAAAGCCAGGCAAACACCTGGCTTTTTTTATTTAAGGCAGAGTACGCGGTTAGGCGACTACGGCTTCAGTATCAGCAGCAGGACGATCCATCAGTTCGACGATCGCCATCGGGGCATTGTCGCCCTGACGGAAGCCGCACTTGAGAATACGCAGATAGCCGCCATTACGGTTCTGGTAGCGCGGGCCGAGTGTATCGAACAACTTACCGACCATCTCACGGTCACGCAGACGGTCAAAAGCCATGCGACGGTTGGCTAGTGACGGCTTCTTGCCCAAAGTGATCATAGGCTCGGCAACACGGCGCAGCTCTTTCGCCTTTGGCAGCGTAGTGGTAATGGCTTCATGACGCAACAGCGAGTTGGTCATATTGCGCAACATCGCCAGACGGGGGCTGCTGGTGCGATTGAGTTTTCTAAGTCCTAAACGGTGACGCATGATCTATCCTTCCCTTGTTTCGTATTCCACGAACTAACTTTATGCACGCTCACCGAGACCGACGGGCGGCCAGTTTTCCAGCTTCATGCCCAAAGTCAGCCCCTTGGAGGCGAGTACATCCTTGATTTCGTTCAGCGACTTCCGTCCCAGATTAGGGGTCTTCAGCAACTCGTTCTCGGTGCGCTGAATCAGATCACCGATGTAATATATGTTTTCTGCCTTCAGACAATTGGCAGAACGCACAGTGAGTTCCAGATCATCGACCGGACGCAGCAGAATCGGGTCAACCTGCGGTGCGCGGGGTGCCTCGATCTCGGCCGGTGTGCCTTTCAGTTCGGCAAACACGGACAACTGATCAACCAGAATACGCGCGGCATACCGAATCGCTTCTTCAGGATCGACCACGCCATTGGTTTCGATGTCGACAACCAGCTTGTCCAAGTCGGTACGCTGCTCAACGCGAGCGCTTTCAACTGCATAACTGACACGACGAACCGGGCTGAAAGAAGCATCTAGCAGAATCGTACCGATACTGCGTTCCTCTTCGGCAACACGCCGTGCAGTAACGGGCTGATAGCCACGGCCCTGCTCAATTTTGATTTCCATGTCGAGCTTGCCACCCTTGGTAATGTGAGCAATCACATGATCCGGGTTGACTATCTCAGCATCGTGACCAGTTTCGATGTCGGCAGCAGTCACCACGCCTTCACCCTTTTTCGACAATACCAGGGTAGCTTCAGAGCGGTTGTGCAGCTTCAGTGCAATGCCTTTAAGGTTGAGCAGGATGTCGACCACGTCTTCCTGCACGCCGTCGATGGTCGAATACTCATGCACCACACCCTCGATCTTGACCTGGGTGATGGCATAGCCGGGCATCGAGGACAGCAAAATACGACGCAGGGCGTTACCCAGCGTATGGCCGTAGCCACGCTCAAACGGCTCCATGGAAATACGGGCACGAACGGGCGACGCCGCTTCAACATCTACAACACGTGGCTTCAGAAGTTCGGTAGCACTGCTTTGCATGCTGGATCCTCTATTTAAAAATGGTTCAGTGATTACTTCGAGTACAACTCAACCACGAGATGCTCGTTGATGGTTGAGGGCAACTCGGTACGCTGTGGCTTGGCTTTATACACACCCTTCAGCGCCTTCACATCCACTTCGATCCATTCCGGAAAACCACGCTGCTCGGCGGCCTCGACCGCAGCTTTAATACGCAGCTGAGCCTTCGACTTATCGGCAACTTCAACAACGTCGCCAGCCTTGACCTGATAAGACGGAATATTAACGCGGCGGCCGTTTACCAAAATACCGTTGTGACGAACAATCTGGCGAGATTCGCGGCGCGACACGCCGAAGCCCATACGATGAACCACGTTGTCCAGACGGCATTCCAGCAGTTGCAGCAGGCTCTCGCCTGTCACACCCTTGCTGCGGTCCGCAATCGCGTAGTAACCGCGAAACTGACGCTCTAGCACGCCATAAATACGACGGACTTTCTGCTTCTCGCGCAGTTGCACGCCGTAGTCCGACAAGCGCACCTGTTTCTGGCCATGCTGGCCTGGCGCGTAGCTGCGGCGTTCAATGCCACACTTATCAGTAAAGCATTTCTCGCCTTTCAGAAACAGCTTTTCGCCTTCGCGGCGGCACTGGCGGCATTTGGGATCAAGATTGACAGCCAAAGTTTCTCTCCTGCTAAATATTAACGGCGCTGCGGTTAGATGCGGCGCTTCTTGGACGGACGGCAGCCGTTATGGGGAACGGGAGTTACGTCAGCAATGGATGTAATCTTGAAACCGACCCCATTCAGTGCGCGTACAGCAGACTCGCGCCCTGGTCCGGGTCCTTTAATTCTGACTTCAAGATTCTTCACACCGTATTCCTGAGCTGCTTTACCCGCAGCTTCTGCCGCAACCTGAGCAGCGAACGGCGTGCTCTTGCGCGAACCGCGAAAACCAGCACCACCCGATGTTGCCCAGCTCAAGGCATTGCCCTGACGATCGGTAATGGTAATGATGGTGTTATTAAAGGACGCGTGAACGTGGGCAATTCCTTCAGCCACATTCTTTTTAACCTTTTTGCGTACTCGGACGTTTGTCTTAGCCATGATTTATTCCTCGTGTGGCAACCAATTATTTGGATGCACGAACAGCTTTCTTTGGACCTTTGCGAGTGCGGGCATTGGTACGAGTGCGCTGACCGCGAACCGGCAAACCGCGACGATGACGCACACCACGATAGCAGCCAAGATCCATCAATCGCTTGATGTTCATGGAAACTTCACGGCGCAAGTCACCTTCAACCGTAACCTTACCCACCTCGTCGCGCAGCTTTTCCATCTCGCTGTCGCTAAGATCTTTGATCTTGGTCGAGGTAATGATGCCTGCCGTCGCGCAAATCTTCTGCGCGCGGGTGCGGCCAATGCCGTAAATCGCGGTTAACGCGATAACGGTGTGTTGATGGTTAGGGATATTTACCCCAGCGATGCGGGCCATGCACTTACTCCCAGCAAATGACTGATTTAGAAAAAGTCGGAAATTTTAACAGTTCCGAGCGCCACAATCAACCTTGACGTTGTTTATGGCGTGGATCTGTACAAATGACGCGCAGCACGCCATGGCGTTTAACCATTTTGCAGTGGCGGCACAGCCGTTTAATTGAGGCTCGGACTCTCATTGTTTTCTCCTGATAAAACTTTGTTACTTGGCGCGGAAAGTGATCCGTGCCCGGGATAAATCATAAGGGGTGAGTTCTACAGTCACCTTATCACCAGGTAAAATGCGAATATAGTGCATACGCATTTTTCCAGAGATGTGGCCAAGTACCACATGGCCATTTTCCAATTTCACTCGGAAGGTTGCATTGGGAAGGGTTTCAAGAATCTCCCCCTGCATTTCTATCGTTTCTTCCTTCGACATTTCTATCCTGTTATCAACATGCTTAGCGACCGACCATCCCGCCCTTGAAGCTCGCCTTTTTCAGCAAACTCTCGTATTGATGCGACATCAGATAGGACTGAACCTGAGCCATAAAATCCATCGTCACCACCACGATAATCAACAGTGAGGTGCCACCGAAGTAAAACGGCACATTCCACTTCACAATCAAAAACTCGGGCAGCAAACATACCGTCGTGATGTACACCGCACCCGACAAGGTCAGCCTGGACATAATCTTATCAATATAACGTGCCGTCTGATCACCTGGCCGGATACCCGGCACAAATGCGCCGCTTTTTTTCAGGTTATCCGCAGTCTCTTTCGGGTTGAACACCAACGCCGTATAGAAAAAACAGAAAAACACAATCGCAAGCGCATAAAGCATCACATACAAAGGCTGCCCGGGCGACAGTGAAGACCCGATATCCTTTAGCCAACTCATCCCATCGCTGCTACCAAACCAGCCCGCCAGCGTCGCGGGAAACAGGATGATACTGGAGGCAAAAATCGGCGGAATCACACCCGACATATTAAGCTTCAACGGCAGATGCGAACTCTGGCCGCCATAAATCTTGTTACCTACCTGGCGCTTAGCATAATTCACCAAGATCTTGCGCTGGCCGCGTTCAACAAAAACAACGAAAGCCGTTACTCCAATCGCGCCCACAAACAGCAGCAACACTAATGGTATAGAGAAGGCTCCAGTCCGAGTTAACTCCAGCGTGCCGCCAATCGCATGCGGCAAACCGGCCGCGATACCCGCAAAAATAATCAGCGATATACCATTCCCAATGCCGCGCTCAGTAATCTGTTCACCCAGCCACATCAGGAACATCGTTCCGGATACCAGTGTTGCCACAGCCGTGAGGCGGAACAGCAGACCGGGCTCAATCACCAGCCCGGGCTGGGATTCAAGTGCGATAGAAATACCCAAACCCTGAAACAGCGCCAGAAAAACCGTGCCATACCGGGTGTACTGTGTAATTTTCTTGCGCCCGCTTTCGCCTTCCTTTTTCAACTGTTCAAGCTGAGGCGACACGACCGTCATCAACTGCATGATAATCGAGGCCGAAATGTACGGCATAATGCCTAGCGCGAAAACACTGAAGCGCGACAGTGCCCCACCCGAGAACATGTTGAACATGCCGAGAATGCCACCCGATTGCGTCTTGAATAGCGACTCAAGTGCCATCGGATCAATTCCGGGTACGGGAATAAAAGTACCGATGCGATAAACGATCAAGGCAGCTAGCACAAACAGCAATCTCTTCTTCAGATCACCAAACTTGCCTGCCCCAGCCGCGCTGAGCAGCGAATTACCTGCAATAGCCAAGATCTGTCCTATTCCGTGATCTTGCCGCCAGCAGCTTCAATCGCTGCACGTGCACCCTTGGTGACAAGCAGACCCTGCAGTGTCACTGCACGAGTAACTTCACCGGACAGAAAAACTTTTACGCTCAGCGCAGAACCTGAAATAATATTGGCTTGCTTCAGCACCAACAGATCAATCGTGTCCACCGGCAGATTGTTGATTTCAGACAATCGCACCTCGGCGGTTTCGCCTCGGACTTTAGCCAGGGAAACGAAGCCACGCTTGGGAAGGCGGCGCTGCAAAGGCATTTGACCGCCCTCAAAACCCACCTTGTGGAAGCCGCCAGAGCGAGATTTCTGCCCCTTATGACCGCGACCGCAAGTTTTTCCACTGCCAGAGCCAATACCACGACCAACACGCTTCGCTGCTTTTTTGCTGCCATCAGCAGGTTTGATAGTATTCAGTTGCATTTAGCCCTCGCACTTCACCAGATAGTTAACGGTGTTGATCATGCCACGAACCGATGGCGTATCTTCAACTTCAACCGTATGACCAATGCGCTTCAACCCCAATCCGCGCACACATGCACGGTGAGACTCGATGGTGCCGATTACACTCTTAACTTGAGTAACCTTTACCGTGGTAGATTTTTTTGCCTTTACCATCACTTACCCCATGATCTCTTCGACAGTCTTGCCGCGCTTGGCAGCAATCTCGGACGGCGTATTCATTTGCTTCAAGCCGTTGAGTGTGGCGCGCACAATATTGTACGAGTTGGTCGAGCCGATGCACTTGGCGAGAACGTTATGCACGCCCATCACCTCGAAAATCGCACGCATAGGACCACCGGCGATAATACCGGTACCTTCGGAAGCCGGTTGCATGTAAACCTTGGCAGCGCCATGACGTCCGATTACAGCGTGGTGCAAAGTGCCCTTCTTCAGGTTAACCTTGACCATGTTGCGCCGGGCATCTTCCATTGCTTTTGTTACAGCGACCGGAACTTCACGTGATTTACCCTTGCCCATGCCGACACTGCCATTACCATCGCCAACCACGGTCAACGCTGCGAAGGACATAATCCGACCGCCTTTGACCACTTTGGTCACCCGATTGACGCCAATCATTTTTTCCTGCAGGCCGTCACCGCGATCTTCTTGCTGGTTTTTCTCAAATTTAGCCATCATCAACCCCGCTTAGAATTTAAGACCGTTTTCGCGCGCAGCTTCTGCCAGCGCTTTTACACGACCATGATAGTGGAAGCCGGAGCGGTCAAAAGCTACGGTTTCTACGCCAGCAACTTTTGCTTTTTCAGCGATTCGTTTACCTACCAGAGCGGCCGCATCTTTGTTGCCGCCTTTCGGCAGATCCTTGCGCACTTCAGGCTCGACGGTAGACGCACTGGCCAAAACCATACCGCCGCTCGCATCAATGATCTGGGCATAAATATGGCAATTGGTTCTATGTACCAACAAACGCACCACTTTCAGCTCTGCAATTTTGGCACGGGTTTTGCGTGACCGACGCAGACGTGACTGTTTCTTATCCATGACTATTGCCCCTATTTCTTCTTGGTCTCTTTCAGGATCACCACCTCATCGGAGTAACGCACACCCTTGCCCTTGTAAGGCTCTGGACTGCGATACGCACGAATTTCAGCGGCAACCTGACCAACGCGCTGCTTGTCAGCGCCCTTCAAAACGATTTCAGTCTGGGTAGGCGTTGTGACAACGACACCCTCAGGCATCTTGTGGTCAACCGGATGGGAGAATCCCAACGAAAGACCCAGCACATCACCCTTGGCAACCGCGCGGTAACCCACGCCGACCAGGTTGAGTTTACGCTCGAAACCTTTTGACACACCCACAACCATATTGGCAAGCAACGCACGCATGGTGCCTGACATTGCATTCGACTGCATCGAATCGTTAGCCGCTTTGCACTGCAACTGGTCACCATCCTTTACCACCGAAACATCACCGCTTTGGCGCTGCTTCAGTGTGCCGAGCGGACCCTTGACTGTAATTTCATCCGCGTTTAGTGTCACCTCAACGCCGGCCGGCACGATCACCGGATTTTTAGCTATTCTGGACATCGCTTACCTCACTATGCCACTACACACAGCACTTCGCCGCCGATACCGGCTGCACGCGCACTGCGGTCAGTCATCACACCCCTGGAGGTGGAAACAATCGCCACACCCAGACCGTTCATGACTTTAGGAATTTCGCCATTGCCTTTATAAATACGCAGTCCTGGGCGGCTTACGCGATCGATTTTTTCGATCACCGGACGACCTGCGTAATATTTCAGGCGTACTTCCAGCGAAGGTTTGCCGGATTCGTCGCGAACCGCGAAATCATCAACATAACCTTCTTCCTTCAGCACTTTGGCAATTGCTATCTTGAGCTTGGAGGAAGGCATACTGACGCTAACTTTTGTGGCACTTTGACCATTGCGGATACGCGTCAGCATATCGGCGATCGGATCACTCATACTCATACTATTCTCCCGCTACCAACTGGCTTTAACTACGCCGGGAATTTCACCGCGCATTGCATACTCACGCACTTTGGTACGCGCCATGCCGAACTTTCTGAACACACCACGTGGCCGCCCAGTCAGAGCGCAACGGTTACGCAAGCGCACCGGACTAGAATCGCGAGGCAACTGCTGAAATTTCAGGCGAGCAGCATAGCGATCTTCGTCGCTGAGCTTTACATTATTCATCGCCTCAGTCAGTTCTGCACGTTTAGTGGCGTATTTCTTCACCATCTCGCGGCGCTTCAAATCACGATTAATCAAGGATAACTTAGCCATGCCAACCTCAGTTCTTGAAGGGGAATTTAAACGCGGCGAGGAGCGCACGCGCCTCTTCGTCGGTCTTGGCGGTTGTCGTGATCGAGATATTCATGCCACGCAACGCGTCAATTTTGTCGTAATCAATTTCCGGGAAAATGATCTGCTCTTTGATACCCATGTTGTAATTACCACGGCCATCAAACGCCTTTCCGGAAATTCCGCGGAAGTCGCGAATACGCGGTATCGCTATTGAAACCAGGCGATCCAGGAATTCGTACATCTGAGTGCGGCGCAAAGTCACCATGCAGCCAACCGGGTAATTATCGCGAATTTTGAAGCCCGCGATCGACTTGCGTGACATCGTTACCACCGGCTTTTGACCAGCGATTTTTTTCATGTCGCCGACGGCGTGTTCCATCACTTTTTTGTCTGCAACCGCTTCCCCCACACCCATATTGAGCGTGATCTTTTCGATTTGCGGCACTTCCATTACCGACTTATAGCCAAACTGATCCATCATCTGTTTGACCACGGTATCTTTATAGTACTGCTGTAAACGAGCCATGTTCATTCCTTACGCGTCCAGCACTTCGCCGTTGGATTTGAAATAGCGGACTTTACGTCCATCCTCCAGCACCTTGATGCCAACCCGGTCAGCTTTTTGAGTAGCAGGGTTAAACAGCGCGATATTGGAGATATCAAGCGGCATCTCCTTTTCGACGATGCCACCGGCCACGCCCTTAACTGGGTTCGGCTTCATGTGCTTCTTGACTTTGTTGACGCCCTCAACGAGAAGGTGACCTTCGTCCAGCATGCGCAGGACCAGACCACGCCTGCCCTTGTCTTTGCCGGTGATCACAACGACATCGTCGCCTTTGCGAATTTTACGCATCTCGAATCTCCTTACAGAACTTCTGGAGCCAGCGACACGATCTTCATGAAGCGCTCGGTACGAAGTTCGCGAGTCACCGGTCCGAAGATACGGGTACCGATGGGTTCCAATTTATTATTCAGCAGAACGGCGGCATTGCCGTCGAATTTGATAAGGGAACCATCAGGACGGCGCACACCTTTGGCAGTGCGGACTACAACTGCGTTGTAGACATCACCCTTCTTGACGCGACCGCGTGGAGCGGCATCCTTGATGCTGACCTTGATGACATCGCCGATGGCGGCGTAACGACGCTTGGAGCCGCCCAAAACCTTGATGCACATAACGCGGCGTGCACCAGTGTTATCTGCGACATCCAGCACAGATTGCATTTGTATCATTTTATTTCTCCAACTTAATCCGCCCGGGAGCTGCTCATCACTATAAATAGCGCAGCGTACTTCGACGGTCAGTTTTGGCTTCGGCCCGATTATTCGGACCGCTCGCCCAAAAAGAGCGAGATATTAGCGCTTCCCGGAAGGAAACGCAAGCACTTTATACCAAACGGCTCTTCTCAATCAAGGCGGTCACACGAAATGCCTTGGTTTTTGCGATTGGACGGCATTCCTCGATAGTCACCATATCGCCCTCATGGTACTCATTCTTCTCATCATGGGCATGGTATTTCTTGGAACGACTAATCACCTTGCCATACAAAGGGTGCTTTACCTTACGCTCAACCTGCACGGTGACAGTCTTGTCCATCTTGTCGCTGACCACGCGTCCGGTCAGAGTGCGTGAAACTTTATCTTCGCTCATGCTTGTCTCGCCTTTTCACCGATCAGTGTGCGTACGCGTGCGATATCCTTGCGTACCTTGCCCAGTTGATCTACTTTGGTACTCTGCTGTGTGGAAATCTGCATACGCAAGCCAAACTGGGCGCGCAACAGTTCCACCATCTCCTTGCTCAACTCTTCAGTCGACTTGGCTCTTAATTCGCTGGCTTTCATGATTAACCACCTAACTGTCTGGTTACGAAAGTAGTCTGGATCGGCAACTTGGCAGCAGCCAGGCGAAACGCCTCGCGCGCCAGAGTTTCTTCCACACCATCCATTTCATAGAGCACTTTACCTGGCTGAATCTCGGCCACATAGTACTCCGGGTTGCCCTTACCGTTACCCATCCGCACTTCAGCAGGTTTCTGGGAAATCGGCTTGTCAGGGAATATCCTGATCCAGATACGACCACCACGCTTGATATGACGTGTCATGGCACGACGAGCCGCTTCGATCTGGCGTGCCGTCAGGCGACCGCGGCCAATTGCCTTCAGACCGAACTCACCGAAGCTGACCTTGTTACCGCGGGTCGCAATGCCGGTATTGCGGCCTTTATGCTCCTTGCGGAATTTCCTTCTAGCTGGCTGTAGCATGTTTTGCTCCCGACTTTCTTGGTTTGCGTTCCGGCTCGACCGCTGCAACTACGGGTGTTTCACCCTTGCCCGGTGTCTCGCCTTTGTAGACCCAGACTTTAATCCCGATAATACCGTATGTCGTTTGCGCTTCGGCTGTGCCGTAGTCAATATCGGCGCGCAAAGTGTGTAGCGGCACACGGCCTTCGCGATACCATTCGGTGCGCGCGATCTCGGCACCATTAAGTCGGCCGGCACTTTGAATTTTGATTCCTTGAGCACCCAAACGCATGGCATTCTGCATCGCACGCTTCATTGCACGACGAAACATGATGCGTTTCTCAAGCTGCTGTGCAATATTTTCAGCGATCAATTGTGAATCGATCTCAGGCTTGCGAATTTCCTCAATATTGAGATGCACCGGCACACCCATCAACTTCTGCAGTTGTGATTTCAATGCTTCAATATCTTCGCCCTTCTTGCCTATCACAACCCCCGGACGAGCACTGAAGATCGAGATTCTAGCGTTACGAGCAGGCCGTTCAATCACGATTTTGCCCACCGAGGCATGCGCCAGCTTCTTCTTCAGGAAGTCGCGCACCTTGATGTCATCAGCCAGCATACCTGCAAAATTCTTGCTGTTTGCGTACCACTTAGACGTCCAGTTCTTGAGCACGCCAAGCCGAAAACCGATTGGATTAATCTTCTGTCCCATGTTCTTTCCTCTTAGTTTCCGACAGTGACTGTGATATGACAGGTAGGCTTGAGAATTCTCGCGCCTCGACCTTTCGCACGTGCACGGAAACGCTTCATCGTCGAACCCTCGTCCACTAGAATGGTCGCGACCTTGAGTTCATCAATGTCAGCACCCTCATTATGCTCGGCGTTAGCTATAGCAGACTCCAGCACTTTCTTGATAATCACTGCACCCTTCTTCGGACTGAAGGTCAGGATGTTCAATGCGCGGTCAACGGGCAGTCCGCGAATCTGATCGGCAACCAGTCGGCCTTTTTGCGCCGACAGCCTGGTACCGCGTAATACAGCACTAACTCTCATCATAGCCTCTCTTATCTCTTGGCTTTCTTATCCGCCGCATGCCCTTTGAAGGTACGTGTCAGCGAGAATTCGCCCAGCTTGTGGCCGACCATGTTCTCCGAAATGTACACGGGGAGATGAATCTTGCCGTTGTGTACAGCGATCGTCAAACCAACAAAATCCGGCATCACCGTGGAGCGGCGCGACCAAGTCTTGATCGGACGCTTGTCATGTGTTGCGCGTGCTGCATCCACCTTGGTGATCAGATGCGCATCGACAAATGGACCTTTTTTAATAGAACGTGCCATATCTGTTACCTCTTATTCGACGGACGGCGATTCACAATCATGCCGGATGTGCGCTTGTTGCTCCGCGTACGGTAGCCCTTGGTCGGCGTGCCCCATGGGCTAACCGGATGACGACCTGCTGCAGTCTTACCTTCGCCGCCGCCGTGAGGGTGATCAACAGGGTTCATAACAACACCTCGAACTGTCGGACGAACTCCGCGCCAGCGCATCGCACCAGCCTTACCGATGGAACGCAGGTTATGCTCTGAATTACCGACTTCTCCAATGGTCGCTTTGCAATCCACATGCACTTTACGGACCTCACCGGAGCGCAAGCGCACCTGGGCGTAAGCTCCCTCGCGTGCCATCAACTGCACAGAGGCACCAGCAGAGCGAGCCATCTGAGCGCCCTTGCCGGGCTGCATTTCGATGCAATGAATGATGGTGCCCACCGGAATATTGCGCAGAGGCAAAGTGTTACCCGGCTTGATCGGAGAATCCGAGCCGCTTACCACTTGCGTGCCCACGCTCACACCTTTGGCCGCAATAATATAACGGCGCTCACCATCTGCGTAGCACAGCAGCGCCAAATGCGCGGTGCGGTTTGGATCATATTCAAGACGTTCCACCTTGGCTGGAATTCCATCTTTGTCGCGTTTGAAATCAACCACACGGTAATGCTGCTTGTGCCCGCCACCCTGATGCCGAACGGTAATGCGGCCATGATGGTTACGACCTGCATTGCGCGACTGGCTCTCCAGCAGCGGCGTATGAGGCTTGCCCTTGTGCAGTTCCGGTGTAACTATTTTGACTACAGCGCGCCGGCCCGGTGATGTCGGTTTTACTTTGATAATTGCCATCGTTGCTCTCCTACTCGCCAGCTGCGAAATTGATTTCTTGGCCAGGCTTCAGGGCGACATATGCCTTCTTCCAGTCCTTGCGACGGCCTGAAATTTTACCAAACCGCTTAACCTTGCCCTTGACGTTCACCACCTGGACACTGTCCACTTCAACCTTGAACAGCAACTCCACGGCAGCCTTGATTTCCGACTTGGTGGCGTTCGTCACCACACGGAAAGCCACTTGCTCATGCTTGTCCGCAATCATGGTGCTCTTCTCGGAGATCTGGGGAGCCAGAATAACCTGCATCAGGCGTTCCTGATTAAATGTGGGCGCGTTCATGCGTACATCTCCTCAAATTTCTTCACCGCACTGCGGGTCATCAGTACATTCGGGTAGTGCACCATGCTCACCGGATCAGCTCGATGCGCCTCCAGCACCAGCACATGCGGCAAATTCCGGGCCGACAGGTAGAGATTCTCATCCATCTCATCGGTAATAATCAGAACCTTGTCCATCCCCATGCTCTTGATCTTTTGTGCCAATGCCTTGGTCTTCGGCGTTTCGACGGAGAAGCTCTCAATCACCGAGAGTCGACCCAGTCTCGCCAACTCGGAGAGAATCGAACTAATGCCGGCGCGAAACATCTTCTTGTTAACCTTCTGGCTGAAGTTTTCATCAGGGCGATTTGGGAAAATCTGACCGCCGCCACGCCACAGAGGGCTGGAAGCCATACCGGCACGAGCACGACCGGTACCCTTTTGACGCCATGGTTTTTTGGTGCTGTGGGCGACTTCACTGCGGTCTTTTTGTGCACGGTTACCGCTACGGGCATTAGCCATGTAGGCGGTTACAACCTGGTGCACCAGCGCTTCATTGAATTCGCGGCCGAACAAATCATCCGAAGCAGTGATGCTAGCGGTAGATTGTCCTTGGTCATTGATTAGTTTCAATTCCATTATGCACCTGCCTTTACGCTCGGGCGCACAATCAGATCGCCACCCTTGGAGCCGGGAATAGCACCCTTGATCAGGAGCAATTGGCGATCGGCATCGATACGGACGATTTCGAGGTTTTGCGTAGTACGCTTCACAGCGCCGTAGTGGCCTGCCATCTTCTTGCCGGGGAACACGCGACCGGGATCCTGATTCTGGCCAATCGAGCCTGCACTATTATGGGAACGTGAGTTACCGTGAGTGGCGCGGTTTGAGCTGAAGTGGTGACGCTTGATCGCGCCAGTAAAACCTTTACCTTGTGTGGTACCGGTTACGTCCACCATTTGTCCGACCTGGAACAGGTCAATACTAACAGTGCCGCCCAAATTCATTTTGGCAGCATCTTCGCCAGATACCGTGAACTCTCTGAGAACACGGCCAGCATCAACACCCGCTTTGGCAAAATGTCCAGCCAGTGGCTGAGTAACACGACTCTTGCGGCGCGTACCAAAAGCCACTTGCACAGAAGTATAGCCGTCTGTTGCGGGGGTTTTAATCTGGGTCACACGATTGTTGGACACGTCCACAACGGTCACCGGCACGGAAGTTCCGTCCTCAGTAAACACGCGGGTCATGCCAATCTTGCGACCGACAAGTCCTAAGCTCATCACAATTATCCTTCTTACAAGGCCGGTTACGATTGACCGGCGGTTTTAACAGCTAGCGATCCCTCATGCGCTCTAGCGCATTGAAAGTCGGTTTACTATTTGGTGCAAAAGGCACGCTTGAAAAAACGGTGGAGTATACACAGTTTTCCCCAACGTATCAATTCTGCCTGTTCTACTACTAATTAAACAAATTACAGCTTGATTTCCACATCCACGCCAGCCGGCAAATCCAGCTTCATCAATGCATCTACTGTCTTATCAGTAGGATCGATGATGTCCATCAGTCGCAGGTGAGTACGAATCTCCAACTGGTCACGCGAGGTCTTGTTGACGTGTGGTGAACGCAGAATATCGAAACGCTCAATACGGGTAGGCAAAGGAACCGGGCCCTTAACGACAGCACCCGTACGTTTTGCTGTTTCCACGATCTCCAGCGCGGACTGATCGATCAAACGATAATCAAACGCCTTCAGGCGGATACGAATTTTTTGACTTTGCATTATTTATCCAAAAGAGCGATGTAGCGGACCAAGGTCCGCCACGTGTTTAATTACTCGATAACCTTAGCTACGACACCAGCACCCACGGTACGGCCACCTTCGCGAATCGCGAAGCGCAGACCTTCTTCCATCGCGATCGGCTGAATCAGCGCGACCGTGATCGAGATGTTGTCGCCAGGCATGACCATTTC
>JAHJJI010000090.1 GCA_018823025.1 Gammaproteobacteria bacterium | reverse complement strand
GATGGGCGTCGCGACGGAATCCGCGGTAAAAATTGTTGACCTGGTCATGCACCATGGTGTGATGGCGTATGATCGAATCGAACGCCTCCTTTTTTTCCTGCGAAGGCAGTTCGCCGTAATAAAGCAGGTGGCAGACCTCGATGAAGTCGGCATGCTCTGCCAACTGCTCTATGGGGTAGCCGCGATAGAGCAAGATGCCCTCGTCGCCGTCGATATAGGTGATTTTCGAACTGCAACTGGCCGTGGATTGGTAACCAGGATCGTAAGTAAATATCCCGTATTTTCCCAATCCGCGGATATCGATCACATCCGGGCCGAGGGTACCGGAAAGAATCGGCAATTC
This sequence comes from Gammaproteobacteria bacterium, assembly GCA_018823025.1. GTDB lineage: Bacteria > Pseudomonadota > Gammaproteobacteria > Burkholderiales > Sulfuricellaceae > Sulfuricella. The sequence continues at coordinate 16,853 of JAHJJI010000090.1, read as the reverse complement.
GATTGCCTCACCACCGTCGATTTGGAGATAAGCCTTGCGTTCACCCATGTTTCGTATTCCTCTTCAGTTAATATTGGCGCAGCAACAGCAACACCCTTCTTTCGTTATCATCCACGCCGATTTCACCGCTCTGGATCAGGCCCCATAAATCCGGGTCTGAATAAGCCAGCAGTTCCTTGAATGCGTCCACTTCCTGCGGCGTAAGCCGATTGAAATTCTGCGCCATAAATCGCGCCAGAACAATGTCGAGTTCCAGCATGCCGCGACGGCAGTCCCAGCGAATGCGGCTATGAGGGGTCAGGGGTAAGGGATGAGGCGTAAAACCATCCACGCTATTCTCCTCGCTCATCACTCGTGTCCCTTGCTCAAATAGTGCGTTTGACCAGCATTTCCTTGATTTTACCGATCGCGCCGGTCGGATTCAGCCCCTTAGGGCAGACATCCACACAAGTCATGATACTGTGGCAGCGAAATAACCGGTAGGGGTCTTCCAGATTGTCCAGGCGCTCGTTGGTAGCCTGATCGCGCGTATCGGCGATAAAACGATAAGCCTGCAACAACCCGGCCGGCCCGACGAATTTGTCCGGGTTCCACCAGAACGACGGGCAGGCAGTGGAGCAGCATGCACACAAAATGCACTCGTACAGACCGTCCAGCTTTTCCCTGTCTTCGGGTGATTGGAGGCGCTCGATTTCCGGTTCCGGTTCGTTATTGATGAGGTAGGGTTTGATCGAGCGGTATTGTTTGTAGAACTGGCTCAGGTCCACCACCAAATCGCGAACCACCGGTTGGCCAGGCAACGGGCGCAGTTCGATCGGCTGCTTGAGCCCGGACAGTGGCGTAACGCAGGCGAGCCCGTTGCGTCCATTGATGTTCATGGCGTCCGAGCCGCACACCCCCTCGCGGCAGGAACGGCGTACGCTCAGGGTCTCGTCCTGTGCCTTGAGCAGCAGGATGGCGTCGAGCAGCATCATGTTGCCGGCCTCGATATCCAGCTCATAATCCTGCATGCGAGGCTTGGAATCGGTTTCCGGGTTATAGCGATAGATCGAGAAACGCATTCAGTTCTCCTGATGATGAGAAATGAGTAATGGGGAACCCATCACCGTTTACCCATTACTCAATATACCCTCGCCTTCGGTTTGAAAGGCTCCACCGTCAACGGTTTCAGCCGTACCGGCTTATAATCCAGCCGGTGTCCTTCGCTGAAATACAGCGTATGCTTCAGCCAGTTGTTATCATCGCGCAGCGGGTAGTCATCGCGCGCATGGGCTCCACGGCTTTCCTGGCGCGCAGCGGCCGAAATCATCGTCGCCAGCGCTACGCCCATCAGATTTTCCAGTTCCAGCGCTTCGATCCGGCCAGTGTTGTAGATCTTGCTGTGATCGCGCAGCATTACATTCGGCAGGCGCGCAGCAATTTCCAGCATTTCCCTTACCCCTTCCTGCAGTACCTCTTCCTTGCGGAACACGCCGCAATGCCTTTGCATGGTTTTACGCATCTGTTCGCGCAACTCGTCCACGGTAATGCCGTCGCGTTTGGCATCCCAGCGGCTCAGGCGCGCCATAGGCAGATCCAGGGCGCCATCCGGTATGGGCCGCGGGAATGGATTTTCCTTCAGGTATTCGATGACGTGGTTGCCGGCAGCGCGTCCGAACACGATCAGGTCGAGCAGTGAATTGCTGCCCAGGCGGTTGGCGCCGTGCACCGAAACGCAGGCGCATTCGCCGATGGCATAAAGCCCGAGCACGGCCTCCTCCGGAGCGGTAGTGGTCGGCATTACCACCTGCCCTTGCAGATTAGTGGGAATGCCGCCCATCATGTAGTGTACCGTAGGCACCACAGGGATCGGGGCCTCAATCGGGTCGACATGGGCAAACTTGATGGAAAGATCACGGATGCCCGGAAGGCGATGCTGGATCACCTCCGGCCCGAGATGGTCGAGCTTCAGTTCGACGTAATCGCCGTCCTTGCCGCAGCCGCGCCCTTCGTGGATTTCCACTGCCATGGCGCGGGACACCACATCGCGCGAAGCAAGGTCCTTGGCGCTGGGCGCGTAACGCTCCATGAAACGCTCTCCATCCTTGTTGACGAGGTAGCCGCCCTCGCCACGCGCCCCTTCTGTCACCAGCACGCCGGCCCCGGCAATACCCGTCGGGTGAAACTGCCAGAATTCCATGTCCTCGAGCGGGATGCCGGCGCGCAGCGCCATGCCGAGGCCATCTCCGGTATTGATCAGGGCGTTGGTCGTGGCACTGAAGATGCGCCCGGCGCCCCCCGTTGCCAACAGCGTGGCGCGCGCCTCGATAAAGATCGGCTCGCCGGATTCAATCTCGATCGCCACCGCACCCAGTGCGTAGCCGTGACCATCCATCACCAGATCGACCGCGAAGTATTCCTCGAAAAAATGGGTCTTGGCAGCGATGTTGCGCTGGTACAAGGTATGCAGCATGGCGTGGCCGGTGCGGTCAGCTACGGCACAGGTGCGCATCACCGGCTCTCCGCCGTAATTCTGCGTCATCCCGCCGAACGGCCGCTGGTAGATTTTACCATTGGGCAGGCGGTCGAACGGCATGCCGAAATGCTCCAGCTCGATCACTGCCTCGTTGGCCTGTCGGCACATGAATTCAATGGCATCCTGGTCGCCCAGGTAATCCGATCCTTTCACCGTGTCGTACATGTGCCAGTGCCAGTTGTCTTCGCTGACGTTGCCCAGGGACGCGGCAATGCCGCCCTGGGCTGAAACGGTATGGGAGCGGGTCGGAAAGACCTTGGACACCACCGCCACCTTCAGATTGGCGTGGGACAGTTGCAGCGCCGCACGCAGGCCCGCCCCGCCACCACCGATAATCAATGCATCAAAAGTACGTTTGGCGATGGCCACTATCGGATACTCCATAAAATCTGCACCGACCACGCAGTACAGCCGACCAGCGCGAGTATGACCAGCGCCTCGAGCGTCAACCTGAGCACGGTATGGTGCACATAATCCATCAAGATGTCTCTGACCCCTACCCAGGCGTGGAGGTAAAGGCTGAGCAGGAAAAGCAGGCTGGCAAGGCGCATCCACTGATTTTGAAACAGACCGCTCCATTCCTCGAACTGGAGCGGCTGATGAGTCAGCAGAAAGGCCACCATGAAAAGCGAGTAAAGCGCCATGGCGACGCCCGTGATGCGTTGCATCAACCAGTCGCGCAGGCCGTAATGGGCTCCGCTAACGGTGCGTTCTACCATAATAGCCACCCCCCTGTTATTGCCGTCAGGGTCAGGCTGGAAGCCATAACCAGCCAGCTGTTCCGACGAGTCTTAGCCAGTTCCACGCCGAGACCCATATCCATGGCGATGAAGCGCAAGCCGGCAAAAAAATGATGGGAATAGCCCCACAACAGCACTATCAACACCAATTTGACCAGCGGGTTTTCAAATCCCTGTCTCACTTTGTCGAAGTCTGCCTGGGAACCTAGCGTAAGCTGGAGTGCGACAAGGAGCAGGGGAATGGCGATAAACAGCAGTGCTCCGCTGACCCGGTGCAGGAAGGAGACGATACCCGGCAAGGGCAGCTTGATCCTGAACAGATTAAGATACTTGGGGCGTTTTCTTGCCATAGTCGCCTCCGAATGATTTAAGCACAACCAACAAAAATGCCCTTGCCACAGAGCACACCGAGTATATGGCGATTAAAAATCCTGAGGTTTCTCCGTGGCCTCTATACGCTCTGTGGCCGGTTGTTCATTTTCCAGGTCACTCAGCAGCTTTCGCCACTGCCGGCGGAATACGCTCGATCAAGCGAGGATCGAACGGCTTGGGCAGGATGTAGTCCTTGCCGAAAGTCATTTCCTTGGCGTTGTAAGCTTTGAGCACCTCTTCCGGCACCGGCTCGCGCGCCAGTTCGGCCAGCGCTTTCACGGCGGCGATCAGCATTTTCTCGGTGATCTGCTTGGCGCGTGCATCCAGCGCCCCGCGAAAAATAAACGGGAATCCCAGCACGTTGTTGACCTGGTTGGGAAAATCGGAGCGTCCCGTGGCCATAATCAGGTCATCGCGCGCCGCGTGTGCTTCACTAGGCAGGATTTCAGGATCGGGATTTGCCATGGCGAACACGATCGGCCTGGGCGCCATACTTTTTATCATGTCCTGGCTGACCAGATTGGAACCGGAAACGCCGATGAACACATCCGCGCCATGCATGGCTTCTGTCAGCGTGCGTAGCGGGGTATCCCTGGCGAATTCCTGCTTGTAGACGTTCAGGTCGCTGCGTTCGGCATGGATCACGCCCTTGCTGTCCACCAGCAGCATGTTTTCCTTTTTTGCACCCATAGAAATCAGCAGGCGCATTCCTGCCAGTCCGGCAGCACCGGCGCCGAGGCACACCAGTTTCACGTCCTGCAACTTCTTGCCCTGTATTTCCAGCGCGTTGAGCAGGCCTGCGCAGATGATTACCGCCGTGCCGTGCTGGTCGTCGTGAAAAACCGGAATATCCAGCCGCTCCTTGAGTGCTTTTTCGATTACGAAGCAGTGGGGTGCAGCGATATCCTCCAGATTGATGCCGCCGAAGGTCGGTGAAATATTAACCACGGTTTCGATAAAGGACTCGATACTGGGCGCGCTGACCTCGATATCGAACACGTCGATATTAGCAAAGCGCTTGAACAGAATACCCTTCCCCTCCATCACCGGCTTGCTTGCCAGCGGCCCCAGATTGCCCAGTCCAAGAATGGCGGTACCATCGGTGATTACGGCAACCAGGTTTCCCTTGTTGGTGTAGCGGTAGGCATTTTCCGGGTTTTTGGCGATTTCGCGCACCGGCTCGGCTACGCCGGGGGTATATGCCAGGGAGAGATCCTGTGCTGTGGCACAGGGTTTGGATGATTCGACCGAAATTTTTCCCGGTCGGGGAAACTCATGATAATCAAGAGCCTGTTGATTCAAGGTGGTCATGTTGTTTAATCCTGAGTTCTTTAAAAGTCCTGAGTTCTGAGTCCTGAGTGCTGGTCCGTTAATTACTCAGGACTCAGCACTGAATTTAACTCAGCACTGTTTTTATCCCAGATCGTTCAGATAGCAGTGATGTTGTGTGTTGCAGCGGCTAACTCGCCATTCAACCGGCTGATCGCCGTAAGTATAGGCCACCCGGTCGATATCCAGCAGAGGCGCATGCTGCGGGATGCCGAGCAGGCACGCAGCGGATTCGTCCGCCGAGACGGCCCGGATACGCTCCTCGGCACGGATGATCCGGGTACCGTAGCGGGATTCGTAAAGGCTGTAGAGCGTACCCTCAAACTCGGCGATCAAAGCATCGTTGAGTCCTTTGAACAGGGTAGCGGACAGGCAGATATCATCCAGAATCACCGGCTCCCCCGAAAACCGGAGCAGACGGCGCACCATCATGACCGGCGCCCCACGCTTCAGTCCGAGTCGCTCCGCTGCAATGCTGTCGGCCTTGCCGCGCTCACAATGCAGCAACTCGCTGACCGGGAATTCCTTCTTGCCGCTCAGCTCGACGATGCGCAGAAAACGGTACTGCGTATGCTCTTCGGTATGGGTGGCGACAAATGTCCCCTTCCCTTGGCGCCGCACCAAAATATTATCCGCTGCGAGCTCGTCGATCGCCTTGCGCACTGTTCCCTGACTGACCTTGAACCGGCTCGCCAGCTCCAACTCGCTGGGGATTACTTCGCCGGGACGCCACTCGCCAGCCACAAGGCTTTGCGTGATCAGAATTTTGATCTGCTCATAGAGCGGTCTGAATGTAGGAGTCGAATGCGATTTGGTCATGATTTGTCCTTGCCTTTTTTAACCCTAGCACGATCAATAAAAATTATCCACTGTCTTATATAAGACATATTACATAAGCTAATTATTGACATATACTTTATTCGATAACATTATACCCATTCCTTGAATTTATGCTTTGCAAAACAACAGCGATTCCCACAAAGGGTAAGACATGACAGAGATTTTATCCGCTGGCGCGCGCTTCCGCGCCGCCGTTGCCGCCGAGAAACCTCTGCAGGTCATCGGCGCGATCAATGCCTACCATGCCAAACTGGCGGAACATACGGGCTACAAGGCGCTCTATATCTCGGGCGGCGGCGTAGCGGCGGGTTCGCTCGGTTTACCCGACCTCGGCATCTCCACCCTCGACGACGTGCTCACCGACGTACGTCGCATTACCGACTCGACCAACCTGCCGGTTCTGGTGGATATCGATACCGGCTTCGGTGGCGCCTTCAATATCGCCCGCACCGTCAAGGCCATGATCAAATTTGGCGCTGGCGCCGTGCATATCGAAGATCAGGTGCTGGCCAAACGCTGCGGCCATCGGCCCGGCAAGGCGATAGTCTCGCAGGCAGAGATGGTGGATCGCATCAAGGCCGCAGTGGACGCCAGAACAGATCACAGTTTTGTCATCATGGCCCGTACCGATGCCCTGGCGGTGGAAGGCTTGCAGTCCGCCATCGATCGCGCCTGCGCCTGCGTCGAGGCGGGTGCGGACATGGTCTTCCCGGAAGCGATCACCGAGCTTCCCATGTACAAAAAGTTCTCCGAAGCAGTAAAAGTGCCCGTGCTCGCCAATATCACCGAATTCGGCTCGACACCGCTCTATACTGTTGAGGATTTGGCTGGTGCGGATGTTTCCCTGGTGCTCTATCCTCTATCCGCTTTCCGAGCAATGAACAAGGCCGCGTTAAACGTCTACGAATCCATTCGGCGTGAAGGAACGCAGAAGAACGTGCTCGACCAGATGCAAACGCGCATGGATCTTTACGAGCACCTTGGCTACCATGAATACGAGCAGAAACTGGATGAGCTGTTTGTGCAGGAGAAGAAATGATTTTTACCGCAAGGAGTGCGAGGGGTACGCAAAGGAAAACTCATCCAGGCTTCCCTTGCAATCCTTTGCGTCCTTAGCGGTAAAAGGATTTTTTAGGAGTCAAAAATGAGCGAAACCGAAATCACGCCGAAAAAGAAAAAATCGGTCGCCCTGTCCGGCGTGGTGGCCGGCACCACGGCAGTGTGTACCGTCGGCCACAGTGGCAACGACCTGCACTACCGCGGCTACGACATCCTGGAACTGGCAGAAATGTCCACTTTCGAGGAAGTCGCTTACCTGCTGATTCACGGCGTACTGCCCACCCAGTCCGAGCTGGACGGTTACAAGCACAAGCTGAAATCGCTACGCGGCCTGCCAGAGGCTTTGAAAACCGTGCTCGAACAAATCCCTTCCTCCGCACATCCGATGGACGTGATGCGCACCGGATGCTCGATGCTGGGCATCCTGCAGCCCGAGAACCCCGACCGCAATCTCCAGGGTGCGCAAGACATCGCGGACAGTCTGGTCGCCTCTTTCGGGTCGATGCTGCTGTACTGGTATCAATATTCGCACAACGGGAAACGCATCGAGCTGGAAACGGACGACGACACCGTGGCCGGCCATTTCCTCCACCTCCTGCACGGCAAAGCGCCTTCTGACCTCCAGAGCAAGGCGCTGGATATATCGCTGATCCTGTATGCCGAACACGAATTCAATGCTTCCACCTTCACCGCACGGGTCATTGCCGGCACGCTATCCGATATCCATTCATGCATCACCGGTGCAATAGGCGCGCTCAGAGGCCCGAAGCACGGTGGTGCCAACGAGGCTGCAATGGAGATCATCCAGCGTTACCGCAGCCCGGACGAGGCGGAGGCCGACATCCGCAGCCGCATCGCGCGCAAGGAAATCATCATCGGCTTCGGTCATCCGGTCTACACTATTGGTGATCCGCGCAACATCGCAATCAAGACCGTATCGCGCCTGTTATGCGAGGACGGCAGCAACATGAACCTGTTCAACATCTCCGACCGCATCGAATCGGTGATGTGGGAAACCAAGAAGATGTTCCCTAACCTCGACTGGTATTCGGCTTCCAGCTACCACATGATGGGCGTGCCGACCGAGATGTTCACTCCCCTGTTCGTAATTGCCCGCACCACAGGTTGGGCGGCGCATATCATCGAGCAGCGCATCGACAACAAGATCATCCGGCCGAATGCAGAATATATCGGGCCAGATGATCGGCCTTACGTGCCGATCGAGAAAAGAGCTTAAATTCGTAACCACGAATAAACACGAATAAGGCACGAATGTTCACGAAGCATTTGTGGCAATTCGTGAACACTCGTGGTTAATCTGAATTTTCAGTAAAATTATTAAGGAAACCGCATGTCCTCCCACACCTCCAACGTCCGCCCCGAACCCGATCAGGTCCTGGTGGATATTGCCGACTACGTCTGCGATTACGAAATCAAATCCGCGGAAGCCTACGACACCGCCCGCTACTGTTTGATGGACACCCTGGGTTGCGGACTTGAAGCGCTCTCCTACCCGGCCTGCACCAAGCTGCTCGGGCCGATCGTGCCCGACACGGTGGTGCTCAACGGCGCCAGAGTTCCGGGGACGCAATTCCAGCTCGACCCTGTCAAAGCCGCGTTCGATATCGGCGCCATGGTGCGCTGGCTGGATTTCAACGACACCTGGCTGGCCGCCGAATGGGGCCACCCTTCCGACAACCTGGGCGGCATCCTTGCCACCGCCGATTGGCTTTCTCGCACCCGAGTAGCGCACGGAAAATCCGCGCTGACCATGAAGACCGTGCTGACCGCCATGATCAAGGCGCATGAAATTCAAGGCGTACTGGCGCTGGAAAACAGCTTCAACCGGGTCGGGCTCGATCACGTAATCCTGGTGAAAATCGCCTCCACTGCCGTTGTCACCAAGCTTCTGGGCGGCTCACGGGATGAAATCATCGACGCCGTATCCAACGCCTGGATCGATGGGCAAGCCCTGCGTACCTATCGCCACTCGCCCAACACCGGCCCTCGTAAATCCTGGGCGGCGGGTGATGCCACCAGCCGTGCAGTGCGCCTCGCGCTGATGACGCTGAAAGGCGAAATGGGTTACCCCTCCGCCCTCACTGCCAAGACCTGGGGTTTCTACGACGTCTTGTTCAAGGGTAACGCCTTCAAGTTCCAGCGCCCCTACGGTTCTTACGTGATGGAACAGATTCTGTTCAAGATTTCCTTCCCCGCCGAATTCCATTCCCAGACCGCAATAGAAGCCGCCTTCCAGCTTCATGCCCAGACGGGCGAACGACTGGACACGCTGGAGAAGATCGCGCAGATCGACAGAATCGTCATCACCACCCACGAATCAGCGATCCGCATCATCGACAAGAAGGGCCCGCTGCACAATCCGGCCGACCGCGACCACTGTATCCAGTACATGGCCGCAATTGGCCTCCTGAATGGCAATCTTACCGCCGCCGATTTCGAGGACTCTGCCGCCTCCGACCCGCGTATCGATGCTCTGCGCGACAAGATGGAATGTATCGAGAACCCTCAATACACCAAGGATTATCTCGACCCCGAAAAGCGATCCATCGCCAACGCCCTGCAAATCTTCTTCAAGGATGGCAGCCGCTCCGAAAATATCGTGGTCGAATACCCGATCGGCCATCGTCGGCGCCGCGCGGAAGGAATCCCCGAGCTGGTCAAGAAATTCAGGGTGAACCTGGCGCGGAGATTTCCCGCCAAGCAGTCGCATGCGATCCTTGGATTGTGCATGGATGCAAAGCGCCTTGAAGCCACGACGGTGAACGAATTTATGGACATGCTGGCGATTTAGTCAGTCACGTTGAATCGCATAGAGGCAACACAGTCTGGCCGCCTCTCCTTTTTCAAAGGGGGATTTGAGGAAGATTTGGCAGAGCGGGGACTTGCCAGCACCGCTAAATCCCCCTGACCTGCTCCCCCTTTTTTTCAAAAGGGATTATCCCGCTGATTCAGCTTGGCTGACTACTCGCCATCCCAGGTGCTTCCAGAGCGTTTGACTATAATGAATATGGGCAGGCTGGATCAGACCTTTCCATTTCCACAAACTAACAGCAAGGCCGAGTTTTGGAGATGGCGTCGCGAAAGCATTGATTCTATCCCCGCGAATTCATCTCGACACGGCAACCAAGGAGAGCAAAATGAAAACTCGATTTTCCGGCTTTGAGCCGATCCGGCATGACCGCCTGATACAGGAATATCGGCATGACGCCTACAAATCCAAGCACAAACTGGCCGAACCCACGGCTTGCCCGATATGCGGTGCCATCTATCACGAAGGACGCTGGCAATGGGCGTCCAAGCCGGCTCAGGCTCACGAGGAAATGTGTCCGGCGTGCCATCGCATCCATGACAAGTTCCCGGCTGGATTTGTGACCGTGAGCGGGCAATTCTTCAAGGAACACCGGGAGGAATTGCTGCACCTGGTAAAGAACGAGGAAGCAAAGGCCAAGGCGGAGCACCCCATGGAGCGCATCGTCAAGATAGAAGACCAGGATGACGGCGCCTTGGTCACCACCACCGGAATCCACCTCGCCCGCGGAATCGGCGAAGCATTGCACCATGCCTACAAAGGCGAACTGGAATTCCACTACAACGAACAGGAAAATCTGCTGCGCGTAGTGTGGGAGCGGTAAGACACCTCAGATCTGCTTGTGGCAAGCCAGCAATGCTATGATGCTGGAATGGTTTTAAGCGGAATGTATCCGTAGCCCCCCGTGTTGCTTGAACGGGGGAGAAGTGGTACCCGTATTATTATCTAGTTCTTTTCGTTTGCCGCATATATACACAGAAGATAACCAATTACCCCGTCACTCGCTTTGTCGTGAGTTCAAACCATTTTGGACAGTGGAATAGTCTCGTTCCAGTACTCAGATTTGTCCGAACCGGCGAGCCAGTACCGTCTACTCCCTAGGGCTTGGCCGCCTCCACCTGGGGCGCAGCTTTCTTCTTCACCTCAGGCTGTGCACGTACCGCCGGCTTAGACTCTTCCAGCACCTGAAAAAAAATCTCGTCGCGCTTGATCATGCCCAGTTCGCTGCGGGCGCGCTCCTCGATGGCGTCGTAACCCTGCTTGAGGTCGCGCACTTCGGCATCGAGAGAGGCGTTGCGCGCTTTCAGTTTCAGGTTGACTTCCTTCTGTTGCGTGGCTTCGCGGTCGACCTCCCATACCCGCAGCCAACTGCCCTTCCCCAACCACAAGGGGTATTGAAGCGCGGCAATCAGCACGACGAAAATCAGGGTCAGCCAGCGCATCTCGCGACAGTTTTTAGCTTAGTTGGTAAAAAGCCTCTCGACCCGCATAGCTCGCCGCGTCGCCCAGTTCTTCCTCGATCCGCAGTAGCTGGTTGTACTTGGCGATACGTTCGGAGCGGCTGATCGAGCCAGTTTTGATCTGCATGGCATTGGTAGCCACGGCGATATCGGCGATGGTGGTGTCTTCGGTTTCACCGGAGCGGTGCGAGATCACGGTGGTGTAACCGGCATGTTTGGCCATTTCGATGGCGGCGAAGGTTTCGGTCAGCGTGCCGATCTGGTTCACCTTGATCAGGACTGAATTGGCAACGTGCTTCTGGATGCCTTCGCGCAGGATTTTGGTGTTGGTGACGAACAGGTCGTCTCCCACCAGCTGGATTGATTTTCCCATGCGCTCGGTCAGCATGCCCCAACCTTCCCAGTCGTTCTCTGCCATGCCGTCCTCGACGCTGAGGATCGGATACTTGTCGGTCCAGGCTGCAAGATAATCAGTAAACTGGGCTGCGCTCAGCTCCAGATTGTCGGCCTTGAGAATGTATTTGCCGTCCCTGTAGAATTCCGTACTGGCACAATCCAGCCCGATCACTACATCGGAGCCCGGCAGGTAGCCCGCCTTTTCGATGGCTTCCATGATGAATTGCAGCGCTTCCTCGTTGGAGGAAAGGCGCGGAGCGAAGCCACCTTCGTCGCCCACGGTAGTGGCCAGGCCGCGCTTGCCAAGGATGCTTTTCAGGGTGTGGAAGATTTCGGCGCCACAACGCAGCGCTTCACGGAAACTGGAACTTCCCACCGGGATGATCATGAATTCCTGGATGTCCGAGCTGTTGCTGGCGTGCGCGCCACCGTTGATGATGTTGATCATCGGCACGGGCAGCCTTTTCGGGCCTGCGCCACCCAGGTAGCGGTAAAGCGGCAAACCGGATTCCTCGGCGGCGGCCTTGGCCACAGCCAGCGACACGGAGAGCAGCGCATTGGCACCCAGACGGCCTTTGTTTTCGGTGCCGTCGAGTTCGATCAGAGTTCGGTCGATAAACGTCTGTTCTTCGGCATCCAGACCGATGATCGCTTCGCAAATTTCGGTGTTTACATTTTCGACGGCTTTCAGCACGCCCTTGCCAAAATAGCGCTGCTTGTCGCCATCACGCAGTTCAACCGCTTCCTTGCTCCCGGTGGAGGCACCAGAAGGTACTGCAGCCCGACCGATGATGCCGGACTCGAGCAATACGTCGGTTTCTATGGTCGGGTTGCCGCGGGAATCCAGAATCTCTCTTGCGATTACATCTACAATTGCACTCATTATCTTTTCCTTAATATTTAAATCACAATTTATTTAATGACTTACACACTAGCCAGCGAAGACGGGATCAGCATTGCTGCTCGGCGAATCCTTGCTTCTTTACCAGCGCATCCAATAGTTTCAGGGTTTCCAGCAAGCCGCGTATTTTGTCCAGCGGCCAGGCATTTGGTCCGTCGGACAAGGCCTGCTCGGGATTGGGATGGGTCTCCATGAACAGGCCGGAAATTCCGCTGGCGACTGCTGCCCTGGCCAGCACCGGCACAAATTCGCGCTGCCCACCGCTCTTGTCGCCCTGGCCGCCGGGAAGCTGCACCGAATGGGTCGCGTCGAACACGACCGGGCAGCCCGTTTCACGCATGACCATCAGAGAACGCATGTCGGAAACCAGATTATTGTAGCCGAACGATACGCCACGCTCGCAAACCATGATGTTTTCCTGGCCGCTCGCCTCCCGGGCTTTGTCGACAACGTTTTTCATATCCCAAGGAGCCAGGAACTGCCCTTTTTTGATATTGACCGGCTTGCCCGCGCTTGCCGCTGCGTGGATGAAATCGGTCTGGCGGCACAGGAAAGCGGGGGTTTGCAGTACGTCCACCACCGCCGCAACCGGCGCGATTTCATCGATGGCATGCACGTCGGTCAGGACAGGCACTTTGATCTGACATTTAACCTCATCCAGAATCTTAAGTCCATCATCCATCCCTTTGCCACGAAACGATTTTGATGAACTTCTGTTGGCCTTATCATAGGACGATTTATAGATGAAATTGATGCCCAGGCCAGCGCAAATCTCCTTCAGCGCGCCGGCGGTATCCAGCGCCATTTGCCTGGATTCGATCACGCAAGGGCCGGCGATCAGGAACAGGGGCTGATCCAGACCGACTTCAAAACCACATAATTTCATTTTACTTCCTTCTGTGTACCGCTCAGGGCATTCAGCTCATGCTGCCGTACCGCCGCTTCCACGTAGGACTTGAACAGCGGATGACCATCTCGAGGCGTGGAAGTGAATTCAGGATGGAACTGGCAGGCGACGAACCAGGGGTGGTCGGGCAGTTCGATCATTTCGCACAGGCCTTCTCCGCCAATCGAACGGCCGCTGACCCGCATGCCTGCTTGCTCCAGTTTTGGCAGCAAGCTGTTGTTAACTTCATAACGATGGCGGTGCCGTTCGATAATCCGGTCGGCGCCATAAATTTTTCGCGCCAGGGAGTCAGGCTGAAGCTGACATTCCTGACCACCCAGACGCATGGTTCCTCCCAGATCGGAATTGGCATCGCGCACTTCGATATTGCCGTCGCGTGCGCGCCATTCGCTGATCAGCGCAACTATCGGGAACGGGGTATCTGGCTCGAACTCGGTACTGTGCGCGCCAACCATGCCGGCCTTGTCACGGGCGTATTCGATCACCGCCAACTGCATGCCGAGGCATATACCCAGATAAGGCACACGCTTTTCCCTGGCATAGCGGATCGCCGCAATCTTGCCTTCCACGCCGCGTTTGCCAAAACCGCCTGGAACCAGGATGGCGTCCATGCCTTCCAGTGCCCCGGTGCCGCTGGTTTCCAGCGACTCGGAATCGATGTAATGTATCTTGATCTTGCTCAGGGTGTGTATGCCGGCGTGGATCAGCGATTCCGACAGGGATTTGTAGGACTCGGTCAGATCCACGTACTTGCCGACCAGGGCGATGTTCACGCTATGTTGCGGGTGTTCCAGAGCAAAAACCAGGCTTTCCCACTTACTCAAATTCGCTGGTGGCGGCGTCAATTCAAGCTTCTTGCAGACGATCTCGTCCAGCCCCTGCTGATGAAGCAAACCGGGAATTTTGTAGATGCAGTCCACATCCACGGCGGAAATAACCGCCTTTTCTTCAACGTTGGTAAACAGGGCGATCTTGCGCCGTTCGTCATCAGGAAGATGCCTGTCGGCACGGCACAACAGCACGTCAGGCTGGATACCGATTTCGCGCAGTTCCTTCACCGAATGCTGAGTCGGCTTGGTCTTGATCTCTCCGGCCGAGGCGATGTATGGCACCAGCGTGAGGTGAACGTAGCAGGTGTTATTCCGCCCCAGTTGTACGCCCATCTGACGGATGGCTTCGAGGAAGGGCAGAGATTCGATGTCGCCCACGGTGCCGCCGATTTCAATAATCGCGACTTCCGCATCCCCCGCCCCGAGATGGACGAAATTCTTGATTTCGTCGGTGATATGAGGAATCACCTGCACTGTTCCGCCCAGATAATCGCCGCGACGCTCTTTCTTGATCACGCTTTCATAAATCTGGCCGGTGGTGAAGTTGTTGCTCTTCCTCATCTTCGCCTGGGAGAAGCGCTCGTAGTGACCCAGATCGAGATCGGTTTCGGCACCATCCTCGGTGACGAATACCTCGCCGTGCTGAAACGGACTCATGGTACCCGGATCGACGTTGATATAGGGGTCAAGCTTGAGGAGGGTGACCTTGATACCGCGGGTTTCGAGAATCGCGGCAAGAGAGGCGGCTGCGATGCCTTTTCCAAGTGAGGAAACGACCCCGCCTGTGATGAAAACGAATTTGGTCATTTGGGAGCAGAATTGAGCACAAGACGGGGTCAAATTGTAGCCTAAAACGGGCTTCACTTAAAGCTAAACATCAGTTAAACAAGTTTCACAAAACAATTTGCAAACTTCCGGGGGTATGGCATAATAAGAACAATTCTCATTAAACCAAGTCTAAAAAGCATGACTACCGTTAATCTGGAAACTCTCAAAGCCGGCGAATTTGCCACTATCGCGGCGGTGCACACTGATCGCGCGCTTTCTTATCGTCTTGCGGCACTGGGCTTCCGCATCGGGAAACGTATCGAAGTCATCCGCCATGGTCGTTTTTCCGGCCCTCTGCACGTCCGCATCGGCGCTACCGACATCATGCTGCGCAAAAAAGAAGCGCAGAAAATAGAGGTTCAAACGCTAGTCTGATGAAACGCGTCGCCTTGGTGGGCATGCCGAACACCGGCAAATCCACGTTCTTCAACCGTGCCACTGGTGCTTCGGCCCGGGTCGGCAACTGGCCGGGTATCACTGTCGACCTGCTCGGCGCCAAGTTGCTGCTCGCCGGCGAGATGGTCGAGCTGGTTGATCTGCCCGGCATCTACGACTTGCACGGCTTCTCCGACGACGAACAGGTTGTACGCCATTTCCTGGAAAACAATCCAGTCGATCTGGTCGTCATCATCCTCAACGCCACCCAGATCGAGCGCCAGCTCAGTCTTGCCCTGCAACTCAAGCAGTTGTGCCTGCCTGCCGTGTTGCTGCTGAACATGGTTGACGAAGCCAAAAAATTCGGCATCACCATCGATGCCGAAAAAATGTCGAGCTCACTGGATATGCCCGTTGTCATGCTTAGTGCCAAATATGGCAACGGCTATCAGGACGCGCACCAGATCATTACCCAGGCCATTCAAAACAGTGCGCCGATCCCGCCCGAAAAACTGCAACTTCTGCTGGCGGCTGACGACCAGATCGAAACTGACATGGAGACCGTGCTCAAGCAAACCGTCCAGGTGCCGGTTCAGATGTCGGACAATCTGACCACCCAGCTTGATCGTCTCATGCTACACCCCTGGCTCGGGCTGCCGCTGTTCTTCCTGATCATGTATCTGCTATTCCAGGCTATCTTCCTGCTCGGAAAACCTTTGCAGGATGGTGTCGCGTGGCTGCTAGAAGCTTTCAAACAGGGTGCGCTGGAGCCTTTGCTGGCGGGGTTGCCGGCGGCACTGCATGGCCTGCTAATTGAGGGTATCTACAATGGCGTGGGCACCGTCGCCACTTTCGTCCCCATTATCGTTCTGTTTTTCCTGTTCATGGCGCTGGTTGAGGATAGCGGCTACCTGTCGCGCGCCGCGTTCCTAATGGACGCGCTGATGGCCAAGCTGGGACTGGATGGGCGCAGCTTCGTCATGATGCTGCTCGGTTTCGGCTGCAACGTTCCCGCGCTGATGGGCACGCGGGTCATGCGTTCGCGCAGCTTGCGCCTGCTGACCATGCTGGTGATCCCGTTTTCGCTGTGTTCGGCGCGGCTACAGGTCTTCGTTTTCATCACTGCGGCGATTTTTTCGCCCAAGGCCGCGCCGCTGGTGCTTTTCAGCCTGTACCTGTTCAGCTTCGCCGCCGCCTTCATCACCGCGCTGCTGTTCAAAAATCGTTTCCAGAACAACGAGCCGTTCATCCTCGAATTGCCGCCCTACCGCTTCCCTACCCTCCGCCAGATGGTTCTGCGCGGCTGGCACGAAGTCCGCCACTTCCTTAATCGCGCCAGCAAGTTCATCATTGCCGGCGTGGTGCTGGTATGGCTGCTGACGCATTTTCCCCAGAACGTGGCACCGGGCAGCCTCGACACCTGGGCCGGCATGATCGGCCAGTTCATGGAACCGGTACTCGCGCCCATCGG
>JAHJJI010000089.1 GCA_018823025.1 Gammaproteobacteria bacterium | reverse complement strand
GAAGTCACACGCTGTAAGGCTGGCAAACCAGCGCAATCCCCAGATGAGGTTTTTTAATTTATGGAAATTATAAGGTAAAATTGATCTATAAACGTTGGCCGATAGCTCAGCTGGGAGAGCGCCGCGTTCGCAATGCGGAGGTCGTGAGTTCGATCCTCATTCGGTCCACCAAATATCCAAGGCCGGTTGTGCTCAGTCGGCCTTTCCTTACAAGATTGAATCGTGCCTGGCCATGCGATTCTGCATAGACATATTTTCAATAAATACTGAATCAATCGAGTCTGACCCTATTAACCTATTGACCGTGCTATTGACCGTGACCGCTGGCTCCGGTCAGGATGGCATTATGGCACCGCTTGACCTGAGCCATGCTTCAAAATTCATTATGACGGCGTACTGGAACGTCCCGCCCGACAACTCTGGCGCCGAGGCAGCTAAATGCTGACCGGCTAAAGCCGGTAGTTTCGATCTTCTGATCGACAATAAAGGATAAAAACTAACCATGACCATCGATTCAAAGCTGAATGGAAAAGATTATTTAGACGGATTCTCGACCGCATTGACCACGCTGATAAGCCAGTGGCTGGAAGAGCTGTTCGGCCCAAGCATAAACAACATCGCTTTTGGCTCGGTCACTTGGGCGGTTCTGGGCGTGATGCTTTGCTTTGTCCTGCTGGTGTTGCTGCTGAACGGGGTCGCCGCCGGCTACGTGCGGCACAAGTTGAAAAAGGCCGCTACGGCACCGGAGGAGGAAACGTTGCAGCATCATGTTTTCGGCGCATTGGGCAAGCCGCTCTATGTTCTGATCTGGAGCTACGGCATCTATTTCGCGGCCACCCCGTTTTTGATAAAACTGAGCCTGGGTGAGGGGCTGCACGTTGTGCGCGAGATTTTCAACAAAGTGTTCGACCTCGGTGTGTTCGCCGTTCTGTTCTGGCTGTTCTTCCGGTTTACGCATGTGCTGGAGGCGCAACTGGCTCACTGGACCTCCAAATCCGATAGCAAGCTAGATGACTTGCTCGTGCCGCTGGTAGGAAAAAGTCTGCGCGTCATAGTGCCAGTGGTCGGCGTCATCTTTGCTTTGCCCATCCTCGGCCTCCCACCGGAATACGCGGGTATGCTTGGCAAGGGCACCAGCATCATGCTGATCGTGACGGTGGCCATGATTCTGTTCCAGGCGGTGAACCTCGGCGAAAAAGCGGTGCTGACCAAGTTCGACGTCAAGGCCGTCGACAACTTGCAGGCGCGCAAGATATTCACCCAAGTTCACATCATCAGCAAGGTGGTTTACTCCGTCATCGCAATCTTCACCATCGCATCCATCTTGATGCTTTTTCAGGAAGTGCGGCAGTTCGGTGCCAACATTCTGGCCTCCGCAGGCGTCCTCGGCATCATTCTTGGCTTTGCCGCGCAGAAAACCATTTCCAACCTGTTTGCCGGTTTTCAGGTCGCCATCACGCAACCGATCCGGCTGGACGATGTGGTCATTGTCGAGGGCGAATGGGGTCGCGTGGAGGAAATCACGTTGACCTATGTGACCATCCACATCTGGGATGACCGCCGGCTGGTCGTGCCGCTGGGATATTTCATCGAGAAACCGTTCCAGAACTGGACTCGTGTCTCGGCGCAGTTGCTCGGCTCGGTGTTTCTCTGGGTGGATTACACTATGCCGCTGGAGGAACTCCGCAAGGCGCTCAAGGAAATCATCGAGACCCATCCGCTCTGGGACAAACGTTTCTGGAATTTGCAGGTGACCGATGCCACCGAAAAGACGATGCAAATCCGCGTGCTCGCCACCACGGCAGATTCATCCAAGGGCTGGGACTTGCGCTGCGACATCCGCGAAAAGATCATCGCTTACATCCAGAAAAATCATCCGCAAAGCCTGCCGCAATTCCGCACGCAAATCAGCGGAGAAAAGTCCTGCTTGCTGGCGACACCTTGAGAGACATGAAATTTCGTGCGGTCAGACCGGCCGTCCATTAGGTCGGTACCGCTCCGTCGATGCCGAGGGAAGCAGTCATTCTTGAACAGCATCTATCCGGTCAGGGCGACGAGAAGACTATCGATACCATCTTCATTCGCCCTCGAATTCGCACAGCGCAAATACTTTGTGCCCCTGCTTTTCCAGGCGGGCACGCCCCCCAAGATCCGGCAAATCGATGACAAAGCAACATTCCACGATCTTGCCGCCCATGCTCTCGATGAGTTTGCATGCCGCGCCTGCTGTGCCGCCAGTCGCAATCAGATCATCCACAAGCAGCACCCGTTCGCCTTTAGATACTGCATCCACATGCATCTCAATGCGATCAGCGCCGTATTCAAGTTCATAGTCGTGGCCAACCGTTTCTGCCGGCAGCTTGCCCTGCTTGCGGATGGGCACAAAGCCCAAGCCCAGTTGATAAGCCAGTGCCGAACCCACAATGAAACCGCGTGCCTCGATAGCCGCAACCCGGTCAATTTTTACACCCGTATAGCGTTTAACCAATTCATTGATGGTGACACGGAAACCCACCGGATCTTTCAATAACGTGGTGATATCCCGAAACATCACCCCTTGCTTGGGATAATGAGGGACGGTACGAATGCGTGACTTTATTGGCATAATAAATCCCAAAAAACAAACTTTGTTTCGAAATGCCTTACTCCACCGACCACGAATCAACAGGGCCAGATTTGATTGATCCCGTGTTTATACATGAAAATATCGGGATCGGGCCAGACCCCGAGGGTTCCTCATAGCAAGCTGCCGCCAGCAATAATTCAGGCCGATGTCCAACGCCTCCCCCTGAAACCAGCCATCATTTTCTGTCACACTACGGGTTTTCCCTGATCGCTATACCTCCAATGACTCAAGATACCCTGCAAACCATTAACCTGGCCGACTACGCGCCGCCCTCCTTCTTGATTGACACGGTCAATGTTGACATCGATTTCCGGCGCGATGAAGCGCTGGTGACTGCGCAGCTCTCGGTCCATCGCAACCCGGCGGTGAATACGGCCAATGCCCCGCTGGTTCTCGATGGCGAGGACCTGGAGCTAATCTCCATCCGCCTCGATGGCGTGCCCATGTCGCCCGACAGCTATCGCCTGGGCGCCGGACATCTGACGCTGGCCGACTTGCCGGATGCCTTCTGCCTGGAGACGGTGACGCGGATTCACCCTGACGGCAATACCCGTCTTTCCGGCCTTTACCGCTCGGCTAACGGCTATTTCACCCAGTGCGAGGCGCAAGGCTTTCGCCGCATCACCTGGTTTCTGGACAGGCCGGACGTGATGTCGCGCTATACCGTTACCCTGCATGCCGACAAAGCGGCGTTCCCTCAATTGCTAGCCAACGGTAATCCAGTCGCCAGCGGTGACGAGGATGGCAGGCGGCACTGGGCGAAGTGGCAGGACCCCTTTCCCAAGCCCTGCTATCTGTTCGCCATGGTTGCCGCCAAACTCGACGTGCTGCGCGACAGCTATCGAACCATGTCGGGCCTCGAGGTCCAACTGGCGATCTTTGTCGAGCCGGGCAAGCTGGACCAGTGTGCGCACGCCATGTCGGCCCTTAAAAAGTCGATGCACTGGGATGAGCAGACCTTTGGCCTGGAATGCGATCTCGACCATTACATGATCGTCGCCGTCGGCGACTTCAACATGGGGGCGATGGAGAACAAGGGCCTGAATATCTTCAACACCAAATACGTGCTGGCGCGGCAGGATGTGGCTACTGATGTGGATTACGAAAACATCGACCGGGTGGTGGCGCACGAGTATTTCCACAACTGGACCGGCAACCGCGTGACCTGCCGCGACTGGTTTCAGCTGTCGCTCAAGGAAGGGCTGACGGTCTTTCGCGACCAGGAATTCGGCGCCGATGTGCATCACCGTTCAGTGGCCCGTATCCGCGAGGTGCGCGGTCTGCGTGCCGCCCAATTCCCGGAGGACAGCGGCCCAATGGCGCACCCGGTGCGGCCGGCTTCGTACATCGAGATCAACAATTTCTACACCGCTACCGTGTATCAGAAGGGGGCCGAAGTCGTGCGTATGATCCAGACCCTGATCGGCAAGCCAGCCTTCCGTCGCGGCATGGATTTGTACTTCGCCCGTCACGATGGACAGGCGGTGACCTGCGATGATTTCGTCGCCGCCATGGCCGAGGCATCCGGCGCCGATTTAAGCCAGTTCATGCGCTGGTACGAGCAGCCCGGCACGCCGCACGTTGCGGCGACTGGCCGATACGATGCCGCCAGTCAGCGCTACATCCTGAGATTGAGCCAGTCCTGCGCCGCCATGCCCGGCCAAGCCGCCAAGCAGCTCTACCATATTCCTGTTGCCATCGGCCTGGTCGGCCCGGACGGGCAGGATCTGCCCATCCATCTGGCCGGAGCTGATTCCGGCTCCCGTGCCAGCCGGCATGTGCTGTCGCTGTGCGGCGAGACGCAGGAATTCGTCTTCGAGGATATCCCGGTCGCTCCCGTGCCTTCGCTATTGCGCGATTTTTCGGCCCCGGTGGTACTCGAATATGCTTACAGCGATGCCGATCTCGCCCACCTGATGGCGCACGACAGCGATCCTTTCAACCGCTGGGAAGCGGGGCAGCGCCTAGCCAATCGCCTGATTATCGCGGCAACCGCCACCCTCAGTGCGGGAGGCACGCCTGCCTGGCCAGCCAGCTTTGCCCAGGCAGCGGCACGGGTGCTGGTGAATGCCGACACCGATCCCGCCTTTGCCGCCGAAGCCTTGTCATTGCCGAGCGAAGCAACGCTGGCCGAGCAACTCGACGTGGTTGACCCCAATGCCCTGCACGCCGCTCGCAACGGATTGCGCCGCTTCCTCACCGAGCATCTCGGCGCGGAATTTCTGGCGTGCTATGAGCGCCTTGCGCCAAGAGGGAGTTATCGCCCTGATCTGGTCGATGTGGGCCGCCGTGCGTTGCGTAATGTCTGCCTGGGCTACCTGTGCGAAGCGGATAGCCCGTCTACTCGTGCGCTGGCGCGGCAACAGTTCGATACCGCTGACAACATGACCGACCAGTTTGCCAGTCTGTCGGTCTTGGCGCAGAGCGAAGGCGAGGAACGACTGCAGGCATTGGATGCCTTTTATCAGCAATGGCAAGGCGAGGCGCTGGTCGTCGACAAGTGGCTTCAAGTGCAGGCTACCAGCCGGTGCCCGAACGTTCTGAATGAGGTCAAGCGGCTAGTTGAACATCCCGCATTCGACTTGCGCAACCCGAACAAGGTCTATTCGCTGTTGCGCGCTTTCGGCAGTAACCACGTGCACTTCCATGCTGCCGATGGCAGCGGTTACCGCTTTCTTGCCAAGCAAACGCGTCAGCTCGATGCCGTCAACCCGCAGGTCGCTTCCCGAGTTGCCCGTTGTTTTGACCGATGGAGAAAGTTTGATGCGAGCCGCCAGGCACATGCCCGCGCTGCCTTGGAGATTCTGCGCAACCATGCTGGTTTGTCGCGTGATTTGTTCGAGATTGTGGATAAACAGCTGGGGTAATTCATCTTGCATCAACAAGGGTGAGTACGATTTACCGCTTCCCCGACAATGGAAGCACTCGGTTCAGCTCCCTTTGTTTGATGTAATGCCCGTCCAGAAATCGTGATCCTTGCGGAGGAACTCATCGTAAGGGAGGTAATGGGAGCCATCGCAAGAGAAGGTCAAGCCAACGAGGCCGTTAAAAATGTTCAGCGTGCCGGAGCGCAGGTAGAACATCTCGTCCATGAGGCGTAGCGTGCGAAAGGCATCCAGCACGCCGCGGACTTGCTCCGGGGGCACCCGCGCTCCCTTGGGGTAGGGGGTGCGGGGGTAGGCAAGACAGATGTCCGGATCGATCAGGGCTTCGATATCCAGCAGGCGATAACTGTAGGGATCCTCCATCACCCAGACGATGGCGCGGCTGCTGGAGAAGTGCAGCATCACGTGAAACACCCCGTGGTAGAGCATCAGTTCGGCCACCACGCCGAGCACGGTGTCGACATGCTGGTCCATCTCGCTGTCTGAGCGGGTCTGATGGAATACCGTGCCGCGGATGGAGGGGTCGCCCTTGATCTGGCGCCAGTATCTAGGCTCTTCATAGAGCTCGCGCGTCAGCGGCAGGTCGCGCAGGCCGAAATAGGCGCCGATAAATCCCAATGCTTCGCCTGAAGCGTTGCGCACGATCTGGGTGGCGGTGAGGGACGGACGCCGCTCGCGCAGGCTGATGTAGGCGTCCGAAAGGAAAAAATTGGTTCTGTTTGTAATTTCGCACAGGTAGGGCCGCTTGGCCCGATCTCGGCCAAAGCCCTCCAGCAGCCCTTCGTGACTCACGTTATCACTGATCTGGATTGCGTTGGCATCCAGCGCATAGAGGTGCTTGCAGTAAGGCAATTCTTTCAGCGCCGCGCCCAGCAACACATCCAGTTTTTCCCGGTCACCCCATACCGGAACGCATTCTTCCGCCAGCCGGTGCATGGGTTCCTGCAACAGGCCCACCAGCGATTCACGCTGGTGGGCGATGCTTTCCTGCAATGTTTCCTTTGGGGGCTTCATGTCCAGTTTATCTGCAGTTCTTCTGAGTCATTCGGTTATTGCGCGCATTTAGCTGTATTCTAGGCGATTCTGCTAGACTTTATCAGGGAATATTCATTAACGTTCACCGCCACCACAGGGTGCACTACCGCAGGAGGCATTCATGACCACTCCCCAAAAAATTCGCAGCATGGCACTGTTCTGCGATTTCGAGAATATCGCTTTGGGCGTGCGCGATGCCAAGTACGAAAAGTTCGATATCAGCAAGGTTCTGGAACGTTTGCTGCTCAAGGGCAGCATCGTGGTGAAAAAAGCCTATTGCGACTGGGACCGGTACAAGGAATTCAAGGCGCCCATGCACGAGGCCTCGTTCGAACTGATCGAGATCCCCCATGTGCGCCAGTCGGGAAAAAACTCCGCCGACATCCGCATGGTGGTCGACGCTCTCGACCTGTGCTACACCAAATCCCATGTGGACACCTTCGTCATCATCAGCGGCGATTCGGATTTTTCGCCCCTGGTAAGCAAACTGCGCGAGAACAACAAGACCGTGATCGGTGTCGGGGTCAAAAATTCCACCTCCGATCTGCTGATCGCCAACTGCGACGAGTTCATTTTTTACGACGATCTGGCACGCGAAAACGCCGCAAAGGCGGAAAAAGCCAAGAAGCGCACCATCAAGAAGAAACCTGCCGCCAAAGGCGCGACGGAGGCGGCCCCTAAAACCGCACCCCCGGAAGAAGGCAGCAAGTCACAGGAAGCCCTGGACCTGATGATGGAGACAGTAGAGGCCCTGTTTTCGGAGCGCGGCGAAGAGGAAAAAATATGGGGTTCGATGGTCAAGCAGGCGCTGAAGCGGCGCAAACCGGGCTTCAATGAAAGCTACTATGGCTTTCGCTCGTTCAGCAAGCTGCTTGAGGAAGCGGCAGCACGCAAGCTGCTGGAGGTTGAGCACGACGAAAAGTCGGGCGGCGTCATCATCAAGAATTTCAACCCGGAATATTAGGCTAAAATTAAAGGCAAAGCCGCGTCACAGCTCGATCTGCGTCCCCAGCTCTACCACCCGATTGGTCGGAATCTTGAAGTAGGCAGAGACGCTGCCGGCGTTGCGAGCCATGCTGATGAACACTTTTTCCCGCCACAATGCCATGCCCGGCGCAATTGTTGCGATCAGGGTTTCCCGGCTGATGAAAAAAGAGGTTTCCATCATCTGGAACTCCAGTCCGCAGCCCGTACACTGCGTCAGTGTTTCAGGAAGGTCTGGCTCGTCCTTGAAACCGTAGCGCACGATAATCCGATAAAAATTGTTACCCAGCGACTGCACCTCGGCATGATCAATTTCCGGCACATGCGGCACGTCTTCGGTGATGACCGTCAGCAGCACCACCCGTTCGTGCAACACTTTGTTATGGATCAGGTTATGCAGCATGGCATGGGGCACACCCTCGAGGTTGGCGGTAAGGAAAACCGCCGTGCCCGGCACGCGTAGTGGTGGATGAGCGGCGATTCCGGCAAGAAAAGGCTCCAGTGCAATCGCGCCATCCCGCAGCCGGTCGAACAGCAACGCCCGCCCCCGCTTCCAGGTGGATAGCAGGGTGAATACGGCGATTGCGATGATCAGGGGAAACCAGCCCCCCTGCGGAATTTTCATGGCGTTGGCGCTGAAGAATGACAGGTCGATGATCAAGAAAAGAACGGCGACCAGAACGGCCGTGCCCCGACCCCACCCCCACAGCGCACGCGCCACCACCACTGCCAGGATGGTATCGATAGCCATGGTGCCGGTGACCGCAATACCATAAGCGGCAGCGAGGTTGCTGGAGGAGCGAAACCCCAGCACCAGCGCAATGATCGCCACAAGCAGAGCCCAATTAATTGCCGGCAGATAGACCTGGCCGATTTCCCGCTCAGACGTGTGCCTCACCTCCAGTCGTGGACAATAGCCCAACTGTATCGCCTGGCGAGTAACGGAGAAGGCGCCAGAAATCACGGCCTGAGAAGCGATCACTGTGGCCAAGGTGGCCAAAGCTATCATCGGGTAAAGCGCCCATGGCGGTGCGAGCAGATAAAACGGATTCTCCACCGCGGCAGGATTATGGATCATCAGTGCGCCCTGGCCAAAGTAATTTAGCAGCAGCGCCGGCAGAACGAAGAAGAACCATGCCGTCTTGATCGGCATCCGGCCAAAATGGCCCATGTCGGCGTAGAGCGCCTCGCCCCCGGTTACCGCCAGCACGACCGCGCCCAAGGCCAGAAAACCAAACCACTGGTTCTCCACGAAGAACTGGAAGCCGTAGAGCGGGTTCACCGCCTGCAATACCGCCGGTTCGTCGAGGATGTTGACAATGCCGAGCAGCGCCAGGGTGGCAAACCAGACGACCATCACCGGCCCGAACAGCGCGCCTACGCTGGCAGTACCCTTGCGCTGGAACATGAACAAGCCGATCAGCACCGCAAGCGTAATAGGGATGACATAGGGCTCAAGCGCAGGGGTGGCGATCTTCAATCCCTCCACGGCGGACAACACCGAGATCGCCGGAGTAATCAGACTATCGCCATAGAACAGCGCGGCGCCGAAGATCCCCATCGTCATCAGCAACCAACGGCTGCGCGTGTCACCGGGCGAACTTTTAAGCGTCAGTGCCAGCAGCGCCATGATGCCGCCCTCGCCTTTATTGTCGGCGCGCATGATGAAAATCACATACTTGAGCGAAACCACGATCAGCAGCGCCCAGAGCACCAGAGAAAGCGCCCCGAGCACATTGTCGTGGCTGGTTGGAATACCATGGGAGCCGTGAAAAACTTCTTTCAGGGTGTAAAGCGGGCTGGTGCCGATATCCCCGAATACCACGCCAATAGCAGCAAGCATCAGGCCGGAGGGTCTGCTCTTAACGCTTACGCCCGTCGAGGCATGGCCGGAATTTTTTTCGTCGGTTGTACTCATCGCTTGCTATTCTTTCGCCACCGGGTGTCGCGGCTTGTTTCACCACTTTCCAAGGAGCGGAATTCTATTCCTTTTTTTGCTCGGCTTAAACCCTGTGCCGGCAGGGGAGAGCCCTTCAGCTCGCGTTTTCCACCTTGCCGACGGATATACCGAGTTGTTTCAGTTTGCGGTAGAGATGGGTACGCTCCAGCCCGACGCTTTCCGCCAAACGGCTCATGTTGCCACCGACCTTCTTGAGCTGATGCTCGAAATAAATCCGCTCGAACTCGTCACGCGCCTCGCGTAACGGCTGATCGAGGGGTAAAGCATACTGGGCCGCGGAGGATGGAACGGCGGGAGCGAATTGCCCCAGCACCCGGCTGACGTCCTCAGCAGTAATCTCTTTAGACAGGGCTGTTAGCGCCAGTGTTTTCACCGCGTTGCCGAGCTGCGGCAAATTGCCGGGCCAGTTTTCATCGCGTAGAAGATTCAGCGCCGCGGCACTGAAATGGCGCGGGGGCGATTGCCCGGTTTCGATCAGTCGCACCAGCGCCTGCCTGGCGAGATCTGGAACATCTTCGCTGTGTTCGCGCAGGCTGGGCACCGCCAGCGCCAGGCCATTGATCGCCTGAAACAGCCGGGCATCGAACACACCCTCATCGACTAACTGGGGGAGGGGCATCGCCGTAGCGCACACCAGGCGCACGCCATACTTTTCCAGCTTGTTCAGGATCAGCGCGAGGCCCTTCTGTTCCAGCTTGCCCAAATTTCCGATCTCATCCAGGTAGAGCAGGCCATCGCGCGCCTGCTCCAGCAGGCTCATCGGGTCATCTGCCAGAACAGACAGGCTTTCCGGCGCAACCCAAGGGGTGTTCGGTCGATGCAAGTAACGCGCGCATAACTCCATGCCGGCACCGGCTTCCCCGGTCAACAGCAGGGGGGTTATCTGATTGGCCACCTGCGCCAGGCGCACCTTCAATTCACTGACTGCGGCGCCCGTACCCAGGCTAGCCAGCGCCTCTCCATTGCACGGTAGCGGCTCACTTTTCTTGAGCGCGCGCTCTACGGTGCTCAGCAGCTTTTGCAGGGCGATAGGCTTTTCCAGAAAGTCCGCGGCACCGACACGCGTTGCCTCCACCGCAGTGTCAATGGTGCCATGGCCGGACATCATGATCACCGGCATAGTCAACAGCCCATTGCTTTCCCACTCCTTGAGCAGCGTGATACCGTCGGTGTCTGGCATCCAGATGTCGAGCAGCACCAGATCCGGGCGTTTCTGGCTACGATAAAGGCGTGCCGCACCGGCATTTTCCGCCAGCGCGACAATATAACCTTCGTCATGCAAAATTTCCCTCAGCAGCTCGCGGATGCCAACCTCATCGTCCACCACCAGTATTTCATTGGCTGCCATTTAAACCACTTTCTCGCAGGGCAAATAAATGCAAATGCTTGCCCCGTGGGGCTGTAGATTTTCGATTTTCATCTTGCCGTGATGCTCCTCGATGATCTTTTTGACGACAGCCAAGCCCAGCCCGGTGCCTTTAGGCTTGGTCGTGACATAAGGCTCGAACAATCGCGCCATGAGCGCTTCGGGAAAACCGCAACCGTTATCCCGAACGGTCAACCTGACCGCACTTTCATCCACGGCAGTTTCCACCGTGATTTGAGGTCCTTCCGTTTCGGCCAGGGCATCCTGAGCATTTTGCAGCAAATTATGCACCACCTGGCGTAACAGAGTCGGATCCCCTGTTACCAGCGGCAACACTGGTGCGAGACGGGTCGAAATTTGTGCATCGGAGTGTTCGTATAATGCCAGGATTTCATATACCAGCTGATTGAGATCCACCGCCTCCAGGTTCAGGCTGGGCGCGCGGGCGTATTCGCCAAAAGCGTTCACCATACTCTTTAACGCCGTTACCTGGTTGACGATGGTTTGCGTCGCCCGCTTCAGCACCTCGGCATCTGGCGCGCTGAGTTTGCTCGCAAGCTTGTGCTCGAGCCGCTCGGCCGAAAGCTGAATCGGCGTGAGCGGATTCTTGATTTCATGCGCCAGGCGGCGCGCCACCTCGCCCCAGGCCGCATCACGCTGGGCCTGAAGCAAATGGGTAATATCGTCAAAGACCACGATGAAGTCATTGCCCACTGCCGCCGGCAATCGTGTGCCACGCACCAGCAATACCTGATTGCCGCTCTTGCCGGCATATTCCATCTGGGTTTGCCATTCTTTTTCTTCATTGTGTCGGAAGAGCCCCTCGACTGCCACAACGAGCGCCTTCAATGATTCGTCATTAAGCGCCCACTTGTAGAACCGGCGCTTGCTCAGGACGGACAAATCCACGCCCAGGATTTCCGCGGCGGCAGGGTTCATGGTCTTGAGGCTGAGGTTTTCATCAAATGCCAGCACTCCGCTCGACAAGTGCGCCAGGAGGCTTTCCAGATATGCTTTCGCCGTCTCCAGCTGACGCTGGTTGAGCTCGACCACCACGCGCGCCTCCGCCAGTTGCCGGGTCATGTCGTTGAACGACTGCATCAGGGAACCCAGCTCGTCCCGGCTATGCACCGCCGGCATGATACTGAAATCCCCCGAGGCGACGGCCTGAGTCCCCTTCGCCAGCAAGCCGAGCGGTGCCGAAAGACGCGCGCTCAACAAAAAAGCCAAAGCGATCGAGGAAAGCAGCGCCAACAGCAGCGCCAGAGTCAGGGTCAGGCCGTAGACCCGTTTCATGCCC
Source organism: Gammaproteobacteria bacterium (assembly GCA_018823025.1). Lineage (GTDB taxonomy): Bacteria > Pseudomonadota > Gammaproteobacteria > Burkholderiales > Sulfuricellaceae > Sulfuricella. The sequence continues at coordinate 81,283 of JAHJJI010000089.1, read as the reverse complement.
AGCCGCGATACGGACAGCTCCTGATAATCGCGATATACCTCCTGCACCGTCTCCGCGTCCTTGGCCAGCCGCTCTGGAACAGGCTGGAACAGCTGTAATACCCGAATATTTTCATTCAGGCCCAGCACATTGACCGGAACAACCACGCGCAAATACAGGCCTTTTCCAGGGATCGACTCGATCGCCGCATAAGGTTGCTGCTGGCGCACCTGGCGCAACAACGAAGGCGTCGGACGATCCGGTTGCAGGCCGGCGCGCTCATTACCAGAAAAAGCAATAAGCGATCCTCGGGAACTGAATAGCGACGCCTCTTGCACACCCGCCTGCTCGCGCAAGTTATTGAGCTGTATCAAAGGCTCGTCGACCGGCTGATCCGCCAGAACCAGCGCCATGTATTCCCCTTTTTTATTCAGGTCACGCACCAGGTTGTCGAGTGCGCTGCGGCCCAGACTCAACCCGCCCTCCAGGGCGTTGTCCACACGCACGTCGAACCAGGTCTCGATACTCTTGCTCAAAAACTGTACCGAAACCCCATACACCAATACGCCGGGAAGCACCGCCATCAAAACAAACATCAGGAGCAACCTTAACGTTAGCTTCGAACCGAATACCCGCGCCTTAAGTTTGCGCCGCAGATTCCACAACTGGTAGAGAACCAGGGACAGCAAACACGCCGCTAGCGCACCGTTAAGGCCCAGCAGTAAAGTGTAATACTGGGAAAATGCCGCCGCGTTGCCGCTGGCGCTTGAGAGCATGTACAGCGCAACAGCACCGAGGCCGACGCACAGATAGAGGACGTATTTCATTGCTTCCGCCCTGTAGCTGCCAACATCAAGGATTTACATTCCAGCGATGCCATTCCGAATCCAGATTCCAGTCTTTTGACGCCAGTGCATTCACCTGCAGAGGTTTAGGTAGCTGAGTCAGATCCAGCTTCATTCGCAGACCCGCTAGATAACCATCCCGTTTTTTCAACAGTGGCGATTTATCCGGCAGCGGCGTTTTTCCATCAGCTAAAGGCTTGCCGTCCACCAGCGCCTTGTCCACCGCCAAAGGCTTGCTGGTTACCAGCGGCCTCTCCGCTACCAGCGTTTTTTCAGCGACACGCCATTCCTGAAGACGTCCAAGCTCGGACAGAGCTTCGTTCAAGGAGGAAAAATTCTGGTATTTGGCGTTATTGGTAAGCTGAAATTGCCGCGTCAGGGCATGGTAGCTCAAACGGATATGTTGTTGCGCCGTGACGATGACTTCATCCAGCCAGTACCAGCGCGGCTTCTTGAGTTCAAATTCGGCGACAAAATTGAGTGGGACCCCCTTGTTCAGAGCATCTTCGAGCGCTGGACTGAGACCGATTTCCAGGTTCGCTTTCAGCACCAGGGCTTCGTCCACCACCGCCAGCTCGGCGGATTTAACCTCAATGCCATCCGCCTTGGCAATCAAGGATGACGCCAGGAGCACGCCCAGGAGGAAAGCTCTGGCAGAGTCGAACAGCTTAGGCTTTGAGCAATAGCGCATAAAAAAACCCATCATGCTGGTGATTGGGCGTTAACTGCCCGTCCTTCATGGTCGACAGGGAAAGGGGCAAGCATTGGGCATCCTCGTGCCGCACCAGAAATTGGGCGATTTGTTGTTGGTTTTCCTCGGCAAACACCGAGCAGGTGGCATACAGCAATTTACCACCACTGCCCAGGACACGCCACAGCGCATCGAGTATTTCCGCCTGCTGGGCGGCAAAGGCTGCAATGTCCACTTCGCGTCGCAGCCACTTGATATCCGGATGGCGCCGCACTACGCCTGATGCGCTGCACGGTACATCGGCCAGAATACGCTGAAATGGCTTGCCGTCCCACCACTCCTCAGGCCGGGCGGCATTTCCCGTCAGACAATGCGCTTCGAGCTTGAGCCGTTGCAAGGTCTGTTCAATTTTCTTCAACCGTACCGGATCCGAATCCAGTGCGGTCAATTCGATCCGGGCCAGTTCCAGCAGGTGCGCAGCCTTTCCTCCCGGCGCAGCGCACGCGTCCAGCACCCGCATCCCGTCGGCAACGTCGAGTAACCTGGCCGCGAACTGCGCCCCGGCATCCTGAACTGACGACACCCCTTCGCCAAAACCCGGCAACTTGTCGACTGACACCGGTTGGTCCAGCAATATCGCATTTTCTCCAACTTGCTGCCCTTCGATCCCCTGTTGATGCAGCAAATCGAGATAGGCTTCAGTCGATGTCGCTCGAGTATTCACCCGCAACGTCATCGGCGGGTGCTGGTTGTTGATTTCCAGCTGTGTTGCCCAGTCATCTGGATACTGCCGACGCAACTTGTCTATCCACCATTGCGGGTGGGAGTAACGCCCTTCCTCGCTGGCCGCAGCCTGTTCAAGCAAGCTGATACGCTGGCGCAGGAAATTACGCAACACTGCGTTGACCAACCCCTTGGCCCAGGGTTTTTTCAGGGTCTCGGCAGCCCTGACGGCATGATCCACCACGGCGTGTTCCGCCGACCGGCTGTATTGCAACTGATAAAGCGCCACCAGCAGGAGGGATCGCACCGCAGCATCCTGTATCGGCTTTTGCAACAGCAAGTCGAGAATGGCGCGCAACTGACCATAAAAGCGTAGTGTGCCGTAGCTCATGTCCTGGGCGGCAGCTCGCTGCTGCGGGGTGAGCAAAGAATGGCGGGGCAGCAAGCTTTGCAAAACCTGGTTGAGATTTCGCCCAGCCAGAACCTGGGAAACCGCCGTACTGGCGAGGCGTTGTGATTCGATCAAAGCGAGCCAATCATAACAAGCGCCCTTCTCGTTTGCTCCCTCTCCCACAAGGGGAGAGGGTTGGGAAGAGGGGGTGACACCCATTGAGGGTGAGAATTTTTCTAGTTATCAAAATTCAAGTTTCAAACCGGTCACCCGGTTTCACCGGATTTCCCACCAGGAAACTTGACGCCGGCAAGCGCTTGCCGCCGGGTTTCTGAAGTTCTTTCAACAGCAAAGCACCTTCACCGCATTGAACCAGAATACCCTCCTTGTCCGCTTGCAGTATCTCTCCAGGAGTACCCTCACTCCGTTGAGCCGCCTGCGCCTGCCAGATACGCCAGGTTTCCCCCTGAAATCGGGCCTGCGCCACCGGAAAAGAATTATAAGCACGCACTGAGCGTGCAAGCTCAGCAGCGCCTTTGTGCCAGTCGAGCCAACCTTCCGCTTTGGATAGTTTCGCTGCGTAAGTTGCTGCGCTGTCATCCTGAGGTTGCGCATGCAAAGTCCCATGCTCCAGCTGCTGCAGCGCGGAGACGATACTCGACGCGCCCAGAACCGCCAACTTGTCATGCAGGGTTTGCGCCGTATCATCGTTCGCGATCGGCAGTGCGGCTCGCAACAGCATGCCGCCGGTATCCAGCCCTCTATCCATCTGCATAATGGTAATACCGGTTTCCGGGTCGCCCGCCTGAATTGCTCGTTGTATCGGTGCCGCGCCACGCCAGCGTGGCAGCAACGAGGCGTGGATGTTCAAGCAACCGAAACGGGGAATGGTTAGCACCGAAGGCGGCAGCAACAAGCCATAGGCCGCAACGATCATCGCGTCGGCGTTAACGGCCGCTAGCTGCGCCTGAACCTCGGCATCCTTCAGCGCTGCGGGTTGCAGCACACCTAATTCGTGCTGCAAGGCTAATTGCTTGACCGGGCTGGGCGTCAGCCTCATGCCGCGTCCGGCAGGTCGGTCTGGCTGAGTCAACACCAGGGCAATGTCATACCCCGCTTCTATCAACGCAGCCAGAGCGGCAGCCGCAAATTCCGGCGTGCCGGCGAAAATCAACCGCATCTTATAAGGTCTCCCGCATCAGCTTCTTCATCTTCAGGCGAATGCGGTTCAACTTCAACCGCGACAGGTATTCGACGAATACCTTACCTTTCAAATGATCGATTTCATGCTGAATGCAGATCGCCAGCAACCCATCCACCTTCAACGTAAAAGATTTTCCCTCGACATCCAGCGCTTTCACGGTGACTCTCTCTGCCCGGGTGACGTTTTCGTAAATACCGGGCACGGAAAGACAGCCTTCTTCGTGCTCGATTTTCCCCTCGCTGGCAATGATTTCCGGGTTGATGAACACCTGCAGGCGGTTCCGCTCCTCGGAAATGTCCATCACCACAACCTGTTTGTGCACATTTACCTGGGTTGCGGCGAGGCCGATACCGGGCGCAGCATACATGGTTTCCGCCATATCGGTAGCCAGGCGGCGGATTTCCTCGTTTACTTCGACCACGGGAGTCGCCACGGTATGCAGCCGTTCATCGGGATAATGAATGATGTTTAATATAGCCATAAGTGCTTGCTTGTTTAATCAATTACATGCAAAATTTAACCCAACCCCTGAATTCGTCAAGGATTGTAGTGCTCCATTGATGCTGACCAGGAACAACTCACCCTTTGAGGCCCGCTCATGAAAAAGCCTATTTTAGCTCTGATTTTGCTTTTCGGCTTAAGTTCGCTCTCCACCGCCACCGAAATCACGCTGCAAGACCGTCATCCAGATCGCTACGTCGTGGCCAAGGGCGACACGCTTTGGGGCATTGCGGGGAAATTTCTCAAGGACCCCTGGCGCTGGCCGGAAATCTGGAAAATGAACAAGCAGCAGATCAAAAACCCACACTGGATATATCCAGGCGACATGATCGTACTGGACATGTCCAGCGGTTCGCCAGAATTACGCCTGGTCAAGGGTATCGAAACGATCAAGCTGAGTCCACGCGTCCGGGTTGAATCCGCAGAAGCCAGCGCCATTCCCAGCATTCCGCAGACGGCCATCGGGCCTTTCCTCAGCAAGCCACTGGTCATAGCAGAAGGTGAACTCGAAAAGGCACCCTATATAATCGGCACAGAAGAGAGCCGCGTTATCCTCGGTGCAGGTAATTCCGCCTATGTCCAGTCCATCATGGAAGGCGGGGCGCTGAACTGGCATATTTACCGCCCGGGCAAGGCGCTAATCGATCCCGACTCCAATGAAACCCTGGGGTATGAAGCAGTCTATCTGGGAGATGCCAGAATCAAGCGGTTCGGAGCACCTGCTACGATAAATATCACCAAATCCTCACAGGAAATCAATATCGGTGACCGTTTGGTCGAAATGAAGGAAGAGGCGACCAGCGCTTATGTACCCCACGCACCGGAGAAAACGATTCTCGGCAGGATAGTTTCTGCCTATGGCGGCGTCGCAGAGGTCGGTAAGGGCTCGATTGTCACCCTGAACAAGGGAAGCCGAGACGGCCTAGAAGTCGGACATGTACTGGCTCTTTACCGCCACGGCCGCAACATTTCACCTGGCAAGCACGACGATACCTCGCCGGAAATCGTCAAATTGCCTGACGAACGCTATGGCCTGGTATTCGTGTTTCGCGTATTTGATAAACTGTCTTATGCGCTGGTAATGCAAAGCGAGCGTCCGGTGCAAGTGCTGGACGATGTGCGCACACCGTAAACAGCATTTTCCCGCAGCCCCTGAGGATGCTCTCATCCGACGATATTGCTTCCTGGGTTGGCTTGAGCCTGATCGCGGGGCTGGGTGACGAGTCGTACCGCAAACTGCTGCGCGCCTTCGGCGAACCGAAAGAGATTTACGCCGCTTCCTACTCATCCCTATCAGGCATTGTCGGCAAAGACGTGGCTGAGGGCATCCGTCGCGGCGTTGACCCGGAAAGTGTTGCGCCTCTCTTCGCCTGGCTCAGCAATGAACACAACCATGTTATTACCCTGGCCGATGCCGAATACCCTCAAGCCCTGCTACAAATTCCCGACCCGCCACCCCTGCTTTATGTCAAAGGCCGCCTCGATCTTCTGAATCGGCCGGCGATGGCGGTTGTCGGAAGCCGCAATGCAACGCCACAAGGGAAAATGAATGCCGAATCATTTTCCAGAAATCTAAGCGATAGCGGGCTGTGCATCGTCAGCGGAATGGCGTTGGGCATCGATGCGGCCGCACACCGAGGGGGACTGGATGGCGCGTCCAGCAGTATCGCAGTGGTCGGAACCGGCCTGGATGTCGTTTACCCCTCACGCAACCATGCCTTGGCTCACGAACTGGCGCAGCACGGTACACTGGTTTCCGAATTTTCATTGGGCACATCCGCTTTGGCGCACAACTTTCCGCGCCGCAATCGCATAATCTGCGGGCTGTCTCTCGGCTGCCTGGTGATCGAGGCGGCAATTCGGAGCGGTTCGTTGATCACCGCCCGTTTGGCCGTTGAGCAGGGGCGGGAGGGCTTCGCCATTCCCGGCTCCATTCACTCCCCTGTGTCCAAAGGTTGCCACTCACTGATCAAGCAGGGCGCAAAGCTGGTCGAGTGCGCCAACGACATTCTTGATGAACTAAAGTGGTCATCACAGCAGAATCCTGTTGCGGCGAATGAAGCGGACTCACCAGAGGACAACCACCATCCGCTGCTGGTTGCCCTTGGGTTCGACCCTGTCGGGATCGACGCACTGACGGTACGTAGCGGCTTGACGAGCGATACTGTTTGCGCCATGCTGTTACAACTGGAATTGGAAGGGCGAATCGCCTGCCTGCCCGGCGGACTTTACCAATTAATCACCTGACCCAACGAGCTCCAACGTTAAAACCACTTGAAGCCAGCACAATGTTCGATATTTTAGTCTACCTGTTTGAAAACTATTTCGAGGCCAACGTTTACCCCGACGAGGGTACGTTGACCCGTGAACTCAGTGCGGCAGGCTTCGACCGGGATGAGATCAACCAAGCCATGGCGTGGGTCAATGGCCTGGAGAAACTGACTCAACAAAGCTATCTGCCCAGTCTGGCGGACTCCAGAGCGCAGCGATTTTATTCCGATGCGGAAGAAACCAAGATCGGGACCGAGTCCCGTGGCTTCCTTTTGTTTCTCGAAACTTCCGGCATCCTTAATCCCGTTCAGCGCGAATGGGTTTTCGACCGTATTATGGCGCTCAATGAACACGAGGTCTCGCTTGAACAGGTTAAATGGACTGTTCTGATCGTGCTCTCGAGCCAAGGCCAGGCAAGCGACTTCATGTTCATTGAAGATCTGCTATTCGGCGATACCGAGCCCACCATGCACTGACTGGGCAACAGGCTCTTGCCATTACCGCCGGTTCTTCATATCATCCGCGCCCAAACCCACTAATTTTAGCGAGAGCGCATGTCCTCCAGCCTTCTGATCGTCGAGTCCCCCTCCAAAGCCAAAACTCTTAAAAAGTACCTTGGCAAGGATTTTGAAATCCTTGCCTCTTACGGCCATGTGCGCGACCTCGTGCCGAAGCAGGGGGCGGTGGACACTGAAAACGACTTCAAAATGAAGTATCAGTTGATCGAGCGAAATGCAAAGCACGTCGATGCAATTACCAAAGCGGTCAAGCTGGCCGACAACATCTATCTGGCAACTGACCCGGACCGTGAGGGTGAGGCGATTGCGTGGCATCTTGCGGAAATTTTGAAATCCAAGAAACTGCTCGCCAAAAAGAATGTCAAGCGCGTGGTTTTCCATGAAATTACTCAGTCCGCCGTGCTGGCGGCTATTGCAAATCCGCGCGATATTCTCATGCCCCTGGTGAACGCCCAGCAGGCGAGGAGGGCGCTCGATTATCTGGTTGGCTTCAATCTTTCGCCGCTACTATGGCGCAAAATACGTCGTGGACTTTCTGCCGGTCGGGTGCAAAGTCCGGCGCTGCGTCTGATTTGCGAGCGTGAAATAGAAATCGATGCATTCAAAACCCAGGAATATTGGAGCATCCATTTCGATTCACACAAAGGCAAACAGAAATTTTCTGCCAAGCTGTTCCAGTACAAGGGTGAAAAGCTGAACCAGTTCAGCGTTGGCACCGAAGCCGCACAGGCCGATATCGTTGACTATATTTCACAACGCGCGGGTGGCAAGGCAACAGTCGTTCAGGTCGATAAAAAACGCAAGCAACGCCAGGCTTCCGCACCATTTACCACCTCCACCTTGCAACAGGAGGCCGTACGTAAGTTAGGATTTACCACTGACCGCGCTATGCGTGTTGCACAGCAGCTTTACGAAGGGGTGGATACTGGTGGCGGGGCCGTTGGTCTGATCACTTACATGAGAACCGACGCGGTTATCCTCGCCAATGAGGCCTTAACGGAAATTCGCGAATACATCTCAGCCAAGTTCGACCCTGACTATTTGCCCAAAGCGCCGGTCCTGTATAAAAACAAATCCAAAAACGCCCAGGAGGCGCACGAAGCCATCCGGCCAACCTCGATCCTGCGCACGCCGGATGACGTTCGCACCTTCCTTACCGCAGACCAGATAAAGCTTTATGAAATGATCTGGAAGCGTACCCTGGCTTGCCAGATGAGTCCGGCCAAGTTCGACACAGTCAGCCTGGACCTCGCGGTTGCGGATGACGGCACGCTGTTTAGAGCTTCTGGCCAGACCCTGGTTTTTCCAGGGTTCATCGCGGTTTACCTGGAAAGCGAGGACGACCAGGAGGAAGAGGGCGAAAGCAAGCTGCCTCCAATGGAAACGGGCGATCAGATTCCAGTGGACAAACTGTACGGCGACCAGCACTTTACTCAACCCCCGCCTCGCTACACTGAAGCCAGCCTGGTCAAGGATCTGGAAGAGCACGGCATTGGCCGCCCGTCTACCTACGCCAGCATCATCTCGACACTACAGGCTCGGGAATACGTAAACCTAGACAAAAAACGTTTTTTTCCTACCGACGTGGGCTCGGTGGTCAATAAGTTTCTTACCGAACATTTTACCCGCTATGTTGATTACGACTTTACTGCCAAGCTTGAAGATCAGTTGGACATTATCTCCATTGGCGAAAAAGAATGGATCCCGGTACTAGCGGATTTCTGGAAAGGCTTTAGCCAGCAAATCGAGGAAAAGAAAAATATCGAGCGCAAAGACCTTACTCATGAGCAGCTCGATGAAGCCTGCCCAAAATGCGGAAAACCCCTGTCCGTCAGGCTAGGAAAACGTGGGAAATTTGTTGGTTGCAGTGCTTATCCTGAATGCGATTTTACCCGCAGCATGGATGGTGAGGTTAAACCAGACGAGCCTGTCGTGGTAGAAGGGCGCCTGTGCCCAAAATGTGACAGCCCTCTGCACGTTAAATCCGGCTCATATGGTAAGTTCATTGGGTGCTCGGCTTATCCTAAGTGCAAGTTCCTAGAACCCCTGGAGAAACCCAAGGATACGGGGGTAACCTGTCCGGAGTGCAAAAAAGGGAGCTTGATCGAGCGTAAAAGCCGTTACGGGAAGCTGTTTTTTTCCTGCAATACGTACCCGGATTGTAAATATGCGGTCTGGAATCCTCCCGTCGCCGAGCCTTGCCCAAAGTGCAACTGGCCTGTACTAACCATCAAGACGACCAAGCGTCGCGGCACAGAAAAAGTTTGTCCGCAGAAAGAGTGTGGGTATACCGAACCGGTTGCTGCTGCTGACGAATAACAGTTCGTAGTAAATAAAAAGGGCCATCAAGGCCCCTTTTTATTTACTTACAACCTCTTCTCTGGATTTCAGGCCGCGACGCGGCGCTTGAATTCACCGGTCCGGGTGTCAATTTCAATTCTGTCACCAATCTCGCAAAACAGCGCAACAGGCAACTCAAACCCGGTTGCGACCTTAGCCGGTTTCATCACTTTACCGGATGAATCACCACGTACCGCAGGTTCGGTATAAACGATTTCACGTACCACGGTAGTCGGCAATTCTACGGAGATGGCTTTATCATTGTAGAAAACCACTTCGCAAGGCATGCTATCTTCGAGGTAATTAATGGCGTCGCCCAGATTTTCCTGTTCGACTTCGTGCTGATTATAATCAGCATCCATGAAGACATACATCGGGTCAGCGAAGTAGGAGTAAGTCACATCCTTACGCTCAAGCTGCACCACTTCAAATTTGTCGTCCGCCCGATAAATCGCCTCGCTGGGGGAGTCGGTCAGGAGATTTTTCATTTTCATCTTAACCACGGACGCATTGCGTCCGGATTTGGTGTACTCGGCTTTAAGGACCACCATAGGGTCATTACCGATCATGATTACGTTGCCTGGGCGGACTTCTTGTGCGGTTTTCATGGTTCTTCCTGCAGAATATTAAAAATTGTGGCGGTTCAAAGCCCATTATTTTAACTTATTATTACAAAAGTTTACCAGCTTTGTAGTCAAATCTTCTTTTTTTATCAGTCTGTTTGCCCATTCCCGGGCATGCTTTTCCAAGGCGTCACGGTGCATCCATAAGCTTTCCCAATCTGCCAAAGAAGCGCTCGACCCACCTGTATTCCATGCTTCAAAAAATATGGTCAGAGCTACCCCCGTTGATTGAGGTAAGTCAGCACAGTAACGATGCAGAAAAGCGCTCAGTTTTGGCCAATGCGCTCCAGCTTCCTGAGGATATATTTGCCATATCATGGGTCGCGCAGCTAGCTGAGCACGGATAAAAGAATCTTCACCTCTTACAAAATTAAAATCGCATGCCCACAAAAGCCTGTCATATTCGTCTTGTTCAAGAAATGGCAAAACCCTAACTATGAGATTCCCTTTTTTAAAAAGTTTCCCTTTTTCCGGTTGGGTTACGCCAAAAAAAGTGTCTATTTGAGTCATGGCCACCCCTTCCGGGATCAGGCACACCACGGGGTTTGCGCCTTTCGCCCAGTCCGTGAACAGGCTTAATGCTGCGTTATTATCATAGCAAAACAGGGAAATACGGACTTCGTTTTTTTCGGGGGCAGGGATGCCTAGTTCCCGCCAAAAATCTGCGCGTAATTGAACGGCTTCCTGGAAAATTGCCCGCTGCGCCAACCAGCGTTTTTCAACCAGCAAACCGCCGGCCCTTTGAGAAAAACCGGGGAAAAAGAAGTACTTGATCAAGGGAAGTCGTGGGTGAGGGGAGGGAAGACCATGATGGCTGTCAACCCACTCTTCGGCGCTGAGATATTCCAAGTTTACCCAGGCATGTCTGCGTCCGCTCTTCGCCATCGCGTCCACATAGTTGGATGGTAGCTCGCAGGCGAAGGCTTCTATCACCACATCCGCTGGGTCGACGGCCACATTGAATTCCCCCCACTGCCTTATTTCCACATCCTGGGAAACCTGAATTGGCGAGCACGGGTCAATTTCTGGGTTAATCTTTTGAAAGCTGATCAGGTCGTTCGTCCACAGACGGACCCTTAGGCCATGCTCGGCGGCCAGTTGGCGGGCAAGCCGCCAACAGACACCGATATCACCGAAATTGTCGACTACGGTGCTGAAGATATCCCATCTTGGCTGGACGATATCAGATGTCGAGGTTTCTTGCTCCAAGTGCGTTTGTTTCGATAAAAGCACGTCGCGGTTCAACCTGATCGCCCATCAAAGTGGTGAAAATTTCGTCAGCGGCGATTACATCGTCAATCTGTACCCTAAGCAGCCGCCTTACCTGAGGATCCATGGTTGTTTCCCAAAGCTGCCAGGGATTCATTTCGCCCAAACCCTTGTAGCGCTGGATTCCCAAGCCACGTTTCACTTCTTCCAGCAACCAGTCCATTGCAGCCTTGAACTCGCTGACAGACTGGGATCGTTCTCCACGCTTGATGCTTGCCCCTTCTTTGAGCAAGCCATGCAGCACTTGTGCTGTTTTCAACAGCTGTGCGTAGTCTCCGCTTTGCTGAAAATCCCGATCAAGATAGCTGATCTGCAAATTTCCGTGCACCATCTTGCTTATTTTCAGTCGGAAGCTTTCTGTAGATTCATTGTAGGAAGCCGAAACAGTATACTGCTCGTTAGCCAAAGCTTTTTTAAGCTGTTCTGCGCTCTCATTCGCCGAAGCAAGATCACTCAGGTCAAGCACGATGTTTTTAAGCAAGGCGTAGAGGATTGGCTCTGCGATAATGCGGTTCAAGCGCTCGACAATCGCTTCAGCCAGCAGGAATTCTTTGGCCACTTCCTCTAGAGCGGCCTTGCTGATCGGCTCTTTGCCACCCTCCGTAACCAGTTCAGCCTCGCTCAACGCCATTTGCAGCATGTATTGCTTCAATTCATGGTCGTCCTTCAGGTAGCGTTCCTGCTTACCATGTTTAACCTTGTACAGCGGAGGCTGGGCTATGTAGATATGGCCCCGTTCCACCAGTTCAGGCATTTGCCTGTAGAAAAAAGTGAGTAGCAGGGTGCGAATATGGGAACCATCCACATCCGCATCGGTCATGATGATAATGCGGTGATAGCGCAATTTGTCTGCGGAATATTCATCCTTGCCGATGCCTGTACCCAGAGCAACGATCAGAGTTGCGATTTCCTGGGAAGATACCAGTCGGTCGAAGCGGGCTCGCTCAACGTTGAGAATTTTTCCTTTCAGAGGAAGGATCGCCTGGAATTTCCTGTCCCTTCCCTGTTTCGCCGACCCCCCAGCAGAATCTCCTTCTACCAGGTAAATTTCAGACAATGCAGGGTCTTTTTCCTGACAGTCGGCCAACTTGCCCGGCAAGCCCATGCCATCCAGCACGCCCTTACGACGTGTTATTTCTCGTGCTTTGCGCGCCGCTTCTCGTGCACGCGCCGCATCAACAATTTTTCCACAAATAATTTTAGCGTCATTCGGGTTTTCCAGCATATATTCTGCAAGTTTCGCAGAAACGATTTCCTGTACTACTGGCATCACTTCGGAAGAAACCAATTTTTCCTTGGTCTGTGATGAAAATTTGGGATCAGGGATTTTTACCGATAATACGCATGTCAGTCCCTCGCGCATATCATCGCCGGCAGTTTCTACTTTTGCTTTTTTTGCCTGCTCGCTTTGTTCTATATACGTATTTAATGTACGTGTCATTGCGTTACGGAGTCCCGTTAAATGACTTCCTCCGTCACGCTGTGGGATGTTATTAGTAAAACATTGAACAGATTCCTGATAGGAGTCATTCCACTGCATTGCTACTTCCACAGTCATGCCGTCTTTTTCACCAATTGCATAAAAGACCTTGGGGTGCAGGACGGTTTTACTGCGGTTTACATACTCCACAAACCCCTGTACGCCACCACTAAAAGCAAAGTTATCGCTTTTCCCTGTTCTCTGGTCAACGAGTTCAATGTGCACGCCATTGTTAAGAAACGACAGTTCGCGCAATCGTTTAGCCAGAATCTCATAATGATATTCGACCAAACCAAATATTTCCTCATCTGCAATAAAATGCACATCAGTACCGTGCTTTTCAGTCTGACCAACAAGATTTAGTGGTTCGACTGGTACGCCACAACGAAACTCCATGGAATGCGTTTGCCCATCACGCCGAATAGTTAATTTCAGCCATTTTGAAAGGGCGTTGACGCAGGATACGCCTACCCCATGCAACCCCCCGGAAACCTTGTATGAATTGCTGTCAAATTTCCCCCCGGCATGCAACTCCGTCATGACGATTTCTGCCGCTGACCGCTTGAATTCGTCATCTTCCTTGATTCCAGTGGGAATCCCGCGGCCATTGTCATGTACGCTGATGGAATTATCCGGATGAATAACGACTTTTATTTCATTGCAATGGCCGGCAAGTGCTTCATCTATGGCGTTGTCCACCACCTCAAATACCATATGGTGCAACCCAGAACCATCACTGGTATCTCCAATGTACATGCCGGGCCGTTTGCGCACGGCTTCCAGACCTTTCAGTATTTTGATGCTATCGGAAGTATATTCAGACATTATTTATGGGTTCCACGTGAAACAATTCATTTTAAATACGCATTGGCATGACAACATACTTGAAGCATTCATTATCGGGAATAGTGAATAAGCCGCTACTGTTGGCGTCACCAAACGAGAGAGTAATGGATGGGATACTTAGATTGGTTAGAACATCCAACAAATAGTTGACGTTGAAACCTATATCCAGCGGTTCTCCACTATAGTTAACTTCAATTTCCTCTTGAGCTTCTTCCTGCTCATTGTTGTTACAAATTATACGCAGGCTATTTTGTGTTAATACGAGCCTGACACCACGAAACTTTTCGTTGGATAAGATGGACGCACGCTGCAGAGATTGTAACAGGAGTATACGATCTATCTGAATGTGGTTCTGATAATCAGAGGGGATAACGCGATTATAATCTGGAAACTTTCCTTCTACTATTTTTGATACCAGAACAACATTAGAAAAAGAGAAACGTGTTTGATTTTGGCCAATTTCAATTGTTACTTCCTCATCGTTATCAGCAAGTAATTTGATTAATTCAATAACCGTTTTACGCGGGAGAATCACCTCTTGCGTGGCTCCTTCTGCCATGTCCTCAGAGTTTTCCAGTAGTGAACAAGCCATACCAAGTCGATGGCCATCTGTAGCCACAACCCGTAGTAATTTGCTTTCTACTACGAGTAATAACCCATTTAAATAATAGCGTATATCTTGCTGTGCCATTGCATACTGAACAAGATTGAGCAGATTTTTCAGGGTTTTTTGGGTTGTTTTTAAGTAAGACCTGTTTTCTCCTGAGGGAGCTAATATTGGAAAATCATTTGCTGGTAATGTCTGGAGGTTGAAGCGGCTTTTCCCAACTTTTATTTGCAGTCGAGAATCATCTTTTTCTAACGCAATTTTTGAATCCTCTGGAAATGCACGGCAGATATCCTGAAGTTTTTTTGCTGATGCTGTTACCGAAAAATCTGGGAGTTCATCCTGGCAAATGGATGTCGCTGTAATCTGTATTTCCAAGTCTGTAGCAATAACAGATAGATTTTCCCCGTTTTTTTCTATCAGGATATTGGAAAGAATGGGAAGTGTATGCCGCCGTTCCACAATACCAATTACGGATTGAAGTGGCTTTAAGATTGCATCCCTGTTTGTTTGAATTAATAACATATATATATCCTAAGACTAATAGTAAGCCTAATCAATTACCGGTATAGTTAATATTTCTACATATTAATCAACTTATTATCGTCTCAATAAGATTGTGGGCAATCTTGCTGAGGCTTGTGGATTAAATGGGGAAAAATATTTTCTTAAATAAGGAAATATGCTTTATCAACATTTGATCCATATGATTTAGCTACGCAGAATTTGCAACAATATTTCAAAGTCTCTGCTAATTGTAGGGTCGGAAATTTTTAATTCCGTAATCTTTTTGCATGCATGTATCACTGTTGAGTGATCACGCCCACCGAATGCATCGCCTATTTCCGGATAACTCGATTGTGTAAGTTCTTTTGCGAGTGCCATAGCGACTTGTCGTGGTCGAGCTACATTTCTTGAACGTTTCGGAGAGAACATTTCAGCAACTTTGATTTTATAGTAATCAGCAACGGTTTTTTGAATATTATCTAGTGAAACCTGACGATTTTGAACCGCCAATAGATCCTTGAGGGCTTCTTTGGCCAATTCCAGGTTAATTGGATGTCCTGTGAATCGAGAATAAGCCAGAACTCGTTTTAGGGCACCTTCCAATTCACGCACATTAGATCGTATTTGTTTAGCGATGAAAAAAGCGACTTCTTCTTGTAATTTTATTTCTTCTGCTCTTGCTTTCTTTAGCAAGATTGCTACACGCATTTCTAATTCTGGAGGTTCAATTGCAACGGTCAGGCCCCAGCCGAAGCGTGATATGAGGCGATCCTCCATCCCCGCAATTTCCCTGGGAAAGGTATCGCAGGTGATGATTACCTGTTTATGGTCTTCGATCAAAGCGTTAAAAGCGTAAAAAAACTCTTCTTGGGTCCGATTTTTGCCCGCAAAAAATTGAATATCATCGATCAACAGCAAATCAAGAGAGTGGTAATACCGTTTAAAATCGTCAAACGCTTTGTGCTGGTAAGCCCGCACTACGTCAGAAACGTAGCGCTCTGCGTGTAAATAGCTGATTTTTGCTTTGCTATTTTGTTCTTTGACCAGATTGCCGATGGCTTGTATTAAATGAGTTTTTCCCAGCCCCACGCCACCATAAACAAATAAAGGGTTGTAAGCGGTACCTGGATTTTCAGCCACTTGTATGGCCGCAGCCCGGGCTAACTGGTTCGCTTTGCCTGTAACAAAATTGGAAAAAGTGAACAGTGGATTGAGGCGTGATTGATCGGGTTTTGTATTTTGTCGTACGGGTGTTGCCGCGGCAACTATTGTTGGTTGTATAGGGTTATTTTCTGGTGTGTCAGGCAGGGAAAGTACCAGCAACAGGGGTTCGGAAAAATGGGCTTCAACCATTTCCTCGATGCGAGTTAGGAATTTATCTTTGACCCATTGCAGGATAAAGCGGTTTGGTGCGATCAGTCGAGGGACGCCGTCCGATGAGTCGAACTTTAGCGGCTTAATCCAGGTATTGAATTGCTGGGGGGGCAAGTCTTCTTTAAATTTATTTACGCAATCAAGCCAAAAACTTTCCATTGGGTAATCCAAATAGCTTCCATAAAAACATTCGTTGGAGTTGTTTCGGTTAGGCGGCAAAGACCAGAGAACCCAACAGCAAACAGAATTCTATTCTTTTTGGATAAACTTATCCACAGGGAGGAGGTATAAATATCATTTGACAAAACCAGCTTAAAGATAGTCTAATTACGTGTTTTAGCTAAACAAGTTTTGGGATATCAAAATGAAACGGACCTATCAACCTTCTGTTGTTAAACGTAAACGCACCCATGGTTTTCGTGCGCGGATGAAAACCAGTGGCGGTCGCGCCGTGATTAGAGCTCGTCGTGCCAAGGGACGGGCGAAACTCAGCGTATAGTTGTTACTTCGTAGTGCCTGCTACCCATGCTTTTCAAGAAAGCAAACGCTTAAAAGAAACGGATGAAATTTCATCCGTTTTTTCGTTTAAATGCCAAGTATATGGTGATTACTTACGCATATTAGTAAAGCCGAATGAGCTGAATCATCCGCGATTTACCGGCATTATTCGAAAAAAAACGGCTTCTCATGCGGTAACCAGGAATTACATCAAGCGTAGCCTGAGAGAAATTTTCCGGCGCCACCAGAACCTATTTGACAGCTTGGATA
Organism: Gammaproteobacteria bacterium; assembly: GCA_018823025.1. Taxonomy (GTDB): domain Bacteria; phylum Pseudomonadota; class Gammaproteobacteria; order Burkholderiales; family Sulfuricellaceae; genus Sulfuricella. The sequence goes on along the minus strand of JAHJJI010000089.1, from coordinate 64,346 downwards.
TCGTTGTCTTGGCACACAAGAGCTTTACCGGGAATGCGTTTCATCAGGTAGAAGAAGAGTTCTTGCGGCTTATGGATAACCTGCAAATACGGTTGTTGCTAAGATAATGAAACAACTATTTATCGGTTTGATCAGGGTTTACCAGTACTTGATTAGCCCCTTGCTGGGGCCACGTTGCCGATTTACACCGACTTGTTCTGAATACGCATGCCAGGCATTAACCAAGTTCGGAGTTTTCAAAGGCGGCTGGCTTGGAATAAAAAGGCTTTGCCGTTGTCACCCCCGGCATCCGGGCGGATATGATCCGATACCCTAAATTATGATTGAGGCAACATGGACACCCAACGTCTGATACTTTTCATCGTTTTTTCATTTTCCGTTCTGATGTTATGGGATGCTTGGCAAAAGGATCAGCATCCTGCCCCGGTTGGCCAAGTCGTGCAAGAAAAAGCGGGGATATCTCAAACGCCCTCCCCGACGGCGCGGGCTGTTGACGCACCTGCGAAGGATGCTGGCGGACCGCTACAAACAGGGGAACGGGTAAAAGTACAAACAGATCTGGTTTATGCTGAAATTGACACTCTTGGTGGTGACGTACGCAAACTGGAATTGCTGAAGCACCATGACACGCATGATAAAACTAAAAATCTCATCTTGCTGAATGACGATCCGAAACATCTCTATGTTGCTCAATCTGGGTTGATAGGCAACGATTTGCCAACACATAAATCGCTATTTTCAGTTGCTGCAACCCAATACAAACTCGCCGATGGGGCGAATGACATACAAGTAAGGTTGACTTGGGTGGGTGCTAATGGCATCAAGGTAGATAAGGTTTTTATCTTTCGCAAGGGTAGCTACGTGGTTGATGTGACCTATGAGATCAACAATAGCAGCACAACTCGACTTGAGCCGCATTCATATTATCAGTTGGTAAGAAACGGACAACCTCCTATAGGGGATCCGAAGTTCATCATGACTTATACTGGGGCAGCGGTTTACACTGAGAAGGAAAAATTTCAGAAAATCGGTTTTCCCGACATCGAGAAAAACAAAGCGAGCTTTGCCAAGCAAAGTAATGATGGCTGGGTCGCCATGATCCAGCTTTATTTTCTCAGCGCCTGGCTGCCCGCTAACGATCAACCGCGCGAATATTATGCAAAAAAACTGGGTGACGATCTTTATACCATCGGAGTGGTACTGCCAGTTGGGTCGATTGAGCCAGGAAGCTTGAAAAAAACAACCGTTCCTCTTTACGCCGGGCCTCAGGAACAGGATCATCTCAGCATGGTTGCCCCCGGCTTGGATCTGGTTGTCGATTACGGCATACTGACAGTGATTTCTGCCCCCCTGTTCTGGGTCTTGGCGTGGCTTAATAAACTCGTTCAGAACTGGGGGGTGGCCATAATTCTGCTGACCGTCCTGATCAAGCTGGCTTTTTATCCGCTGTCCGCAAAAAGCTACCGCTCTATGGCGCAAATGCGTGTGCTCGGGCCTAAGCTGCAAAAACTCAAGGAGCAATACGGCGACGACCGCCAGCGCCTGCATACGGCCATGATGGAGCTATACAAGACCGAGAAAGTCAACCCGCTTGGGGGGTGTCTTCCGGTCGTGGTGCAGATCCCGGTATTTATCGCGCTTTACTGGGCGCTGCTGAATAGTGTCGAAATGCGCCAGGCACCATTCATGCTGTGGATCCACGATCTGTCCTCCCCCGACCCTTATTACATCTTGCCGATCGTGATGGGAATCACCATGATCATCCAGACCAAGCTTAACCCAACGCCGCCTGACCCCATTCAGGCCAAGGTGATGATGATCATGCCGATCGCCTTCAGCGTTTTCTTCTTTTTCTTCCCCGCCGGCCTGGTTCTATACTGGGTAGTGAACAACGTGCTGTCGATTGCTCAGCAATGGTATGTCACGCATGGTGTCGAGCAGGAAAAGGTCGCAGCCAAGAGGCATGGTAAGCACTGATATTATCGCCGCAATTGCCACTGCCCATGGGCGCGGTGGTATTGGCGTGGTGCGTGTTTCCGGGGAAGACCTGAGCGGCTTAGCCAATAGTATCCTAGGGAAAACCCCCGTTCCCCGCGTCGCTACGCTGAGTAATTTCCTGGCGGCAGATGGGGAGGTAATTGATCAGGGTATCGCCCTGTATTTCCCCGCCCCCCATTCCTATACTGGTCAGGATGTTCTCGAACTGCAAGGTCATGGTGGCGACGCGGTGTTGCGCCGGTTGCTGGGCCGTTGCCTGGAATTGGGCGCGCGCCCGGCGCTGCCGGGAGAGTTTACCCAGCGCGCTTTTATTAACGACAAGATGGACCTGGCTCAGGCGGAAAGCGTTGCAGACCTGATCGATGCGGCCACCACTGAGGCGGCGATAACCGCAATGCGTTCACTGCGTGGGGAGTTTTCTTATGCCATTCATCAACTGGTGGAGGCGCTGATCAACCTGCGTATGCTGGTGGAGGCGACCCTGGATTTCCCGGAAGAGGAAATCGATTTTCTCGAGGAGTCCAATGCGCTAAACCAGCTAGCCGCTATCAGCGCTCAGCTGGATAAGGTCTTCCGCCAATCAAATCAGGGTAGCCTGTTGCGTGAAGGCTTGCATATTGTTCTTATTGGCCAGCCGAATGTGGGTAAATCCAGCTTGCTTAACCAGCTTGCTGGCGAGGAAGTGGCAATCGTTACCCCTGTGGCGGGAACCACTCGTGATGCGATCCGTCAGCACATCGCTATAGAGGGCGTGGCGCTGCATTTTATCGACACAGCTGGATTGCGCGTCACCGAAGATGAAGTAGAGAAAATCGGTATCGCCCGCACCTGGAGCGCGATACAGCAAGCCAACGCAGCCTTGCTACTGATCGATGCGGCGAAAGGAATCGCTTCGGCTGACTTGGACATTATTGCCAAATTGCCGGCAGACCTGCCGTTGCTCCGGGTTTTCAACAAGGTTGATCTCCTCGGCCATGAGCCTAGAGTGGATGCTGCGGGCGGCGTGGTGGACATTTACCTCTCAGCCAAGACTGGCGCTGGAATCGATCTGCTGCATGAGCATCTGCTGCGAGTCGTCGGGTGGCAGACGGGTGCCGAGGGTGTATTCATGGCGCGTGAGCGCCACCTGAGTGCATTGCGCGAAGCCAAGGAGCGACTGTCTCTTGCGGCGGCTTGTGAGGGCCGGGTCGAGTTTTTTGCTGAGGAGCTTCGGTTGGCCCAGAATGCGCTTTCCAGCATAACCGGTGAATTTACATCAGACGATTTGCTGGGGGAGATTTTTTCCCGTTTCTGTATCGGAAAATAGCGTTTCACGTGAAACAATAGCTTTTTTGGGTTATGATTCGCACTCATTTCGCACTCCGGTTGACCATGCTTTATCCCTCCCAGTTTGATGTTATCGTGATCGGCGGCGGCCATGCAGGAACCGAGGCTGCACTGGCCAGCGCCCGCATGGGGCTGAAAACGCTATTGTTGACGCATAACATCGAAACGCTCGGCCAGATGTCGTGTAATCCCTCGATTGGCGGCATCGGCAAGGGCCATTTGGTGAAGGAGGTCGATGCCCTGGGTGGCGCTATGGCGGCGGCGACAGATGAGGCGGGCATCCAGTTCCGCATACTCAACTCCAGCAAGGGGCCGGCGGTGCGGGCAACGCGCGCGCAGGCCGACCGTGTCCTTTATCGGCAGGCGATTCGGGGTCGACTGGAGAATCAACCCAATCTGTGGTTGTTCCAGCAGGCGGTCGATGACCTGATCCTTGAGCAAGACCGTGTGGTGGGCGTGATTACCCAGCTGGGTTTGCGTTTTCAGGCTAAGGCCGTGGTGTTAACGGCAGGCACGTTTCTGGCGGGTTTGGTCCATGTTGGGCAGTCGAATTATCAGGCTGGGCGCGCCGGAGACCCCCCTTCGATTACCTTGGCGCAACGGTTGCGCGAGATCCAATTGCCAGTGAAGCGTTTTAAGACGGGCACTCCGCCGCGTATCGATGGACGCAGTCTGGATTATTCGGTGATGGTGGAGCAGCCCGGCGACGACCCGGCGCCGGCATTTTCCTTCCTTGGCTCTTCTGCACAGCATCCGCGCCAATTGCCATGCTGGATCACTCAAACCAATCTGCGTACTCACGATATTATCCGCGGCGGACTGGACCGCTCGCCGCTTTATACGGGCGTGATTGAGGGCGTGGGGCCACGCTATTGCCCGTCTATCGAAGACAAGATCATGCGTTTTTCCGGCAAGGATTCGCACCAGATTTTCGTTGAGCCGGAAGGGTTGAATACCCATGAAATCTATCCCAACGGCATCTCTACCAGTTTGCCTTTCGATGTGCAGGTTGAACTGGTGCGGTCGATACAAGGATTTGAAAATGCGCATATTACTCGGCCTGGCTACGCAATAGAGTACGATTTTTTTGACCCACTCGGGCTAAAGCACTCATTGGAAACCAAGCTAATACAGGGACTATTCTTCGCGGGCCAGATCAATGGGACAACCGGCTATGAAGAAGCCGCCGCGCAGGGAATCCTGGCGGGTATTAATGCCGGGTTGTCGGCACAGGGAAAAGAAGCTTGGTATCCAGGTCGGGATCAGGCCTATCTCGGGGTGATGGTGGATGACCTGATCACTCGTGGCGTGGTTGAGCCTTACCGCATGTTTACCAGTCGCGCCGAATACCGGTTGATGTTGCGCGAGGACAATGCTGACCTGCGATTGACGGAAGAGGGGCGGCTACTCGGCGTGGTTGATGATGCGCGGTGGCGGTGTTTCGTGGAAAAGCGTGAGGCTATCGCGCGCGAACAGGAACGCTTGAAAAGCGTCTGGGTTAATCCGAAGTTGCTGCCCCAGGAAGATGCGGAAAGGGTGCTGGGAAAGGGGATCGAGCGGGAGTATTCGTTATTGGATTTACTGCGCCGGCCTGATGTCAGCTACAGCGACTTGATGACGCTGACGGGCGCCGGAGTTGGGGTTGGAGACTCAAAGGTGGCCGAACAGGTTGAGATCCAAGCCAAGTACCAGGGTTACATCGCGCGTCAGCAGGAGGAGGTTGCCCGTCACCAGCATTATGAAGCCATGGCCCTGCCTTTGAGTTTAGATTACCGCGAGGTGCACGGGCTCTCCATAGAAGTGCAGCAGAAGCTTAACCAGCACAAGCCTGAAACCTTGGGGCAGGCGGGGCGTGTTTCCGGGGTGACGCCAGCGGCGATTTCTGTACTGCTGGTGCACTTGAAACGTAGCCAAAAGATTAGTGATGAGAAGAAAAGCGCATGAGCCTGGAAGAAATATTAGCCTGTGGTCTGGAGGAAATGGGCCTGTATTTAGACCCGGCAACGCAATCGAGATTGCTGAGCTATGTTGAGCTCATACAGAAATGGAACAAGGTTTATAACCTGACTGCCGTGCGTGATCCACAAAAAATGGTAACCCAGCATTTGCTCGATAGCTTGGCGGTTTTGCCGCATATCGGCGGGCGCCGAATCATTGACGTCGGAACTGGTCCCGGTCTGCCGGGAATCCCCTTGGCACTGGCGAATCCGTCACTTGAGGTTACCCTGCTGGACAGCAACCATAAAAAAACCAGTTTTCTCCGGCAAGCCTGTCTGGAGTTGGGCTTGAATAACACGACAATAGTCTGCGAAAGGGTAGAGGCATGGCGGCCGGAAGAAAAGTACGATGTAGTGATTTCTCGGGCATTTTCTGATTTGGCCGAGTTCGCCGGCCTGGCGTTGCATTTATGTAGTGATACTGGGCAGATGCTGGCCATGAAGGGGCTTTATCCATATGAGGAGTTGACCCGATTGCCGGCTACCGTTGCATTGCAGGGAGTGGAGCCGCTCAAGGTGCCGAGCCTGGATGCTGAGCGGCATCTGGTTTTGCTGCGACCGATAAAAATGGAAGCAATGGGTTAGGGTGGAGTGATGGCAAAAGTACTCGCAATTACAAATCAAAAAGGAGGGGTGGGGAAGACCACCACCACAGTTAATCTTGCGGCCAGCCTGGCGGCAACCAAACGCCGTGTGCTGCTGATCGACCTTGATCCACAGGGCAACGCCACCATGGGTTGTGGTGTCGACAAAATGGCTCTGACGCAGACGGTATATCATGTGCTGCTGGAGGAAAAGAGCATCGCGGAGGTGCGTATCACCAACACCTGCGGCAAGTTTGACCTGATCCCTTCCAACCGCGAATTGGCGGGTGCGGAGGTCGAACTGGTGGATTTGCCGCACCGGGAAAAACGTCTTAAGAACGCCTTGGCAAATATTGAGGCAGATTACGATTTTGTGCTGATCGACTGCCCGCCGGCGCTCAACCTTCTGACGGTGAACGGTCTTTGCGCTGCGCAGGCGGTGATGATCCCGATGCAATGCGAATATTATGCTCTTGAGGGATTGAGCGATCTGGTGCAAACCATCAAACGAGTTCGTGCCAGCCTTAACCCGCAACTGGAAATCGAGGGGTTGCTGCGGACGATGTTCGATCCGAGGAATACCCTAGCGCAACAGGTGTCGGAGCAACTGCAACGACATTTCGGCGATAAGGTATACCGCACCGTGATTCCGCGTAATGTCAGGTTGGCGGAAGCGCCCAGCTATGGTGTGCCAGTGCTGTATCACGACAAAACATCGAAAGGCGCACTGGCCTATTTGGCGCTGGCTGGCGAAATGGTAAGAAAGTGAGAGGGAAATGGTAAAAATGAAGGGATTGGGACGCGGTCTTGATGCACTGCTGGCTGGCGGCGGTGAAGAAGAAAATACAGATAGGCTGCAAAATTTACAACTGGATCAGCTCCAGCCAGGAAAATATCAGCCGCGCACCCACATGGACCAGGAATCCCTGGCGGAATTGGCCGAATCCATCAAATCCCAGGGCATCATGCAGCCCATACTGGCCAGGGCGCTGATTGCGGGCAACTATGAAATTATTGCCGGCGAGCGGCGTTGGCGCGCAGCTCGGCTTGCCGGGCTGACAGAAGTGCCGGTGCTGGTTCGGGTGGTGGCGGATGAGGCTGCATTGGCAATGTCGTTGATTGAGAATATTCAGCGAGAGAACCTCAATCCGCTGGAGGAGGCTACGGGAATCCAGCGCCTGATTAACGAGTTTGATATGACTCACCAGCTCGCCGCTGAAGCGGTAGGGCGATCGCGTAGCGCGGTAAGCAATCTGCTGCGCCTGCTCAATCTGGCAGCGCCGGTGCAGGAGCTGCTGATGCACAATCAACTCGACATGGGGCATGCCAGAGCGCTACTAAGCCTGCCTAATGTGGGACAAATTACGGTGGCCAATGAGATTGTGGGCAAAGGCTTGTCAGTGCGCGAAGCGGAAAGGCTGGTTCAGCGTCAGCAACAACCGCCGGACTCAAAGCCCAAGACCAAGCCGGACCGGGATATTTTAAGGCTGCAGGAAGACTTGGCGGAAAAACTGGGTGCCATAGTAACGCTAAAAACACAAAATAAGGGCCGGGGCAAGCTGATCATTAATTACGATAGCCTGGAGCAACTGGACGATATTGTTAGTCGACTGAGCGAAAGATGATGTGTAGAATTTCTTATGGGCATATAAGAATATAAGTATTTGCCTATGTATTAAATTGCCTGTAATCTGATGTTTAGGTCCTAAATGAAATACCCGGTTGAGCGAGCCTCTGGAATGCCCTTAAATTGACGAGCGGGTCAAGGAGGGATTAAAATCGCGTCACTTTTTATTTCTGACTGTGATTTGCAAATGGGCGTAGGTTACGGGGCGGTCGGTGTGCAGGCTGTTACGGTAATGCTTGGCGCATCGTTGTTGTTAATCTGGCAGGAAAGAAATGTTGCTGTTGCGGCATTTTTTGGTGGCGCGGTAGCCGTGGCAAATGCGTTGTTTCTGATCTGGTGCATGCGTGCCGGTGCGCAGCGGCCAGTGCAAGAAGCGCGTCAAGAACTGGCTTGGTTGGTACGCTTCAGCATGGAGCGTTTTTTGATGGTCGCGCTGCTGATAGTGGCGGGATTGGGATGGTTGAAGCTGATGCCGGTGCCTTTGCTGATCGGTTTTGTTCTGGGGCAGTTGACCTTGGTATTTTCGACAATATTCAGTGGAATAGAGAAACAATAAATGTCTGCAGAAACACTCACATCTTCAGAATATATCAGGCACCATTTGCAGAATCTGACTTTTGGCCAGCTGTCAGATGGTTCCTTGGGTATTGCGCGAAGTGCAGAGCAGGCTAAGGAAATGGGTTTCTGGGCCATTAATCTGGACACCATGTTCTTTTCCTTTGCCCTTGGCGTACTGTTTTTGTTCTTTTTTGCGCGTGCGGCGCAAAAAGCCTCGGCGGGCGTACCTAATGGGCTGCAGAATTTCGTCGAGTGGATCATTGAGTTTATTGATACCAGTGTGCGCGGTTCGTTTACTGCCAGAAATGACATGGTGGCACCGCTCGCCCTGACGATTTTCGCCTGGATACTGTTAATGAATCTGATGGATCTTCTGCCCATAGATTATCTGCCCTTAATCGCCCATGCGGCCGGTATTCCATTTCTGAAAGTTGTTCCCACGACCGATCCCAATGCCACGTTCGGCATGTCTATCGGGGTATTTGTACTGGTGGTGTATTACAGCATCAAGATGAAAGGCCTGGGTGGATTTGTCGGCGAATTAACGCTCCAACCCTTCGGTAAATTCGGTATGCCGGCCAACATCTTCCTGGAAGGAGTGAACCTGATTGCCAAGCCGATTTCGTTGGCCCTGCGGCTGTTTGGCAATATGTACGCAGGTGAAATGATCTTCATCCTGATTGCACTCATGGGAGCTTCCTGGGCGAGCGTTTCTTTTGGTAGCACGCTGCTGTTCGGTTCGCAGATTGTACTTTCTCTGGGGTGGGCTATTTTCCACATTCTGATCGTGACGCTACAAGCGTTTATTTTCATGACATTAACCGTGGTTTACCTGGATATGGCCCATCAGGAACATCATTAAAGTTATTCACCCCCTTATTTTTTAAATTAACCAGGAGATACACAATGGAACATGCACTGCTTTTCATCGCTGGCGCGATCATGATGGGTCTGGGCGCACTGGGTGCGGCTGTCGGTATCGGCATTCTGGGTGGGCGCTTCCTTGAAGGCGCTGCTCGTCAGCCCGAGCTGATTCCGATGCTACGTACCCAGTTCTTCGTGGTCATGGGTCTGGTTGATGCGGTGCCGATGATTGCCGTAGGTATCGCTATGTACGTCTTGTTTGCGGTTGCGGGCTAAGGCGGATAGTAATTCTTAACATAAGAAAGGTTCATGCATGAATATCAATGCAACCCTTCTCGGGCAAACGATCATGTTCATCATGTTCGTCTGGTTCTGCATGAGGTTCGTTTGGCCGCCCATCATGCAGGTGTTGACCGCTCGCAAGCAGGTCATCGCCGATGGATTGGCCGCTGGTGAGCGCGGAAAGCACGAACTGGAGCTGGCCTCCCGCCGTGCTACTGAGGGCATGCATGAGGCCAAGCAGAAAGCGGCTGATGTGATCGCCCTGGCAGAGAAGCGCGCAACCCAGATCATCGAGGAAGCCAAAGACCATGCCAAGGAAGAAGGTGACCGTCTCGTTGCTGGAGCCAAGGCAGAAATAGAGCAGGAGGTTCATCGGGCCAAGGAAAGTTTGCGCCAGCAGGTAGCTGACCTGGCGATAGCCGGCGCGGAGAAAATCCTTCGTCGCGAAATAGATGCCAAGGTTCACGCAGAGCTCCTGACATCGATCAAAAGCGAGCTATAGAGACATCATGGCAGAAGTCACTACCATAGCCAGACCCTATGCCGAAGCGGTTTACCGCATCGCCGAGCAGGGTGACACACTCGATAAGTGGTCGCAGATGCTGGAATTTGCGTCAATGGTTGTTAGCGACCCGCAGATGCAGGCGGTGATCGGCAACCCCCGGCTGACGGCGGCACAACAGCGAAACGCGTTTCTCGCCGTGTGCGAAAAGAGTATCGATGCACAAGGTGTAAACATGGTGAAGCTGCTGCTGGAGAATGGGCGGCTGACCTTGCTGCCGATAATCCGCGAGCAGTTCGAGCTGCTACGGGCACTGCACGGCGGCGTCATGGATACCGAGATTTTCAGTGCCTATCCCCTGAGTGACGCAGAGAAAGAAGATTTAGTGCGTCGCCTGGAAACCAAATACAAGCGCAAAGTTGAGGCGACCGTAACCCTGGATCCCGAACTTATCGGCGGTGTCAGAATCGTAGCGGGCGACGTCGTGATTGACGCGTCGGTGCGCGGCCAATTACAAAACATGGCGTTTACGCTCAAAAGTTAGGAGAGATCATGCAGTTGAATCCTTCAGAGATCAGTGAGCTGATCAAGAGCAAAATCGAAAACCTGGCCACCACGGCCGAGGCGCGGAATCAGGGCACGGTCGTGTCGGTTACCGACGGTATTGTCCGAGTTCATGGCCTGAGTGACGCAATGCAGGGTGAGATGCTGGAGTTTCCCGGTAACACCTTCGGCCTGGCTCTCAACCTTGAGCGAGACTCGGTCGGCGCCGTGGTGTTGGGCGAATACGAGCACATTACTGAAGGCGACACCGTCAAGTGTACCGGCCGCATTCTGGAGGTGCCGGTCGGCGAAGCACTGATGGGACGCGTGGTGAACTCGTTGGGTCAGCCGATCGACGGCAAGGGGCCGATCAACACCACCGAAAAATCCCCGATCGAAAAAATTGCTCCTGGTGTTATTGCTCGCCAGTCAGTGTCTCAACCAGTACAAACCGGCCTCAAGTCTATTGACGCCATGGTGCCAATCGGCCGCGGCCAGCGCGAACTGATCATCGGCGACCGGCAAACCGGAAAAACCGCCGTGGCCGTGGATGCTATCATCAACCAGAAGGGTACCGGGGTCGTCTGCATCTACGTGGCTATCGGCCAGAAAGCGTCGAGCATTATCAACGTGGTGCGCAAACTGGAAGAGCACGGCGCCATGGGCCACACCATCGTAGTGGCCGCAACCGCATCCGACTCGGCAGCCATGCAGTATATCGCGCCTTATTCGGGTTGCTCGATGGGCGAATACTTCCGCGACCGTGGTCAGGACGCACTGATCATTTATGACGACCTCACCAAGCAGGCTTGGGCCTACCGCCAGATTTCCCTGTTGCTGCGGCGTCCGCCTGGCCGCGAAGCTTACCCGGGGGATGTGTTCTACTTGCACTCCCGTCTGCTCGAGCGCGCTGCGCGCATTAACGCGGAAGACGTTGAAAAGCGTTCCGGGGTAAAAGGCAAGACAGGCTCGCTCACCGCGCTGCCGATCATTGAAACCCAGGCCGGCGACGTTTCGGCGTTCGTTCCGACCAACGTGATTTCGATTACCGATGGTCAGATTTTCCTGGAAACTGACTTGTTCAACGCCGGCATTCGTCCCGCAATCAACGCCGGTCTTTCCGTGTCCCGCGTCGGTGGTGCGGCGCAGACCAAGGTGATCAAGAAGCTGGGCGGCGGTATTCGTATGGCGCTGGCGCAGTACCGTGAGCTGGCTGCGTTTGCCCAGTTTGCCTCCGATCTTGACGAGGCAACCCGCAAGCAGCTGGAACGCGGCAAAATGGTTACCGAGCTGATGAAGCAGGCTCAGTTCGCTCCGATGACTGTGGCCGATACGGCCCTCACGTTGTTTGCCGTAAACAAGGGTTATCTTGACGATGTCGACGTGAAAAAAGCGCTGGCCTTCGAGGCTGCTTTGCACGCTTTCATCAAGAGCAAGTACAGCGCGTTGCGAGACAAGATCGAAGAAACCAAGGAAATGGACGCGGAAGCAGAAAAAGCGTTGAGCGCGGCGATCGATGATTTCAAAGCCAGCGCCGTTTATTGAGCGCAAACGAATTCACAGCGGAGTTGACTGATGGCTGGCGGTAAAGAAATTCGGACCAAGATCAAGAGCGTCCAGAATACCCAGAAGATAACCCGAGCCATGGAAATGGTTGCGGCCTCCAAAATGCGCAAAGCGCAGGATCGGATGCGTGCGGCCAGGCCCTATGCAGAGAAAATTCGCAATGTAGCGGCACACTTGAGCCACGCCAATCCGGAATACAAACATCCTTTTCTGGTAAAACGCGAGAACCCGAGCCGTATCGGGGTGATCGTGGTGACCTCGGATAAGGGGTTGTGCGGTGGACTGAACACCAACGTCCTGCGTATGACCCTGGCCAGGATGAAGGAATGGGAAGGTGGCAAGCATGGCGTTGAGGTTTGCGCTATAGGCAACAAGGCACTAGGTTTCATGCAGCGCATCGGAGCTAGCGTGCTTTCACAGGCGACGCATCTGGGCGATACACCGCACATGGAAAAACTGATCGGGCCGGTTAAGTTGATGTTGGATGCCTATAATGATGGCCGCATCGACGCGTTGCATATCTGTTTCACCCGCTTCGTCAATACCATGAAGCAGGAGCCGGTGATGGAGCAGCTACTGCCCATTAGTGGTGAAGCGTTGGGAAGCGCAAGCGGCCATTGGGATTATATTTATGAGCCAGATGCTAAACAGGTCATTGACGAGCTGCTGGTGCGGTATATCGAGACCCTGATTTATCAGTCAGTGGCTGAAAATATTGCCTCCGAGCAAAGCTCACGGATGGTGGCGATGAAGGCGGCTTCGGATAATGCCGGGAACGTGATTGACGAACTCAAGCTGATTTACAACAAAACCCGTCAGGCAGCCATCACCAAGGAACTATCCGAGATCGTTGCGGGCGCCGCAGCGGTTTAACCGAATGAATTGTATTTATTAAGGAAGTGATGATGAGCCAAGGTAAAATCGTGCAGATTATCGGTGCGGTGGTTGACGTAGAGTTCCCGCGCGAATCTCTGCCCAAAGTTTACGATGCGCTGAAGCTGCCTGATGTGGGCCTGACACTGGAAGTGCAGCAGCAACTGGGCGATGGCGTGGTGAGAACTATTGCAATGGGCACAACGGACGGTTTACGTCGCGGTATGGAAGTAACCAATACCGGTGCGCCTATTTCCGTACCGGTGGGTACCAAGACCCTGGGCCGTATCATGGACGTATTGGGTAACCCAATCGACGAGTTGGGCCCGATTGGTAATGAACATAGCTGGGCAATTCATCGCAAGGCCCCCGCTTTTGATGAGTTGTCACCCTCGACCGAACTGCTCGAAACCGGTATCAAGGTGATCGACCTGATTTGCCCGTTCGCCAAAGGCGGCAAAGTTGGTCTGTTTGGCGGCGCTGGTGTGGGCAAGACCGTTAACATGATGGAGCTGATTCGCAACATCGCGGTCGAGCACAGCGGTTATTCTGTTTTCGCTGGTGTCGGCGAGCGCACCCGCGAGGGCAACGACTTCTATCATGAAATGAAAGAAGGCGGTGTTTTGGATAAAGTGTCACTGGTCTACGGCCAGATGAACGAACCGCCTGGCAACCGTCTGCGCGTAGCCTTGACCGGTCTCACGATGGCGGAATTCTTCCGCGACGAAGGCCGCGACGTGCTGCTGTTTGTGGATAATATTTACCGCTTTACCCTGGCCGGCACCGAAGTGTCCGCGCTGCTGGGTCGTATGCCTTCCGCGGTGGGCTACCAGCCCACCCTGGCAGAGGAAATGGGCCGCTTGCAGGAGCGCATTACCTCGACCAAGAAAGGTTCAATTACTTCTATCCAGGCCGTATATGTGCCTGCGGATGATTTGACCGATCCGTCTCCGGCCACCACCTTTGCCCACTTGGACGCAACCGTGGTGTTGTCGCGGCAAGTGGCGGAACTGGGCATCTATCCTGCAGTGGATCCACTCGATTCCACCTCCCGCCAGCTCGATCCGCTGGTGGTGGGCGAGGAGCATTACAATGTCGCCCGCGGCGTGCAATCCACTCTTCAGCGCTACAAGGAATTGCGCGACATCATCGCGATTCTGGGTATGGATGAGCTTGCTCCGGAAGACAAGCTGGCGGTATCTCGTGCACGCAAAATTCAGCGCTTCCTGTCCCAGCCGTTCTTCGTTGCCGAGGTGTTTACCGGCTCCCCCGGCAAGTTTGTGTCACTCAAGGATACGCTCGCGGGCTTCAAGGGCATCGTCAACGGTGATTACGATCATTTGCCGGAACAGGCCTTCTACATGGTTGGCACCATCGACGAAGTCGTGGAAAAAGCAAAAACCATTTAAGGCAAATCAACCATGGCAATGACAATGCATGTGGACGTGGTCAGTGCGGAACGTTCGCTTTTCTCCGGAGTGGTAGAATTCCTCGTCGCTCCGGCGGCAATGGGCGAAGTGGGTATTTACCCACGTCATGCGCCGATGATTACAAAAATCAAGGCGGGCTCGGTTCGTCTCAAGTTACCTGACCGCGACGAAGAGGAGTTGATCTACGTTTCCGGCGGCTTGCTCGAGGTTCAACCTTCGGTGGTGACCATCCTTGCCGACACCGCGGTTCGCGGCAGAGACCTGGATGAGGTGAAGGCAATGGAAGCCAAGCAACGAGCTGAGGAGGCCATGCGCGATCGCACGGCGTCGATCGATTACGCTCAGGCACAGGCCGAGTTGGCCGAGGCCATCGCCCAGTTACATGCGATTCAACACCTGCGCAAGCAGAGGTAATGCTTGTGCGAGTGGGTCGGTAGTGTTGAAATGGCAGCCCTAGAGGCTGCCATTTTTTTATAGGCAAAACAAACTGATGATATCAAAACTTAACATCGTTATATTGGCGGCCGGAAAAGGTTCGCGCATGCACTCAGCCCGCCCGAAGGTTCTGCACCCGCTTGCGGGCCGTCCACTACTCGGGCATGTCATCAATGCCGCGCGAGAACTTGACCCTGCAAAACTACTGGTGGTTTATGGCCATGGTGGTGAGGCCGTGCCGCAGGCATACGCTGACAGCGACATCACCTGGGTCAATCAGGTGCAGCAACTTGGAACCGGACATGCCTTACAGCAGGCGGCGGCGGAGTTGGATGATGACGGGGTGACCCTGATTCTGTATGGTGACGTGCCGCTGATCTCCGTCAGTACGCTACGTAACCTGCTGGACTCAATGAATGGAGATTCGGTTGGCTTGCTGACGGTGTCGTTACCGGATCCGGAGGGATACGGCCGAATCCTGCGCGATGCGCAAGGCCAAGTAAAATCCATTGTAGAGCACAAAGATGCGAATGAGGCGGAGCGCGCCATACATGAAGTGAATACGGGCATCATGGCACTACCCAATGCTAAGATGAAAAAATGGCTTAGTGCCTTGCGCAGCGACAATGCCCAGGGAGAGTACTATTTGACTGACGTTATCGCCATGGCTGTGGGGGATGGCGTGAGAGTGAATGCTCGCCACCCTGGCCACCACTGGGAGGTGATAGGGGTAAACAGCGCCGCTCAGTTGGCGCATCTGGAACGTCTGCACCAGCATGAAGTTGCCACAAGGTTGATGGAGCGAGGCGTACGTCTGATGGACCCAAAGCGAATCGACGTGCGTGGCGAATTGGTCTGTGGCCGAGATGTCAGCATCGACGTCAACTGCGTTTTTGAAGGCAAGGTGGTGTTGGGCGATAATGTCACTATTGCCGCCAACTGCGTTCTGCGCGATGTCAGTGTCGGAGAGGGGACCCGGATTGCGCCATTCAGCCTGATTGAGGAGGCGCGAATTGGTGATAATGGACGTATTGGACCGTTTGCCCGACTTCGCCCTGGTACCGAACTGGCAGAAGATGTGCATGTCGGCAACTTCGTCGAGCTGAAGAATAGCCAGGTTGACCGTGGCAGCAAGATCAACCACCTGAGTTATATCGGTGATACCACGGTAGGGAAAAACGTGAATATCGGCGCCGGTACTATTACCTGCAACTACGATGGCGCCTACAAGCACAGGACGGTTATCGAAGACGACGCGTTTATCGGTTCGGACACCCAACTGGTAGCCCCGGTTACCGTAGGCAAGGGTGCAACCATTGGTGCGGGAGCGACGATCACCAGGGATGCACCGGCGGAGCAACTTACTCTGTCGCGGGCAAAGCAGGTTACAATCCCAGGCTGGAAACGGCCTCAAAAAAACAAACCTTCTCCCTGACGGAGTCTAAATATGTGTGGAATCATCGGCGCTGTTGCACAGCGCAATGTCGTGCCTATCCTGCTGGAAGGCTTGAGGCGGCTGGAATATCGTGGATACGATTCGGCAGGCCTGGCCGTGGCGGTGAATGGTGGGCTAACTCGAGTGCGGAAGCCGGGGCGCGTGGCCGAGTTGGAAGCGGAAATAAAAATCCAGAAAACGCATGGCAATCTCGGCATTGCACATACTCGTTGGGCGACGCATGGCATACCCAGCGAGCGCAACGCCCACCCCCATGTTAGCGAGGAATCACTTGCCGTTGTGCACAATGGCATTATCGAAAACCACGAAGCGTTGCGCCAGCGGTTAAGCGAAATCGGTTACCAATTCACTTCCGATACCGACACCGAAGTCATCGTCCATTTGATTCATTTTCATTTCCATCAGGAAAAAGACCTGTTCCAGGCTACCCGCAAGGCTGTCACCGAACTCAAGGGTACGTACGCGATAGGGGTGATCTGTGCCGCTGAGCCAAATCGACTGGTGTGCGCGCGCGAGGGCAGTCCGCTGTTGATCGGTGTCGGCATCGAGGAGCACTTCATCGCTTCCGATGTTTCGGCATTACTCCCCGTTACACAAAAAGTGGTTTACCTGGAAGAGGGTGACGTGGCTGATATCGGCCTGCTCGACTTCAGGATTGTTGACCGCAACGGCGAGCCAGTATCCAGGCCGGTACAAATCAGCGAACTCAGCGCGGACCGGGCGGAGCTGGGCAGTTACCGACACTACATGCAGAAAGAAATTTTCGAGCAGCCTCGCGCTTTGGCTGAAACCCTGGAAGAGGCGCTGAGTCACGGTGACCTTAACCCGACAATATTTGGTGATCACGCGAGTAACGTACTAAGCGAAATCGATAGTGTAACCATCATTGCTTGCGGCACCAGTTTTCACGCCGCGATGGTGGCACGCTACTGGATTGAGAGTGTTGCGGGAATTCCATGCAGTGCCGAAGTGGCGAGCGAATACCGATATCGCGACAGTGTGCCCAATCCCAATGCGCTGATCGTGACCATTTCCCAGTCAGGCGAAACGGCGGACACCCTGGCAGCGCTAAAGCATGCCAAATCCCTCGGCCATGTACATTGCCTGTCTATTTGTAATGCCCCTGAAAGCGCGCTGGTACGCGAATCGGGGCTACGCTTTCTGACTCGCGCGGGCCCTGAAATTGGTGTTGCCTCTACCAAAGCGTTCACCACCCAACTAACCGCATTGCTTTTGCTGGCACTGGTGTTGGGCAAGCTGCGCGGCCGCATCAGCGCCGCGCAGGAAACAGCGCACCTCGATGCGCTGCGCCACTTGCCTGCGATGGTCAACCAGGTGCTGCTGCTCGAACCGCAGATTGAGCTTTGGGCTGAGCGTATGGCATTCAAGCAGCATGCCCTGTTTCTTGGGCGTGGATTGCATTATCCGATCGCCATGGAAGGCGCGCTGAAGCTGAAGGAAATCTCCTACATCCATGCCGAAGCCTACCCGGCGGGAGAGCTAAAGCACGGCCCGCTGGCGCTGGTCGATAGCGACATGCCGGTGGTCGCGATCGCCCCCAACGATGCCTTGCTGGAAAAACTGAAATCCAACCTGCAGGAAGTTCGCGCTCGCGGCGGCGAGTTGTACGTGCTTGCTGACCAAGATAGCCAGATGCAGGCACAGGAGGGCGTTCACCTGATCAAGCTGCCGGAGCACGCTGGACTGCTGAGTCCGATCCTGCATACGGTGCCGCTACAGTTGCTGGCCTATCATACGGCCTTGCAAAAGGGAACGGACGTGGACAAGCCAAGAAACCTGGCAAAATCTGTCACAGTGGAATAGTGGAGGCAATAACATGGCTGTGATCGCGGTCTTCAACCAGAAAGGCGGGGTGGGTAAAACCACCACAACCCTGAATCTGGCGGCCGCCTTGGCGCATCTGGAAAAACGGCCGATTGCGATTGACCTCGATCCCCAGGCGCATCTGACCCTTTCATGTGGAATCCTCGCAGAAAACCGGGATGAGAGCATTGCGGCGTTTTACCGCGAGGAGACTCCGTTGGCTAGCCTGGTGCGTGAGGTCGCTGACGGTATGCGGCTGATTCCAGGGCATCTGGAGTTGTCAAAAATCGATGCGCTATATGGAAAAAGTACCAGCATTGCATCGCGCCTGCGCGAGGGCCTGCAGGAAAGCCTGGCATGGGAGGATAGTCCGATTTTGATCGACTGCTGCCCGATGCTTGGCGTGTTGTCATTGAATGCGATTTTTGCTGCCGACCGAGTGTTGATTCCGGTGTCGGCCGATTATCTTTCCATGCAGGGGGTTGAGAGGCTGGATGCAGCACTAAATGTTCTGGAGAGAGGACTGAAGCGTAAAATCGAACGCAAAGTGGTGGTGACCCGCTTCGATTCCCGCAGAAAGTTTTCCCATCACGTTTATGAGCAGTTGAGGGTGCGTTACGGCGATGCATTGTGCGAAACACGCATCGCTGAAAACGTCAGCCTGGCGGAGAGCCCGGAGCATGGCAAGAGCGTGTTTGATTTTGCACCCCGCAGCCAAGGGGCAAAAGACTATTTTGCGTTGACAGCAGAATTGCTTGAAAAAGGCTTCATTCAGTAGCTAGGTATTCTGTTCCGGAATTTCCGGGTAAACATCATCAAGCCGGTCAAGCAAGGCATTGACGTTTTCTTCTTCGATTGCTTCGGCGACATTGTAAAGTAGCTGGATTCTCTTCCATCTAGGTTTTCTTCACGTAAGGCGTCTTTGCAGACGGTCTGCGCAGTCGCGCATTTTCTAGAGCGGTTTCCGGCAGAATCGCCAGAAACTGACCATCTTTGTGGTTTTCCACGATATCCATCAAGCGTAGATGAACTCGATCATGTCCGCGATCTGAAGGAACTGCTCCTGACCGGCATTCGGAAATTAGAGCTGGAGCAGACGGATTTTTTGCTGATAGCGTTTCATCCAGGAAATTTCTTCCTCGATGCGGCGCGACATTGTGATCGCTGCGCAAATGAATAACCCGTGGTTGCGCGGCGTGTAGTTCCCCCGGTTCTCGGCCAGATCAGGATAAACGGAGGTTAGTGGCAAGCCTATGCCGTGAGAGGGGACGCCAAATTCGCTGATTCGGTCGCTCAGGTATAGGACGTTGAGTTGGCAATCAGCCAACAGATAAGCCACATCGTCCTGCTCGGTTAACGCAGCAAGCACAGGAACCTGATAGGATGGCGGAACCATACAACATAAGGCTATCTCGTGATACAGGCAGGAAACCATTATAACAACACCCGTCTGGGGTTATGTTGCGCCGGACTTTCTGCTGATACCCTGTTTCATGGCAAAGGTGGCTACCTGCACTCGGTTGTCGAGTCCGAGCTTTTCCAGGATGCTGCCCAGGTGATTGCGTACGGTGTTGTCCGAAAGTCCCAGTTCATCGCCAATGGCCTTGTTGCTCATGCCGCGCGCAACCAAACCAACGATTTCCAGTTCGCGGGTTGAAAGTTTGCTGCCGGCATCGGATGCCAGTTTCCCCTGCATGGCTTCATCCATGACGGGGGAGAGATGTAACCCGGAACCTCGCGCGACAGTAGATATCGCCTGAAGAATTTGAGCGGGCTCGCTGGTTTTGGATACGTAGCCGTCAACCCCACGCTCTATAGCCTCACGAATTTCGTGGGCTTCATCAGCAACGGTCAGCATGATCACCTTGATGCCGAACCGCTTCAGTTCGGGAACCAGAGTCAGTCCATCCTCGTCACGCAAGTTACGATCCAGCAAGGCAACCTCTGCGTGTCCGCCATTCCGCAACCAGTCGAGGACGCCGCCTATCTCGGCAAATTGCCCTGCAACAGTGATTCCTTCCGCACCAGCCTCGAGCAGGTGCGACAACCCTTTGCGAAACAGAGGGTGGTCGTCGACCAGAATGACGGAGATGCTCATGGCAGAGAGGTTAGATATTTCCCCTAGTTACCGGCACGTTCCTGCCGCGCCCGTTTGATCAACTGGTCGAGAGCCGACATCAGGCCGGCATGGCTGCCAGTGTTTGATACAGATGTGCGATATTTGCCATCCACGATAACCGCGGGAACACCACTGATGCCGTAGGCCTGGGTAAGCTGCTTGGCACGCAATGCCTTGCTCTGGGTAGAGAATGAAGAATAATTATCGATAAAGCTTTTCCGGGGGATGCCCTGTTTTTCAACCCAGTCAAAGATGGCATTGTCGTCAGCGAAGCGAGTGTGGCGGACGTGTATGGCATTGAAAAATTCGCCGTTCAGCCTTTCTGTCAGCCCCATGGCTTCGAAGGTATAAAACACTTTGGCAAGAGGTGCCCAGTCGGCACGGAAAATCGCCGGCAAGCGGCGAAACTCGACATCGTTGGGAAGCTGCTTCGCCCATTTGTTGATATCTGCCTCGAGGTCGAAACAATGTGAGCAGGCGTAGGAGAAGATTTCCAGAACCTCGATCTTTTTCCCGGTCTCCACGGCCTGCGGCGGGGAAAGCAGCTCATATTCCTTGCCGGGACGGAGATCTGCTGTTGCAGTGAACCCGACCAGGGACAAAGCAATAGCCAGGAAAATGCGCAGGAAAAAGGGGCGGAAGAAAGGGGTAAAGTTCATGTTGTCTACTCCGGAATAAATAATTTCAGTGAGTTAATGTGTCGACGGATCTTTAACCTTGACCAGGCTGGAGGCAATGTCGTTCTGCGTGAGCAAGGTGCGAGAGCGGCTCATGTCCTCGATGTTGGCAAAAGGCCCGATGCGTACCCGGTGCCAGACGCCCTTGTCGGGAATGTCCGCCGTTTGGATGACCGCTTCCAAGCCGAGGAGGGCGAGACGCGCCTTCATGTTGTCAGCTTCAGCTGCCGCTTGAAAAGAACCGACCTGAAGAAAATAGCTATCTTTGGCGACCCCTTCCTGCTTGGTGGCTTGCTTGATTTCCTGTTCTGACACCGGCGCCTCGCTGCCAGGCAGGATAGTATAGAAATCAAACCGGGGTTTGTCGGAAGGCTTGCCATTTTTGCCTGCCACATCGAGTGGCGCAGTATCTTGCGAGGCGGTGTCGTTTTTTGTCGCTGCCTTGGTGGATGTGGATGCCTCAGGCTGTTTGTCTCGGCTGGCGAAGGGCTTGGGGCTGAAGTTAATGTAAAGGGCAACACCAATCGCTACGGCGAGACCGACGGTCAGCCCGATCAGAACACCCATAAATAACGGGCTACCCCCTTTTCTGGAGGAAGAACGGTCGGTTTTTTTGTAATCGCGGCTCATAAAGTGACCAAATCTACATTTTTTCCGGGCTGCTGACGCCAAGTAGCGCCAACCCGTTACGCAATACTTGCCGGATGGAGGTAATCAGCGCCAAGCGGGCCAGTCGCAAACCGTTGTCGGGAACCAGGAACTGCTCCGCATTATAGTAACTGTGAAACTCTCCAGCCAGTTCCTTGAGGTAATAGGCGATCAGGTGGGGAGAAAGTTCCCTGGCCGCGCTTTCCACAATACCCGAATAGTCGTTCAGGAGGTTCATCAGGGCAAGCTCGTGCTTGCCGCTCAAGGCGCTCGTCCCCACTTCAGCCAGTTCGGCTGCATCGCCCCCCCATTGCCCAAGTACGCTGCAGATTCGGGCATGTGCATACTGGATGTAATACACCGGATTTTCGTTGCTCTGCGATTTGGCTAGTTCCAGATCGAAGTCGAGATGCTGGTCGCTTTTGCGCAGCACGTAAAAAAACCGCGCGGCATCGTTACCGACTTCCTCGCGCAATTCGCGCAAGGTGACGAAGTTGCCGCTGCGCGTAGACATCGGCAATTTTTCCGCGCCGCGCCAGAGCACGGCGAATTGGACCAAGGCGATAACCAGTCGCTCGGCATCCAGTTCCAGTGCGGTCAGAGCGCCTTTAACGCGGGCAATGTAGCCATGGTGGTCCGCACCCCAGACATTAACGACGCGGTCGAAGCCGCGTTCATATTTGTTCAGGTGATAGGCGATATCAGAGGCGAAATAGGTGTAAAGGCCATTCTCGCGCTGTACTACACGGTCTTTCTCGTCGCCAAAGTGGGTGGAGCGGAACCACTTTGCGCCGTCCTGCAGGTAAATATGGCCGTGGGTTTCCAGGGCGTCAACGGCGCGATCCACCAGTCCGGTGTCGAATAGCGATTTTTCCGAAAACCAGGAGTCGAAAGTAACGCCGAACTCGGTCAGGTCGTTGCGGCAATCCTCTAGCTGCTCGGTCAGGGCAATGTTGTGGATATAGGCGTAACCTTCGCCCAGCAGCTTCTTGGCATTGGCGATCAGCGCGTCGAGATGCCCATCGGCATCCTCCTCATGGGCGGGGACGCTCTCCAGAATGGGGCCCGGCTGGTGCAGGTAACGATCACCGTGGGCTTCCTGGATCAGTCCTGCCATGTCGCGCACGTAGCCGCCCTGATAGGCGTTGGCTGGGAAGGCGACGTGCACGCCGTTCAGTTCCAGATAGCGTAGCCAGGTGGAGAGTGCCAGGATATCCATCTGCCGACCGGCATCGTTGACGTAATACTCGCGGGCAACTTTATATCCGGCAGCGCCAAGCACATTCGCGAGGCTCATGCCAAACGCCGCGCCTCGTCCATGGCCGACATGCAGCGGGCCGGTGGGGTTGGCGGAAACGAATTCGACCTGAACTTTGAGTCCTTGTCCCAGGGTGCTGCAGCCAAAATTTGATCCCTGCGCCAGAACCTGCTTGATGACCTGTTGCTTGGCAGCGGATGTCAAAAAAAGGTTGATGAAGCCGGCGCCGGCAATTTCAGTTTTTTCCACAAAAGGCGAGGCGGGTAGAGCGCTGAGCAGCTTGGTCGCGATTTCCCGTGGGTTGCCGCGCAACGGGCGCGCCAGCTGCATCGCCAGATTGCAGGCGAAATCACCGTGTTGCGCCTGCTTGGGGCGAGTGATTTCAAAAGCGGTGCCGGCGTGTTCCGGCGCGACGTCTTTCAGGGCTTGGGCAAATAGTTCGGAAAGATGATGTTTCAAAGCGGTAACTCTTGCGTAAAACAGCCATTTTAACGGCTATTCGGTTGGGCTGCACTAAAACTCCAGAGGGTCGACATCCAGAGACCAGCGGACATTTCCGCCCAGGCCGAACAGAGCCTTGTTCCAGGCGCCGAGAAAAGCCTGCAAAGCACCTCTGGATGCGGCCTGAACTAGCAGGTGCGCACGCTCCATGCCTGCCAGGCGAGACATTTGGGCCGGCACCGGGTCGAACAGGTTGACGTCGAAATCATGGGGAAAAACTCCCTGCGCTTTGCGCAGGAAGGCCAAGGCGGTTTCGATTTGCGGTGCTTCGGCACGTAGCAGGGCCTGGTGGCAAAAGGGCGGGAATTCCGCCTGCTTGCGCTCGGTCAACAGGGTTTCGGCAAATCCCGGGTAATCGTGCTTGATCAGCGCCTGAAACAGGGGGTGGGTGGGGAATTGGGTCTGGATCAGCACTATGCCGGGGAGGGTATCGCGCCCGGCGCGCCCCGAAACTTGCATAAGCTGCGCGAAGAGCCGCTCCGAGGCGCGGAAATCGGCGCTGTACAGTGCGCCGTCCGCATTCACTACCCCAACCAGGGTGAGCTTCTTGAAGTCGTGGCCTTTCGCCAGCAACTGGGTGCCGATCACGATATCCACCTCCGCCGCGTGGATGCGCTCCAGCATTTCGGGCAAGGCCTGCTTGCGCTTGGTGCTGTCGCGGTCGACGCGCAGGATGCGGGCGCTGGGAAACAGGCTGCCCAATGTATCCTCCAGCCGTTGCGTGCCTTGGCCGAGAGGCGCCAGATCGGCATTGCCGCAATCCGGGCAGGTGGGAGGAATGCGAGATTCGTGGCCGCAATGATGGCAGCGCAGGCGTTTCTCGCGCAGGTGAACAACCAGCCGGCTAGAACAACGGTGGCAGGTGGAGACCCATCCGCACTGGCCGCAGCGCATCACCGGGGCATAGCCGCGGCGGTTGATGAAAATCAGGCTTTGCTCGCCACGCTCAAGGCGCGCGCGCAGCGCATCGATCAAGGAGTCGGATAGGCCATCGGCCAGCTTGGCGCGGCTGATGTCGATGCAGTGGATGGCTGGTAGCGCGGCTTCTGCGATGGCTCGTGCCGGCAGTTCCAGCTTTTGGTAGCGGCCGATGCTGGCGTTGTACCAGGTTTCCAGCGCGGGCGTGGCCGAGCCGAGTATCACTGGCGTGCCGGCCTGTTTGCCGCGTGCGACGGCCATATCGCGTGCAGAATAGCGCAGGCCGTCCTGCTGCTTGAACGAGCCGTCGTGCTCTTCGTCCACCACGATCAGTTTCAGTTTCGGCATCGGCGTGAACAGGGCCAGGCGGGTACCGAGCACAATGCGGGCGCGGCCGCACTGCGCCAGAGACCAGTTGCGCAGACGCTCCCCGGCGGAGAGGCGGCTGTGCAGGCTGACCTGGCAGATATCCGGGAAGCGGGCGCGAAAGCGCGATTCCAGCTGTGGCGTGAGGTTGATTTCCGGCACCAGCACCAAGGCCTGCCCGCCGCTTTGCAAAACCTCTGCGATGACCCGCAAATAGACTTCCGTCTTGCCGCTGCCGGTGATGCCGTACAGCAGCCAGACCTGAAAATGATCCCGGCCGGACAGAATGGCGGTGACGGCTTGTTCCTGCGGTGGTGTCAGGGGCGGCAGATCATCCGCCTTGGCCGGTGCGGGCGCAGGCTCGGTAATTTCATCGCTTTCCGCCGCCCACCCCTGCGCGATAAATCCCTTGATAGCTTGCGGGGCGCTCGGGGAAATAGCGGCAATATCGCTGCGCAGAAGTGTGCCGGCTTGCTTCAGGCGTTGCAGCAACTTGCGCTTGACGATGGCGCGGGCGGGCAAGGCCTCGATTTTGAGCGCGAGACCCGCCTCGGTCAGGCGGTATCCAGTCGGTTTGGCGCGCGCAACCGGCTTGGTCTGGCGCAGGGGGACGGGCAGGGCGTTGAGAACAACTTCACCCAAAGGATGGTGATAGTAGTCGGCGCAGAAGCGCAGCAGCCGGAATATTTCCTCTGAAAGGGGCGGGGTGTCGCGAAAGACCTGAAGAACCGGCTTGATGCGCCCCGGTGCCAAGTTGGAGTGGTCAGTAATTTCGGCGACCACGCCGACCATCTGACGCCGACCGAATGAAACCAGAACCCGGTCGCCGATGGCGATCTCGCCCTGTTCTGCTGCGGAATAATCAAACAGGGTGTCGAGCGGGACATCCAGTGCGACACGAAGAATCTTCATGCCAGGCGACACCTTTTCTTGACGACTACGCGTGGTACGGCTTGCTCAGTTCGTGCACCGCTTCGACCATGGCGCCGGCGTTCTCGGGCTTGGTGAACTGCGAAATGCCATGGCCCAGGTTGAATACGTGGCCGCTGCCCTTGCCATAACTCGCCAGGACTTTGCCCACTTCGGCGCGGATGGCATCGGGGTTGCTGAACAGTACGTTCGGGTCGAGATTGCCTTGCAACGCCACTTTGTCACCGATGCGGGCGCGCGCCTGGCCAATGTCGATAGCCCAGTCCAGCCCGACCGCGTTGCAGCCGGTAGCGGCGATGCTTTCCAGCCACAGTCCGCCACCCTTGGTGAAGATGATATTGGGTATGGTGGCGCCATTATGTTCACGGATCAGCCCGCTGACAATCTGCTCCATATAGGGCAGGGAGAATTCATGGTAAGCAGCGTGGGACAGCGCCCCGCCCCAGGAGTCGAAAATCATCACCGCCTGCGCGCCGGCTTCGATTTGCGCATTGAGATAGCTGGTCACGGCGCGGGCGTTGATGTCGAGGATGTGATGCAGCAGTTCCGGGCGCTGGTAGAGCATGGTCTTGACCAAAGCAAAATCCGAGCTGCTACCGCCTTCGACCATGTAGCAGGCCAGCGTGAACGGGCTGCCGGCAAAACCGATCAACGGCACTTCGTTGTTGAGCGTTTTGCGGATCTGGCTTACGGCATCCATCACATAGCGCAGATGCACGTTTGGGTCAGGTACGGCCAGGTCGCGAATTTCCCATTCGTCGCGTAGCGGGCGCTCGAATTTCGGTCCTTCGCCGGTGCTGAAATAAAGACCCAGACCCATGGCGTCGGGAATGGTGAGGATGTCTGAAAACAGGATGGCGGCATCGAGTGGGAAGCGCGCCAGCGGCTGCATGGTGACTTCGGTGGCGAGGTTGGGGTTCTTGCATAAAGACAGGAAATCACCTGCTCTGCCACGTGTCTGGTTGTATTCCGGTAGATAGCGTCCGGCCTGCCGCATCATCCATACCGGGGTGTATTCGGTTGGCTGGCGCAACAGGGCGCGCAGAAAGGTATCGTTTTTTGGTTTATTGCTCATTTTATAACCCTCTTCCCCAACCCCTCGCCCGCTTGCGGACGAGGGGGGTAAAATTACCGGGGTAAATCGGAAAAGCCCATCAGGGTTTCATCGACGGCACGTGCAGCCTGGCGGCCTTCGCGTATGGCCCACACTATCAGCGATTGGCCGCGGCGCATATCGCCGGCAGCGAATACCTTGTCCACCGAAGTTTTGTAGCAGCCCGCACCCTCCGTCGCGGCCTTGGCGTTGCCGCGGCCGTCCTTTTCCACGCCAAAGGCATCCAGAACTTTTTGCACCGGGCTGACGAATCCCATCGCCAGCAGCACCAGATCAGCCTGTATCTCGAATTCGCTGCCGGGCATTTCAACCATCTTGCCGGCATTCCATTCCACGCGTACGCAGCTCAGTTTTTCGACCTTGCCATTGGCGCCGAGGAATGCCTTGGTGGTGACCGACCAATCGCGCGTGCAGCCTTCTTCCTGTGAACTGGAAGTGCGCAGCTTGAGTGGCCAGTTGGGCCAGGTCAGCGCTTTGTCTTCCTGTTCGGCAGGACGCGGCATCACTTCGATCTGGGTTACCGAAGCCGCTCCCTGACGGATCGAGGTGCCCACGCAGTCGGAGCCCGTATCGCCGCCGCCGATCACTACGACATGTTTGCCGGAGGCCGATATCTGTTGAGGCAGCACATCGCCGGCAACCACCTTGTTCTGTTGCGGCAGGAACTCCATGGCGAAATGGACACCCGACAGTTCCCGTCCCGGCACCGGCAAATCGCGGGCTTGTTCGGCACCTCCGGTCAAAACCACGGCGTCGAACTCGTCCTTCAGTTTTTGAGCCGGCACGTTCTCGCCGACTTGTTGATTGATGCGGAATTCCACGCCCTCTGCGCGCATTTGTTCGATGCGGCGGTCGATGTGCGACTTCTCGAATTTGAAATCGGGAATACCATAGCGCAACAGTCCACCGATGCGGTCATTCTTTTCGAACACCACCACGTCATGTCCGGCACGCGCCAGTTGCTGCGCGCATGCCAGACCGGCTGGGCCAGAGCCGACTATCGCGATCGTCTTGCCGGTCTTCTTCTGTGCCGGCAGCGGAACGACCCAGCCTTGCTCCCATCCCTTGTCGATAATCGCGTGCTCGATGGACTTGATGCCCACCGCATCATCGTTGATGTTCAGCGTACACGCAGCCTCGCAGGGTGCAGGGCAAACGCGACCAGTGAACTCGGGAAAGTTGTTGGTGGAATGTAGTACGTCCAGCGCTTGTTTCCAGTTGCTCCGGTAAACAAGGTCATTCCAGTCCGGAATGATGTTGTTGACGGGGCAGCCGCTGGTACAGAAAGGAATGCCGCAGTCCATGCAGCGTGCTCCCTGTATGGCGGCTTGTTCGTCGGCCAGGGGCTGAACGAATTCGCGGTAGTTCTTCAGGCGCTCCGCAACGGGAAGGCTCGCCTCGTTCAGGCGGCGCAATTCCATGAATCCAGTAGGCTTGCCCATTTATGCAACCTCCTTCAACTGGGCCTGTTGCGTTGCGATTTCCTGCAAGGCGCGGCGATACTCGGTCGGCATGACCTTGACGAACTTCGGCAGATAGTGCGCCCAGTTATCCAGAATTTCCTTTGCGCGCGTGCTGCTGGTGTAGCGCAGGTGCTTCTCGATTTTCCCGCGTAGCGCCGCTTCGTCGGCTTTGCCGAGAGGATTGAAGTGCACCCGGCCATGCGTCTCTACTTCACCGGTTTCGCTGATGGCCGCTTCTTCTGGAATCGGCTCCAACTGTACCATGGACAAATTGCAGCGGCGCTCGAAGCTGCCGTCCTCATCGAGCACGTAGGCTACGCCACCGGACATGCCCGCGGCAAAATTACGCCCGGTCTGGCCCAGCACGATAACCAAGCCCCCAGTCATGTATTCGCAGCCGTGGTCACCCAGGCCCTCCACTACGGCAACGGCTCCAGAATTACGCACTGCGAAGCGCTCACCCGCTACGCCGCGGAAGTAGCATTCGCCGCTGGTCGCCCCGTACAGTACGGTGTTGCCGACGATGATGTTTTCTTCGGCCACGATTTTGCATTCTTTGGGCGGCATCACCACGATGCGCCCGCCGCACAAGCCCTTGCCGACATAGTCGTTGCCTTCGCCGGACAGCTCAAAGGTCACGCCATGGGCGAGGAATGCGCCGAAGCTCTGCCCTGCCGTGCCGGTCAGCTTCACTGTGATGGTGTCGTCCGGCAGTCCGGCGTGACCGTAGCGTTTCGCGACCTCGTGCGACAGCATGGTGCCGGCGGTGCGGTTGACGTTGCCGATGGTGCTGTTTATTACCACCGGTTGCCGAGTTTCCAGAGCGGCTTTGGCCTGCGCAATGAGCTGATGGTCCAGCGCCTTGTCCAGACCGTGATCCTGCGTCTCGGTGTGGAGGCGCGCCACGCTGGACGGCATGGCGGGCTGATGGAATACCTTGGAGAAATCCAGCCCCTTGGCTTTCCAGTGCGTGATGCCCTGCTTCATGTCGAGCAGATCGCTGCGGCCAATCAGGTCGTCAAACTTGCGGATGCCCATCTGCGCCATGAGTTCGCGCGCTTCCTCGGCGACGAAGAAGAAGTAGTTCACCACATGCTCGGGCTGGCCGGTGAATTTCCTGCGCAGCACGGGATCTTGTGTCGCCACGCCCACCGGGCAGGTATTCAGGTGGCACTTGCGCATCATGATGCAACCTTCCACCACCAGCGGCGCGGTGGCGAAGCCGAATTCGTCCGCGCCCAGCAAGGCGCCGATCAGCACGTCGCGACCGGTCTTGAGTTGTCCGTCCACCTGCAAGGCAACGCGTCCGCGTAACTGGTTCAGCACCAGGGTCTGCTGAGTTTCCGCCAGGCCGAGTTCCCACGAGGTGCCGGCGTGCTTGATGGAAGACAGTGGCGATGCGCCGGTGCCGCCATCGTAGCCGGCGACCACGATATGGTCCGCCTTGGCTTTGGATACACCGGCTGCTACTGTGCCCACGCCCACTTCGGAAACCAGCTTGACCGAGATGGAAGCGGCGGGGTTGGCATTTTTCAGATCATGGATCAGCTGCGCGAGATCCTCGATCGAATAAATGTCATGGTGCGGCGGTGGAGAAATCAGGCCCACGCCGGGCACCGAGAAACGCAACTGGGCGATGTATTCGGAGACCTTGTGGCCGGGCAGCTGGCCGCCCTCGCCGGGCTTGGCGCCTTGCGCCATCTTGATCTGGATCTGGTCGGCGCTGGACAGGTATTCTGCCGTCACACCGAAGCGGCCGGAGGCCACCTGCTTGATCCGGGAGCGCAGCGAATCGCCTTCTTTCATCACCAGGTCGCGTTCGATGCGGCCTTTGCCGATAATCTCGGAGAGTTTTTCGCCGTCCTTCACTGCCCTGAAGCGAGCGGCGTCTTCACCGCCTTCACCGGTATTGGATTTGCCGCCGATGCGGTTCATCGCGATGGCCAGCGTGGTGTGCGCCTCGGTGGAAATGGAGCCGAGCGACATCGCGCCGGTGACGAAGCGCTTGACGATCTCTTTTGCCGGTTCAACTTCATCCAGCGGCACCGGCGCGCCTGCTGTCTTAATTTCGAACAGTCCACGCAAGGTTTTCAGGTGCTCGCTCTGGTCGTTGATCAGCTTGGCATATTCTTTGTAAGTCTGAGTATTGTTGGAGCGCGTGGCGTGTTGCAGTTTGGCGATGACATCCGGCGTCCACATGTGGGCTTCGCCGCGCACCCGGTAGGCGTATTCGCCGCCCGCGTCCAGTGCGTTGGACAGCACCGGATCGTTGCCGAATGCGGACTGGTGGGTGCGTACGGTTTCATCGGCGATTTCGTTCAGGCCGATGCCTTCGATCTGGGTTGGCGTGCCGGTGAAATATTGCGCGACGAAACCGGCGTTAAGGCCGACCGCCTCAAAAATCTGGGAGCCGCAATAGGACTGGTAAGTGGAAATGCCCATTTTGGACATGACTTTCAACAGTCCCTTATTGATCGCTTTGATATAGCGTTTGTTGGCTTCTTTGCCGGTCAGTCCGGCGGGCAAGGTGCCAGCCAGGGCGTCAACAGTTTCAAAGGCCAGCCAGGGGCATACCGCTTCAGCGCCATAGCCGGCGAGCAGGGCGAAGTGATGTGTTTCGCGGGCAGAACCTGTGTCTACTACCAGACCGGCGCTGGTACGCAGGCCTTCGCGAACCAGGTGATGGTGCACGCCCGCGCAAGCCAACAGTGCCGGGATGGCTGCACGGTCACGCGATATGGCCCGGTCGGACAGGATCAACACGTTATAACCTCCTGCCACGGCCGTGTCGGCAGCTTCGCACAAGGCCGCAATGGCTGTCTCGCAGCCTGCCGCACCTTGAGTAACCGGATAAGTGATATCCAGTATCCGGGTTTTGTAGCGCCCCTGCGTCAGCTGGTCGATATCGCGCAGCTTCGCCAAATCCTCATTGGACAGCACCGGTTGATGGACTTCCAGGCGCAGCGGCGGATCAGTCTCGTCGATGCCGAGCAGATTGGGCTTCGGTCCGATGAACGAGGTCAGCGACATCACGATCTCTTCGCGGATCGGATCGATCGGCGGGTTAGTCACCTGGGCAAACAGTTGCTGAAAGTAATCGTACAGCGATTTGTTCTTGTCGGAGAGCACCGGCAACGCAGTATCGTTGCCCATGGAGCCGGTCGCTTCCTCGCCTGCCGCAGCCATGGGCGCGAGGATAAACTTGAGGTCTTCCTGCGAGTAGCCAAAGGCTTGCTGGGTGTCGAGCAATGTTTCCTGGAGCGCTGGCTTGCTATCTACGCCAGGCAAGTCGCCAAGGAAATAGCGCGATTTTTCGATCCATTCGCGGTAAGGCTTGGCGGTGGCGAGCTGCTGCTTCAGTTCGGCGTCGTCCACAATACGGCCTGCCTCCAGGTCGATCAGGAACATCTTGCCCGGCTGCAAGCGCCATTTTTTTACGATCTTGTGTTGTGGAATGTCGAGCACGCCCATTTCGGACGCCATCAGCACGACATCATCGTCGGTAATCAGGTAGCGCGCCGGACGCAGGCCATTGCGATCCAGAGTCGCGCCGATCTGGCGGCCATCGGTGAAGGCCACGGCGGCAGGGCCGTCCCAGGGTTCCATCAGGGCGGCATGATATTCGTAAAAAGCGCGGCGTTCTTCGTCCATCAGCGGGTTGCCTGCCCAAGCTTCAGGGATCAGCAGCATCATCGCGTGAGGAAGCGAGTAGCCGCCGGCCACCAGCAACTCGAGGGCATTGTCGAAGCAGGCAGAATCAGACTGGCCGTCCACGATCAATGGCCACAGTTTTTCCAAGTCATCACCCAGCAACTTTGAGGACATCGCCGCATGGCGTGCTGTCATCCAGTTTACGTTGCCGCGCATGGTGTTGATCTCGCCGTTGTGGGCGATCATGCGGAAAGGGTGAGCCAGATCCCAAGTGGGGAAGGTGTTGGTGGAGAATCGTTGATGCACCAGCGCCAGTGCGCTGATCACGCTATCGTTTTGCAGGTCGAGGTAATACTTGCCGACCTGATTGGCCAGCAACATGCCTTTGTAAACGATGGTGCGCGCGGACAGGGAGGGGATATAGAAGCCCCCGCCTTGTTCGTTGGGCAGACTGCGCACTGCATGTTCCGCGGTTTTGCGGATAACAAATAGTTTGCGTTCGAAACTGTCGGCATCCAGGCACTGTGCCCCTCGACCGATGAATACCTGGCGTACGGCCGGCTCTACCGCCTTGACGCTTTCGCCCAGGCTGGCGTTGTCCACCGGCACATCGCGCCAGCCCAGCAAGATTTGACCTTCCACAGCGATTTTTTCGGCAATCGCGTGTTCACAGGCTGCTCGCGCCGCAATATCGCGCGGCAGAAAGATCATGCCGACCCCGTATTCTCCGGCCTCGGGCAAATTCACGCCCTGAGCGGAACAGGCTAGTCGCAAAAATGCGTCAGGAACCTGGATCAGTATACCCGCACCATCGCCC
Organism: Gammaproteobacteria bacterium; assembly: GCA_018823025.1. Taxonomy (GTDB): domain Bacteria; phylum Pseudomonadota; class Gammaproteobacteria; order Burkholderiales; family Sulfuricellaceae; genus Sulfuricella. Next base: position 32,019 of record JAHJJI010000089.1, on the reverse strand, counting down.
GCCAGAGGGTCCGCACCCACTGCGCCGCGATGGGTGAGATTTTCCAGAATCTGCAAGCCCTGACGTACCATGTCATGGCTCTGTTTGCCCTTGATGTGCGCGACAAAGCCCACGCCGCACGCGTCGTGCTCTTGGCGGGGATCATACAAGCCCTGTTGTACCGGCAACGAAAGATGGCTCACGTTGTTCCTCATCAAATTCATGGTCAGCTAATTTTTAAAGTGTTGATTCCATAACGCCGCGATGCCTATGGCAAAATCAGCGCGAAAGGGCGGAAATGTTACCCCGTCTAGAGCTGAATGGCAACCATGTGCCAATACCACGGGCCTCTTCCCGTACGTAACATTGACTCTGCATTGAGAGGTCGGGCCTTATCGGTTTGGGGTGGTTTCACTTTAAGGGTGTGGGACGCGGAACTGAGTCATTGGGGTTATGTATAAGTTCGGTTATACGCTATAAATAAATAAGTAGATTGCGGAACAGGACTGAATCACGGAAAGCCACTTGGCAATTGATATGATTTCTATCTCTTTCGATTCCTTGCCCAGGAATTATGGCCAACAAGAATGTTGGGGATGGTTAGGGCGGGCCGAAGAGGAATGACGGATGTGCGATTGATTGCCTACCCAATAAAGCGTAGATTACTGTTAAAGCATCGAGTTATCTTGCATTGTTGTCATCACAAGTTAGCAGCAACAAACAGATGATGAGACAATTTAAAACTGCATACAACCTATTCGGCCCAGAGCATGCTTGATATACACAATTTCTTTTCTGGCATCATGCATGGCCGCAGGAAGGCGGATGCATGGAGTATGCTGGATGTTCGCAAATTTCTTTTTGGCAATAAGAAGCGCCATAGAACGCCAGATGAATGGGACAAAACCATCGTCGCCTTCTCGCCTAACTTCGCACCCAACTGGTTAAGAGACCTCGCCTTACCGGCGCCCCAGGACATTGCGAACCAGCAGGATGAAAAGGCCGAACAGCAGGTTTTCAAGGTTCGTCTTGCCAACAGCGAAGACCGCCGTAAATCAGCCAGTTTGCTCATCCAGAAAATGTATGACTGGCGCGGCTATGATGCCGATGCGTTAAGACATGATCCCAACAAGATAACCTTGGCGGTCTACCAGGAAGATAAAGTGGTGGGCACAATGTCTTTGGGCATGGACTCCCCTCAAGGGATGGTGGTAGACCAGCTTTACAAGCAGGAAGCAGATCAACTGCGCGCAGAAGGAAGAAAACTTTGCGATATCACTCGGCTAGCCGTGGATCATGATATCAAGTCAAAAAGTGTATTGGCCTCTTTGTTTCATATGGCATTCATTTATGGACACAACATTCATCACGCATCGGATTTTCTGATTGAAGTGAATCCGCGCCATGTGCTTTTCTATGAACGCATGATGGGATTTGAACCATTTGGAGAAGAAAAGACGTGCCCCAGGGTCAATGCGCCAGCCGTACTGATGAGACTGGATGCAACCCACGCGGATGAACAGATAGTCCGCTATGGCGGGATGGGGGCGGCCGCCACTGGTGTGAGGTCGATCTACCCCTATTTTTTCTCGCATGATGATGAATTGGGTATCACGCAGCGCCTGCTTAGGGGAGAATGATCCCCTGATGGGGTTCTCTGGTTTGATCGCATGCAATCCTTTACCTATGATGAAGCTTTTTCCCGCAATATCGGCTGGCTTACCCGGCAGGAGCAGCAACAGTTGCGTCATAAACGCGTGGCGATTGCCGGTTTGGGTGGCGTGGGAGGGGTACACCTGCTGACGCTTTGTCGGCTGGGCATAGGAAAATTCCATCTGGCCGAGTTCGATACCTTCGATCTGGCTAATTTCAACCGCCAGGCTGGAGCGACGGTCAGCACTCTGGGTCTGGGCAAGATGGAGGTGATGATCCGCCAGGCGCGCGACATCAATCCGGAGCTTGAAATCAAGGAATTTGCCGGCGGTGTGACAGCAGACAACCTGGATGCCTTTCTGGATGGCGTGGATATCTACGTCGATGGTCTGGATTTCTTCGCCTTTCAGGCTCGTCAGCAGGTCTTTGCTGCTTGTGAGACCAAAAATATTCCCGCCGTTACTGCCGCCCCTCTGGGCATGGGCACGGCCATACTCAATTTTTTGCCGGGAGGCATGAGCTTTAATGATTATTTTCGTCTGGACGATGGTCCTGAGGCGGAAAAGCCCCTGCGTTTCCTCATGGGACTTGCACCCGCCCGCCTGCAAATGGGCTACCTGGCTGACCCTTCAGCAGTTGATCTGGCCAACCGCAAGGGCCCATCCACTATCATGGCTTGCCAGCTTTGCGCGGGCGTGGCGGCGACTGAAGCTCTGAAAATTCTTCTGGGTCGAGGCCCGATTCGGACAGCTCCCAGGGGTTATCACTTCGATGCCTACCGCAACAAGCTGGCGCTGACCTGGCGACCTGGCGGTAACCGTAACCCCCTGCAACGTCTCGCCATTGCCCTTGCCAAACGCATGCTCGGACTTTAAATGGACCCGATTCCCCAGCCCATCTCAGATATTCTCGAATTCGCCCGCTGGGCGCCCTCCGGCGACAATACTCAGCCCTGGCGCTTTGAGATCATCGACGAACGCCATCTGGTCGTCCACGCTTTTGATACCCGCGATCATTGCGTCTATGACCTGGATGGCCACCCCAGCCAGATTGCCTTGGGCGCGCTGCTGGAAACCCTCGCCATCGCTGCCAGTGCGCATGGCCTGCGGGCGGAGTTCAGGCGCCATCCCGACTCACCGGATACTCACCCTGACTATTTCGTGGACCTGATCCCGGATAGCCAATTGCCGCCGGATTCCTTGCTGCCCTACATCAAGAACCGCTCCGTGCAGCGTCGGCCCATGCGTACTACTCCTCTCACCGAAGCACAAAAACAGGCCCTGCAAATCGCTGTCGGAAAATCTTACGCCGTACGTTGGTTCGAGGGCGGGCCACAACGCTGGCAGTTGGCCAAATTAATGTACGACAATGCCAAGCTCAGGCTCACCCTGCCGGAGGCCTATACGGTTCACCGCAGCATCATCGAATGGCAAGCCCGATACAGCGAGGACAAGGTGCCCGATCAGGCGCTGGGGCTGGATAAGATGACTCTCAAATTGATGCGCTGGGTCATGGGGAGTTGGCAACGTGTCGATTTTTTTAACACTTATTTGGCTGGGCACCTGATGCCGCGGATTGAAATGGATCTGTTGCCCGGCCTGTTCTGTGCTGCCCATTTCGCCCTTCTGGCGCACAAAGCGCCTGAGACGATAGACGATTACGTTGCTGCAGGCCGGGCGGTTCAGCGCTTCTGGCTGACGGCTACAAGCCTGGGTCTGCAACTGCAGCCAGAGATGACCCCGCTGATTTTTGCCCGCTATGTGCGTGAAAACAGGGTGTTCAGCCGCTTGCCCGGTGCCATGGAAACAGCGGCAAACCTGGGTGCCCGTCTTTCCCGGTTGTTGCGGAACGATGCAGTGGGACAAGCTGTCTTTCTCGGACGAATCGGCAGCGGGCGGTCAGCAGACAGCCGATCCCTGCGCCTGCCCATGCAGAAGCTGTTGCAGCTTTGATGCCTCCTGGCTGAGGAATCTCCTGAAAAGGCTGGTGGGCAACTCGATGAATGCGCTGCTGTGGTGACAGAGGCAGGGATGAATGAAAAAGGGTAAGGGGTTGACCCCTTGCCCTTTCAAGCAGCCAGCGAGGCGCGCTAGGCCTGTTTGCGGCGGCGGGAGGCGAAGACCATGCCAGCCAACCCCAGTCCCATCAGGGACAAGATGCCAGGCTCGGGAACTGAAACACGCTCGGTGGTAATCAGCGATGCGAATTGGAAAGTCGTATCCGCCCCTTCCGGAGTCCTGAAGCCGAGGCAAGGTGCGGTTGATCCAGCAGCACCACAGGCAACAGAAGGCAGCGGGTTGAGTCCGCTGGTGAGCTCGAAGAAGCTGATGTAGTACTGAACTGGATCATCTCCGCCGATACCATCGGTGTCGTACATGAAGCCGAAGTTCAGTGCATTCTGGTCGATAACGAAAACATCGGCACAGCCATTTATGTTCACGCCTACACCGTTTGCACCTCCGCCGGCGCATGGGTTATCGCCGTTGGGGGTCTCCGCGAAGTTGACCCCGAACGTGATGGTTGCCGAAGGCAGTCCAGGAAGTGCGGGAACCAATGGCGTCAGTGTCAAGGTGGACAATATATCAACGGAGCTGAGAGAGGTTCCGGTGACCGGCCGGTTCAAGTGGGTAATCGATACATTGGCAACGGCGGCGCCATCGGTGAAGACGGTGGCCGAGCTGGGTGAATCGGTGATATTCAGCCCGCTTTGCCCGGAACCTGTGCTGGTGCCCCACCGCAGGGTCTGGTTATTGACCACGGTGACACCCGGTATCGGCACTACGGTTGTGGTATCGAAGATCGTATTGACGCCCACCGTCCACTGGGTGATCAAGCCTGCAGAGGCGTTGCAGGCTGCGAGGGCGGCAAAGGCAGCTAGCAGTAACTTAAGTTTCATATTTAGAGTTTTCATGATGCGGACTCCTGATGGAAAAGCAGCAAGGAAAAGCCGAGCCAGATACATGATGACTGAACTGCACTAGTCACTCTCGTTCTACTCTCACCTGAATCCAATGCATCAAACATGCCAGTTGCGGGACAAAAGACAAAATACTATGGAATTACATTGTGTTAACTGTTTGTGCTGCGGCCGATTCAGTTCGTTGGGTTGGTTTCTGTCCACGACTGTAAAATTTTCCGACGGTCATATCCGAATAGCCGACATGATTCACCTGGTCTGTGGCCGCTGCCCTAATAAACGACATTTGGGGGCCGTTTTACTTGCGATTTCTCAAAAACTGTAGCGCACCTCGGTATAAACCCGGTCTTTATCGTCGAACGCACCGAACAGGCCCGTTGGCGGCCCTGTAAAAATATCGACACCGGTTGCCAGTCGCCAGTTGCCGTCCAGTTTCCAGGTGAGTTTGAACTGGGCGGCCCAGTCTTCGCGGTTTAAACTCCGGATCAGCAGCAATTTTGGTTCGAGCTTAGGGTGCAGGGCCTGGGTGCTGAACAGGAGGGAGATACCGCTTTCGGTCTTGTCCGGCACGATGCCTGCATCGTGGCCGGGGAACCAGCGCTGAAAAAATTGCGCGTTGAAGCGGGTTTCCTGAGGAAAGCTCCATTCCAGCCCGACGATGTAATCCAGAATGTTTTGCTTGACCAGGCCGTCCGCATCGGTGGCGCTGGTGGTGTTGAACAGTTTGTCTTTGGTGTAGATTGCCTCAGCCTTGAGTACCATCGGCCCCAGATCCTTGCCCAGAGTGGCACCCAATTGGTGAATCCGCTCATGAATGGGCTGATAGGTGATGGTGGGGGTGGGTAGCAGCGCAATCTGGCGCGAGAAGGCTGCCGATGGATCGTTGGCGGTGTAGTAGAAACCCGAAACGTCCCAGCCACTCTTGAGCCAGGACAAGCGCGTTCCGTAAGCCGCCTCACCCAGGCCGACGGGTTGTTTTTCCGCGGCAATGACGGTACCGGCTACGGCGGGTGGATTGAACGGGTAGAACTCGGCCCCGGGCTTGCCGATGTTGTCGTAGCTCATGTAGGGTATCCATACGCCCTCGACGTGAAAATCGCCCAGAAAATACTCGGCTCGCGCCGCCCATTGCGGGATGCGGATGATGTCGAAATCCGGCAGCACGAGTTGGCGCATATCCTTGGCCGATACCACGTCAGCAAAAAACAGCCCGACCATTTCGCCCCAGACGACATGCTGTCGACCCAAGCGAAAATCCCAGTCGCCGGACGAAAAATCCATATAGGCTTCACGGATTATGGCCTCGAAACGCTGATCATTGCGCACCGCTTGTGGGTAGGTGTCGGCGAGGTCGTAGATTGGGTCGTAATTGACGCGCCCGCCCAGCTTCCACGCCACGCCACCCGACGTGCGGCCTTGGGTGGAGAGATCGAGGGTGTTGTTGAATCTGGACCAATGCTTTTTGTCGGCATAGGTGTAAGCCAGGTCATTCTGATAAAAACCGGCCAAGTGCGGTTCGGAGGATGAGGGCTGGTTTGGCGGCACGGATTCAGGCACGGCAGGTGCGCTGATGTCTTGCGGCGCTTCGGTCGGTTTGTCCTGGGGGGTGGTTTTCTCTGCCGGTTTCTTGGGGGCAGGGGGAGGGCTGCCAAAGAGGTCGTCGATGGATTCCACATCCATGCGGTTTTTGCTCTTTTCTGCTGCGCCCGCCGGGATGGGGGTGATCAGCAGGCCCAGCAGCAAGACCCCGAGAAACCTTGGTGGCTGACCCAGCCATCGGGTTTTTGGGAAAAAATGGTCTCCCATGGTGTTCTCCCTATTCCATTATCTGGCCATCGGCCAGTTCTATCACCCGGTCGGCCATCTCCATGACGCGCGCATCATGGGTGGAAAAAATGAAGGTCGTGCCTTCTTCCTGGTTGAGGTCTTTCATCAGCCTGAGAATACCTTCGCCGGTTTTGTGGTCAAGGTTGGCAGTCGGTTCGTCTGCCAGGACGATGCTTGGACGGGTGGCGAGGGCGCGCGCGATCGCCACCCGCTGGCGCTGCCCGCCGCTCAATTCGTTGGGGCGGTGGTGCGCATAGGGTTCCAGGCCAACCACCTTCAGATAATGCTGGACGCGTTCTTGCCGCGTTTTTCTGGTTACATTAGGTTGCTGCAACAAGGGATATTCGACATTTTCCCAGGCTGACAATACCGGCAGCAGATTGAAGGTCTGGAAGACAAAACCCAGCGTGTTCAGTCGCAAATCGGCCAGTTCATCGGGTGTTTTGTCGCTGATGTCCTGCCCCCCGATCAGGATGCTTCCCGTGGTCGGCGTGTCAATACAGCCAATCAGGTTGAGCATGGTCGATTTGCCGCTCCCCGACGGCCCCGCCAACGCCATGAATTCGCCTTTACGGATCGTGAGGGAAATGTTGCGCAATGCCGTAACGGTTTGCTTTCCAAGGGCATACTCTTTGCCTACTCCTTTGGCCTCGACGATTACTGCCGTAGGTTCAGCATTGCTTTCTTCATCGGCAACAAAATCCAGTTGAAAGTGGTGAATCGTGAGCTTGTCGCCATTTTTCAGTGGGGCACGCTGGATTTTTTCTCCGTTCAGGAAGACGCCACATCTGCTCCCCAAGTCTTCCAGGTAATAGACGCCGTCGACTAAAGTAATCCGCGCATGTTTGCGGCTGATTCCCGGATCTGGCAGTTGTATCTCGCATTCCGAGGCGCGGCCAATCTTGAGGTCCGCCGAGTGGAGTCGAATATTCCGCAGGATTTGCTGGTCCTGACTTATCAGGAGGCTAGCCACGACCCCTCCTTCTGGTAGTCCAGGAACAATACTGGCGCGGACAAAACTCAGATTTTTGCTTATTGCCTGGCATGCACATGACTCCACTTATTCTCTTTATCATATAGTATTCGATAATCTTAGTTTATTCGTTTTGAGCTGACAGGACACCTCTTATGGCTATGATTCCATCTTATCCCCGCGACATTTTTATTACGTGCTATCGGAGGAAGCCTTTCTGGACGGTTTTTGCCGTCGCGCTGCTGTTGTTGATTTTCAGGCCGGCGCTGGCTGCCGACACCACAGGTGGAGATTCCGTTGCTCGTGAAATGCTGACTCGCGCAGACCGTATCCGTTTCCCTGACGAAAGCTTCCAGGTTGACGTGACCATCACGACAACCGAACCCGATGCCGCTGAAGACGTACGCGCTTACCGGATACTCTCCAAAGGTAACGACCAGACCCTGGTGCAGACAACGGCGCCGGTGGTTGACCGGGGGCAGATTCTGCTGATGCGGGATCGCGACCTGTGGGCCTTCCTGCCCAACCTGTCACAACCGATTCGTTTGCCGCTCTCGCAGAAACTGACCGGACAGGTTGCGAATGGCGACCTGGCTCGCGCCAATTTTGTGGGTGATTACGAACCCAGACTTCTGCGCACAGAGAAAATCGATGGTGAGTCCTATCACGTTTTACAATTGGATGCAGTCGATAGCGGTGTCACATATCGCAAGGTGCTCTTCTGGGTGAACTCAAAAAACAGTCGGCCTTATAAAGCCGAGTTCTATGCGCTTTCGGGCCGTCTGCTGAAAACCGGCCTCTACCAGGAGTTTCGTGCACTGGGCGGGGAAACGCGACCGACTCGACTGGTGATAGAAGATGCCTTGCGCCGCGGTCGACGTTCGGTGCTCGAATATGGCGACATGGTCATGCGTGACCTGCCGGACAAGGTATTCACCAAGGATTACCTGAAGAAACTCAGTCGCTGAAGCAGTGTTTCAAATATTATGGCGCAGCGCCTCCACTACCGGCAGGCGTGAGGCGCGACGAGCCGGAAGCACGGCAGCCATAATCGCCGCCAGCGCGCCAGTCAGGGCCGCCATCACAAGCACCCACGGCACCAGTCGAATCGTAGCAGTGTAGCCCACGTTCGAGCCGGGCGGCGGCGGCATGGATATGCCGATGCCCGATATCAAGCTCGCAAGCACGCTTCCCACGACCACGCCGACCAGGCTGCCGAGCAAGCCCAGCAGCGCATTTTCGAGCAGGACGAGCTTGAAGATTTGGCGCCGGCGCAGGCCCAGAGCGAGCAGGGTTCCGAATTCGCCGGTGCGTTCATAGACCACCATGTTGATGGTGCTGGCCACGCTCAATACCAGCATGACAAGAATGATAGCCTGCAGCGCACCGAACTGGCGTCGGTACAGGGCCTCGGTCTTTTGATAAAAATCGGCCAATTCATGCCAGGGCTTCACGACGTAACCGAGTGGCTCCAGCTTGGCTCTGATGATCGCGGCCACCGCATCGGTTGCGGCGGTGTCATCCAACAACACGACAGCGCTATGTACCGACCGGGTAAACAGTAATTCCTGGGCGGCTGATAACGGAATGCGTACGGCTCGATCATCGTAATCCTTGGAGAAAGTTCGGAACACGCCGACGACTTCATACTCAAGGGTGTTCAGTGCACCTTCTGGCGTATTCACCATCAAGGTTACGAAGCTGCCGGGGCGCAGATGCAGGGCGGCGGCGACACCTTCACCGATCACGGCGCCGAAGGTGTCCGCATCCTTCAACGGGCGGCCGGCAACAATGGTGGTGGCTGTTCCCAGTTGCGCTTCCCTGCCTGGTTCAACGCCTTCGCCGATAATGGGCAAATCGGCGCGTCCGTTGTTGGCCAGCCCGGAAAAGTTTACTCGGGTCATCATGGCCTGCACATGCGGAATGGACTGTACCGCGTCCACTACGTCCTTCGGCTGCGCGATCATATAATGCGCCGGGTCGCGCCGACCGTACTCGAGATAGCCGCTCCTCAAAATTTGCACGTGCCCGATGCGCGAATGGATTGTCGATTCGCGCAGCTGCACGAACACATCCTCGACAAAGCCGCCGCTGATGATGATGGCGACCACCCCGGTGATGATTGCCGCCAGTGTCAGTGCAGTGCGCAAACGCTGGCGGAAGATGTTGCGGAAGGCGAGCTTGAACATGGCTTACGCAGTCCTCAAATATTGTGACGCAACGCGTTGATGATTTGCAGGCGCGAAGCTTTCCATGCCGGATACAAACCCGCCAGCGCAGTGGTGATGAATGCAATCAGAAACGCATTTATCACCACGTTCAAGGTGACCCGGATTTCGCCGGTGTAACCCTCTTCCATGCCGGGGGGCGGTGGCATGGGAATGCCAATCGCGGAGATCGCTTCGGCCAGCCCGTAGCCGGCGCCCAGCCCCAGAGATGCGCCGGCCAGCCCGAGCAACAGTCCCTCGATGGCGAACAGGTGAAGGATTTTTTTGCGCTTAAAGCCAATGGCCAGCAGCGTGCCGATCTCGCCGGTACGCTCGAGCACATTCATCACCAGCATGTTGGAAATGCTGAGCACGATAATGCAGCCAATGATCAGCCGCAGCACGTTCATCTGCTGCGAGAACAGCGCCACCGTCTTGTTGTAGAAATCTGCCTGCTGGTACCAGGGCACGAACTCTAGCTTATTCTCCGGCATGGGGAAGCGGGCGCGGAACTGGGTGAGATAATCGTCCGTGCGCTCGGTGTCATCGAGCAGCACCAGCCAGGCGTGGGCGCCGTTAACGCGCAGCAGTGACTGTGCCAAGCCGATGGGCAGACGCAGAGCGGCATCGTCGTAGGCTTGATTGGCGCTGATAAATATCCCGGCGACTTTCGCCTCGACAGCGTTGATGCTACCGCCTGAAGTGGTTGCCAGCAGTGCTATGGTGGCACCCTGGGTTACCCCGAGATTGCGCGCCAAGCCACGCCCCAGCACCACCTCCTGGGCAGTCAGGCTCGACAGATCATGGCCATCCACGATACGGAATGCCTTGCTCAACAGCGCCTCCTTTTGCGGGTCGACACCATCCGCTACAAAAGCTATTGTCGTCTCGCCGTGGCTGATGAGCCCGGTCACCGCCAGCCTTGGCGCCACCACCTTGATGCCGGGAGTGGATTCGATCTCTTTGCGCTGCGGCAAGCTCTCCGGCAATACATAAGCATAAGGATTGGCCGCGCCCGCTTTGAGATATCCGGGTCGCATGACCTGAATGTGGCCTAATTGGGACTGGATCGTACCTTCGCGCATCGCCCATAAAATCCACTGAGTGAAGCCGTCGGCGAGCACCAGCGCAACAACGCCGGCAGCCACCGTAAGCAAGGCTGACAGTGCCCGCCGCCGATTGCGTGCAAGGTTGCGCGCAGCAATCAGCAGGTTAGCCATGGAACGCCCCTGTGGTGGAATCTTCAATTGAGCAATCCAATAATTGCCGGAATAGCGTCCTTACGAAAGCCAAGGAGTCGTGGCAATCCGGGCTGCGAGCGATGGATGCACGACCAGTCACGCCTGTGGCTCGCGGCTTCGGCGCACTTCGTATTGACCGTCGGGTTATCCTTGTGATGCCACGCATCCGGGTGAACTCCCACTAATTTCATTGCATGAGCCATAATACAAAATAATCACTGTGTTATGGTATTACTTTCCCGCGAATGAGTGTAATGCAAACCCGAAACAAGCCAGTCATTCTTCTTGTTGCTGAAGCGGTCACGCTTGCGCATTTCGCGCGGATTGTAACGCTGGCGAAGGCGCTCGATCCGGCTGCGTACGAAGTGGTTGTCGCATCGGACCCCCGCTATGCTGACCTGGAAGCGCCGCTTGACTGCGCCTTCCATCCCATTCGATCCATCCCCTCCGCCGAATTCGCACAAGCCCTTGCCCGGGGCAAGCCACTGTATAGCGTCGAGACGCTCACCCAGTACGTCGAAGACGACCTGGTGCTGCTCGACAGCGTCAAACCCGATCTGGTGGTCGGAGACTTCCGGCTGTCGCTGGCCGTGAGCGCGCCGCTGCGCCGCATCCCCTATGCCGCCTTGGTTAATGCCTACTGGAGCCCGTTCGCCGACACTGTCTATCCGGTACCCGATCTGCCCATGACCCGGATTCTGGGCGTCCGCCTGGCGCAAAAACTGTTCGACACCGTCAGGCCCATGGCCTTTGCCCTGCATGCCCGACCCTTGAACCGGGTGCGCCGTCATTACGGGCTGCCGCCGCTGGGGTCGGATTTAAGAAATGTCTACGCCTGGGGCGATTACACCCTGTATGCCGATGTGCCCGAGTTGGTTCCCACACGACCGTTGCCTGCCAACCACCGTTATCTTGGTCCGCCACTCTGGTCTGCTCGCGCGCCCCTGCCGGACTGGTGGGATCGCCTGCCGGACAAAAACCCCGTGGTATTGTTGACCCTGGGCAGCTCGGGCCGAGCGGACTTGTTGCCGATGGCCTTATTCGCCTTGTCTGAACTGCCGATCACTGTGATAGCCGCCACCGCAGGCAAAATTGACCTGCCTGATGTGCCCGCCAATGCCTTCGTGGCCGACTATCTGCCACTGGATATCGTTGCTCAGCGCGCAAGCCTGGTCATCTGCAATGGCGGCAGCCTGACCACCTACCAGGCTTTAGCCACTGGGGTGCCCATCCTGGGAATCTGCTCCAACATGGATCAGTTGCTCAACATGAACGCCATCGAACTCTTGGGCGCGGGCTTATCCCTGCGGGCAGCGTGTGTCCGATCCGCCCAACTGAAAGAAGCTGTCCGTGCCCTGCTTGAAACCCCCGTCTACGCTCAGGCAGCCGTGCAGGCGGGCGAGCGGTTCAGGCAAGTGGATACCGGGCAACGTTTTCGGGCGTTCGTTTCGGAAGTTTTGGGTTAGCCAAGCTCGGTCAGGAGGAAAGTCATGCGCAAAATCACCCCGCCGCAAATCACGCTGTTTTTTCTGCTTTTCGGCAGTATTCTGCTGCTCGGTATCATTACTGCATATGGGTTGCTGGGGGCGTTGCCGTTAGGGGATTTTCGCGGTGTCAGCGTAGTGGGGGGGGCGATCGTGCTTGTCTATTTGTACGGCTTTGCCGTGTACCGGCTGTTTTTGCATTTCATGCCGCTCAAAGAGGGCGAACTGGCCGAGGGTTCGCGAGAGGAATTCGCCGCTCAGGTCAACATCCTGTTCTACCTGATGCTTTTCAACAGCCTGATTCGCACCCACTTCCTGCCGGTGCCGCTGATGCGCTTAGTGTATCTGGCGCTGGGGGCACGCTTGGGCGAAAACACCTACAGCGCCGGCACCCTCCTTGATCCGCCGCTCACCGAGTTCGGCGCCAACTGCATCATCGGCCATGATGCGGTGTTGTTTTGCCATGCCATCGAGGGCCAGCATTTTGCCCTCTCCCGCATCCGGGTTGGCGACAACGTCACCATCGGCGCCACCGCCGTCATCATGTCCGGAGTGCAGATCGGCGATGGGGCTATCGTCTCGGCAGGTGCCGTGGTACTTAAAGACACCCATATCGGACCGAATGAGGTCTGGGGCGGCGTGCCGGCAAAACGCCTCAGATAGCGCCACTAAATGGGCAACGTCGGAATAATTTACACTCGAAAGTCGATGCAACCCCTGGAAGGTGTCGATACACGTGGCCATGCAGGCAGCACCCATTCAAAAGCCTTGTATTCATTGGCTCTCCCCGTAGTCGCATCGTTCACATACCCGCTGCAATGACCGTCGGTTTTTTTTACGGTATTGACGCCGGTTCACGATGAAATCCCAATCATATTTTATAACATATTGTTTATACGTGTAATTATATACATGGCACACCAATTGCTTATGATTGTGTACGAAGTGCAATGATCCGTTACATAGATCTTAGTACAACCCGACATTGGCACTGGTTAAGTAATTAATCAATCTACGTAAGGAGATAATCATGAAAATTAAACAATCAGTGCTGGCGGCAGCCGTAACAGCCGCACTCGCTCTGGGCGTCAGCCAGCAGGCGGCCGCTTATGTGTACGCAGCCTCAGGGCTGAATATGCAAGACCTTATTATCAGCATCAACCCAGGTGCGGGTGGCTCGGTCGGCGGCTTCAATTTCAATTTCAACCTGACCAATACCGCTACCCTCAACGGCGTCAGCGGTATCGCCACCGGGACCTGTTTCGGTACGCCGGGTTCCAATAACTGTGGAGTATCCCCGGTACTGGACGCTAACGCGGTGAATGCACCGGGTAGCACCGTTGTCACCCGTGCCAACAATGCCACCACGGCCAATTCCTTCACCTTCTACGGGGATACCCCGGCTAACCTGGCTGGCAACTGGTCTAATTCCGACTCGGTCATTTACACGGCTGAACTGGTTAATGGCTTGCCGTCCAGCACCAACCAGATTGCAGAATCCCTGATTTCAAACAGTGGCGCGGCAGCAGCCAATGCCGAGATCAAATCTACGACCTCGTTTACCTTTACGTTCCAGGTTACGGGTTCCTCGGCCACGCTGGACTTGTCCTTCCTCGCTGACCCTGATATGCGGGCGGCGATTTTTGGCGAAGCTCCAGGCGCCTACCAGGCGCAGGCCAATATGAACACTTCCTTTACGCTGCAAAAAGATGGCGGTGGTGGCTTCATTAACTGGAACCCGCAGGGGACTGTAGGTGTCAATGATTGCATTGCTGCTGGCCTAGGTCTTACTTGTGTAGAAATGGCCGGAACTGACACTGAAGATCTCAACGTCAATGTTGGTACCTCTACCAACGGTACTGCTGCCGATTCCAGTTGGGGGCCTGGGGCATATGGTCTTGGGTCTTATGGAATCAACACCGCGGGTTTGTCTGCGGGTACCTGGACATTGACGCTGAATGCCTTGACTTCCACTCTGGTAACGCGCGTGCCTGAACCTGGCATGCTGGCCCTGATGGGGATTGGCCTCTTGGGCTTGGTGGTATCGGCCCGCCGCAAGAATCACGTCTGAGGTTCTTGACTGCCAGAAAAGCGCAGCTTCGGCTGCGCTTTTTTTTGCTTGTTCACCTGGCTATACCGGTGAAGCATGGGTGATGACTAACGCAAGGTCTGTTCTATCGCGTCAGCCGCCCGTACTGCGCTGTTCCCATTTTTGAAGTATTGCGAGAATGCCTGTGCTCGGTTCCGGTAGTCTGGCGTGGCCAGCACCTGCCGCACGGCTTCCACCAGTTTGACTATGCCTGCCCGCCGCAGTTGTTTGAGGGTGAGGCTCAAGCCCAGCCCCAGCTCCTGGATGCGTTTTCCGCCGTAATGCTGCTCGGCGTGGGTGGCGACCACCACGCAGGGCAGGCCAAAGCTCAGTGCCTGATACAGGGTGCCATTGCCGCCGTGGCAGCAGACCAGATCGCAAAGGGGCAGCAGGGTTTCAGTGTTGACGTATTGCTCCAGAAATACTCCTTCGGGTGCGGCCATATTTGCCAGATTCGCCGCTCCGGTGGCCACCACAATCTGTACCCCCTGGCGGGCAAGTTCGCCCAGATGAGCTACGAGTTCGTCCAGCCCCTCGCTGCCTAGGGTGAAATAGGCGGTGGGTTTGTCAGGGTCAAGCTTATCCAGACAGATCGGAGCCGGGAGGGTGTTGTGCCAGGTCAGCGGGCCGATGTAACGGGCATGGGATGGCAAGGCGCCCACTGGATTGAATTCAGGGATGTCGGCCAACAGGCTCAAATCGCCCTCTTCGTGTTCGTAGGCGTAGCGCCGCTTCAGGCCGCGTTTTTTACGCAGGGCGTTGAGCCCGCCCATCACCAGGAGGTCATAAATCTGGCGCTCGATGGCGTTTTCCAGCCGGTCGGCCAGCGCCGTACCGGGCAGACCGCCGCTAAGCTGGCTGTAGCTGAAGAAGGGAATGCGCCGGTAATTGCTCATGTGCACATTGAGCACCGCGGCGGTCTTGATGCCAGCGATGTCGGCCGAGGTGCGGGCACTGGGGCGATTGTCCAGCAGCACAAGGTCAGGTTGGACGGTTTTGTATAACGCCAGCTCGGCGGCGATGAAAGTTTCCAGCTCGACCTCGCGGTAAAGTGTCCAGAGTTTTTGGCTGCGTACCGCCTCGACCACCCGTTCGACCGAAATGTAAGGCAGTTTATGGGTAGCGAAGCCATCCCACCCTGCGGCCTGGAGGTATTTTCCGTGCCCGGCGAACGCCACCTCGTGACCGCGCGTGCGCAAGACCTTGGCGATTTCGAGCAGACGCGAGACATGCGCCAGGGCATGGGCATTGGCAATCGCCAGAATCTTCATGGGTGGTCAGCGTCCCGAGCTGCGGGATGACTCCAACAAAGTGCGGGCTTCCTTGGCCTCAGGCGTGTTGGGATGCTTCTGCATCAGGGTTTCCAGGACTTTCTGCGCTTCGCCAAAGCGTTTCTGCTGGACCAGCACGTTGCCCAGATGCATCTGGATTTTGGGATCGGCCGGGGCACGGGTGGCGGCATCGCGCAACAGGCTGACGGCGCGCATCGGATTGCCATTTTTGAGTGTCAGCATGCCCAGGGTATCAAGCACGTAGGGGTCTTGGGGAGCCAATTGATAGGCCTGCTGGGCGTAGTCCATGGCTTGTTTGGGGGCTTTGTCCCGATTCAGCCAGGCCAGGTTGTTGAGAGCAGGCACATGCTGGGGGACGATTTTGACGACCTGGCCATAGGCTGCCAAGGCATCCGCGTCCTTGCCCATATCCAAATAAGCGCCAGCCAGTTGCATATGGACTAGCACATCATTGGGGTGGTCCTTCAGCCAGTCGCGCAAGGTTTTGAGGGCGGGCTCCCGTTTTTTCTGTGCCCACTGCGCCCGGCTGGTGAGAACAACCAGTTCCGAAGCCGGGGCTTTCTTGAGGGCCGCGGCAAATTTTTGTTCGGCAACAGGGAAATCGTTGGTACCCAACGCAAACCATCCCTCGATGCTCAGCACTTCGACCCGGTCGCCAAAATCCTGCCGGAGTTTGGCGAGCGCCTTTTTTGCCTGATCCAGTTCGCGGAATTGCGCGCGCATCTTGATTTCTCCCACGCGAGCAGGCAGGTAGCGGGGGTCGAGTTTTATCGCTTGCTCTAGTGCTTTGCGGGCGCGGGATGCATCATTCTGGCCGGCCAGGGCATTGGCGTATTGAAAATGGGCGGGAGCAGAGTTAGGGGCGATTTTCGTCCACTTCTCGAAGGTGCTGGCGGCGGATGCGTTATCTCCAGTCAACAGCAGAGCTTTGCCGCGCAGTTCCAGCAGCGCTGGTTGCTGGCGAAACTGGGCATCCGTCAGTTCGCGGGTGATGTCCAGCGCCGCGGCAGGGCGGCCCGCTGTTAGAGCGGTTTGTCCGAGGTGAGCGCGCAGGTTCAGGTCATTGGGGTTACTTTTCGACGCCTGCTCCAGCACCTCGAGGGCAGCAACAGGATTGCCCAGCAGGCTATCGACACTGGCCAGTAGCTGTGCGGCATTGGTGTCGCCGGGCTGGGCTTTCAGCAGGGCTTTCAGCAGGGTTTTCGCCCGCGGATAGTTGCCTTGCAGGGCTTCTACCTTGGCGAGGTTGCGGGTGGCAGAGGGTTCATTGGGCTGGAGCTTGAGGACTTTTTCCAGTTCGGCCTTGCCCTGATCCCACTGGGCTGCGGCGAGATAGCAGGCTGCCATCAGTTTGGGCGGGTCAACTTTGTCCGGGTAACGGGCATGGAGCGCTTTGGCGAGTTCGAGGGTTTCCTTGAGTTTGTTGTCACGGAAGGCGGCGAGCGCCAGCATGAGTTCCTGGGTGTAAGCATCGCCCGTAGCGCCGGCCTGATTGCCGGTCTGGCTGATAGTCTTGTCTAGCGCTTCACCGGCCATCAGTTTTGCCACCATGAGCATGTCCTGGGCCGGTTTCGAGTCGGGTTCCAGCGCGGCAAGTTTTTTGGCGTATTCCAGCCCTTTTGCCGTCTCGCCCTCCAGCATGGAGACGGTGGCCATCATGCCCAGTGCCTGGGGATCATTGGGGGAATTGGTCAGGGTTTTTTGCAGGATGCCTTTTGCGCCATCGTATTCGACTCGGCTGATCAGAATGCTGCCAAGCAGGTTTTTAGCCGCTCTGGAGCGGGGCGCGAGCGCAAAAATCTGTTGCGCATGATTGAGCGCCTGCTCGGTGTTGCCGAGCATGAGATGGGCGGTGGCCAGGTAGATTCTGTTGGGCAGAAAGGCGGGAACAGCCTGGTAGCTGGCCTGGAATGCCGTTGCCGCTTCCTGATATTTTTTCTGGGCGAAATAATTCAGCCCGGCGATGTAATTCACATAGGGATGGTCTTTAAACCCCGATTCTTTTAAGACCTTGATGTCGGCTGCCGCCTCCTGGAATTTTTTAAGCTGGGTACGTACTTGTGCTCGTTTGGCGTGTTCGAAATAGGGTGTAGCTCTGTGCTTGATGGCACTATCGTAGGCTTTTTCCGCCTCTGCCAACCTCTCCTGGGCCAGTTCCAGATCTCCCAGAGCGCTCCAGGCATCGACAGAGGACGAATCCGCCTTCAGCGCTTTTTCTACCCATGATCGGGCGATATCATAGTGGCGCTGGTAGCCATGCAGGGCGGTCATGCCGATCAATGCAGGGACCGAATCGGACTTGATTTGCAAGGCCTGCTCCAGGGCCTGTTGCGCCAGGTCGAACTGGCCCTTGGCGATAAAGGCCTGTCCCCGCAGTCCGAGGATAGCGGCCTGATCCGTTTTAGACACATCGGGCGGCAGTGTGCCGCTTTCTGTCATCACCCGATCCAGGTCGCCCTGTAACAGAATGGCCTTGACTAAAGTAACCTGTGTTGACGCGCGCTTCAAACCCAACTCAGTGGCTTTTTTGATTTCTTTTTCTGCGCGGGCGCCATCACCCAGATTTACTGCGACTTTACCTAGTAACCAGCGCCCTTCTACCGAGTTGGGATCTTTTTGAAGCGCGTTGTTTAATTCAATAAGTGCTGGGCGATATTCGCCTTTGTCCATGTGCTCCTTGGCCTTTGTGACATGTTCGACAGGAGTTAGATTGCGGCTACAGCCGCTGATTGGGGACAGACCAGCCAGTAATAGAAGCGGGAGAAGAATCATCAGGCTGAAGTGGCGCATGATCGATCTTGCTGGATGCTTGAGAATTGCGGAGTCCCAGCGTGTACAGGGGTGCGCAACAGCGTATTTCTTCATGATTAATTATCCTCCCAGTTGTTTGAGTAATTCGCGTGCTCCGGCTTCTTCCGGGAAGCCTAGGCCGCTGTCGAGCAATCGTTTTAGTTCCTGCCTGGCGTGGGTGCGGTCGCCCGCCCGGTAAAATCCATAAGCCAGGTGCCAGTGAATCGAACCCGCATCGGGCACCTTCGACAGCGCCTGCTGCAACAATTTAATTCCGCGTTCAGTTTGTCCTTGCTGTACCAGGATCCAGCCCAGTGTGTCCATAATGGTTGGATTGTCGGGCTTGAGTTTGAGCGCCTGTTCGGCATACGAAAGTGCGCGATTGTCTTTGAGTTCCGATAACGCCCAAGCGAGATTGTTGAGGACAATAAGGTTACCCGGGCTTTGCTGATTCTGGAGCAGGTAATGTTCCGAGGCCGCTTTGAATGCGCCGCGCGCGATCAGGTGCTCAGCCAGATAAAGCCGGGTTCCGCCGTCCTGCGGATGGCTGGCGAGCCAAGAGGCAAGCCGTTTCTCACCTTCTTCAAATCGCCCGGTACCGACCAGCGCCTGGTGCAGGCGAATCAGCGTGGCAGGAGAGGGGGAGAGTTTGTGTGCCCGTTCAAATGCGGCGAGCGCGGCGGTATATTGCTTGCGCGCCAGGGCTATGTCTCCTTCCAGCACCAGTCCCGCTGGGGAGGCGGGTTGTCGCTGCTGGATCTGTTTGGCGATTTTATGCGCCTCGTCATACCGCGCAGACTGGATCTCGAGGACGCCGAGCATGAGCTGCGCCTCGATCAAATCGGGTTTCATCCCCAGTGCCTCTTGCAGGGTTTTGCGCGCGTCCCCGGGTTGCTTCATCGCTATCTGAACCTGGGCGAGTTTCAATCGCGGTTCAGCCTGATTGGGGAGTTGATTGGCGAGTTTGCGGTAGGTGTCCAAGGCGTTGCTCAGATCTTTGCTGGCGAACTGGGCGGTGCCGAGCAGGTCGAGCGCAGTCGGATTTTTGGGTTGGGCGTTGACCGCTTCGCGCGCGGCGAGCACGGCTTTGGTGTTTTCGCCTTTGGCCAGCAGATAGCGCGCTAATAGTAAGTTCGGCTGGATGGCTTGCGGGTTAGCGATGGCCGCTTTTTCCAGCCAGCTGGTGTAAGCTTTTTCGTCCTTCTGGAGCAGGCTCAGATCAGCCATGGCCAGCATGGCCTGGAGATGTTTGGGATCGGCTTTGAGAATGGCCTCGAAGCGTTTGCGCGCATTCGTGGTCTGTCCGTCCTTGAGATCAAGCTGGGCGAGATTGGCGGCAGCAGGGAAAAATTTGGGATCGAGTTTGAGCGCGTGTTCGAGACTGTCGCGCGCTTTTGCGATGTCTTTTTTGCCAAGGTAGGCGGCTGCCCGGTAATTCCACGGCAAAGGGCTTTGCGGAATTTTCTTTTCAAGCACGGCTATGCTGGTGAGTGCCGCATCGTATTGCTTGTTTTTGATCTGGCTGAGGACGATAAAGATGTCGGCGCGACCGCTTTCATCCTCCAGTCCAGAGGCGATTTGCAGGTCGGCAAGC
Source organism: Gammaproteobacteria bacterium (assembly GCA_018823025.1). Classification (GTDB taxonomy): domain Bacteria; phylum Pseudomonadota; class Gammaproteobacteria; order Burkholderiales; family Sulfuricellaceae; genus Sulfuricella. Next base: position 11,973 of record JAHJJI010000089.1, on the reverse strand, counting down.
GCGCGCTTGTCGCCTTGCGCCATACGCGAAAGACCCAGTTCGGTGCGGATGGCGGCGTTACTCGGGTTGATCTGCGCGGCCTTCTCGAAGTGCACAGAGGCTTGCGCGAACTGTTTTTTCGTGAGGGCTATTTCAGCGGCGATTATCTGCACGCCGGCGTCGTTCGAGTTGTCAGGGTCAAGCGGCACAAGCGTGCGCGCAGCCTCGTCCGGCTGCCCCTGCCGCAATTGGGTTGTGGCCAGCAGTTTGCGTGCGTAGAGGCTGTTCGGGTCATTGCCCAGATAGGTTTTCAGATGTTGTTCGGCCTGTTGTAGCGAGCCCAAGTAAAATTGGACTGCGCCTGCAAGTAGCACGCTGGGCATATGATTGGGTGCGACGCGCATTATTTGCTGTAGGGAGTCACGCGCTGCGGCGTGTTTCCCCTGGCGGAAATCGAGCAGCGCCTGCAAGTAACCGACCATTAGGTTTTTTGGCTCCTTCTTACGCGCTGCCTCGATGTCGGCGCGGGCCGCGTCAAATTTTCCGGCGGCAAGTTCTACAGACGCTCTGCTCAGACGTGCCGACGTGTTGTCCGGCATGATCTTCAGAGTTTCGCCGTAGGCGTCCAGGGCAGGTTCGATCTTCCCTTGGGCTCGAAGCAAATCACCTTTGAAAAGCCAGGCGTCGATATTTTTCGGGTTTTTGTTCACCGCGAGATCGGTGAAGCTCACAGCAGCATCGATGTTTTTGTCCGCGATGGCGAGACGGGCCATCCCGAGCAGGGCATCGGCAAAGTCAGCCCTGGACTGGAGCGCCTGCTCGAATGATTGCTTGGCATCCTGGTGTTTACCCAGGCCGAGATAGGCATTTCCGCGCAAACCCAGTATTTCCGGGGAGGTTGGTTTCTTGGCTGCGGTTTGGTCTGTTTCATCCAGAACATTCTGGAATTGTCCTTGCACCAGCAAGACTTTTCCTAGTCCCGGCGCCACCTTGTCACGGCCCATGCCTAGCGCCAGAGCCTTGCGTAGTTCTTTCTCGGCCGAAGCGGGATCGCCGGTTTCCTGATAAATCATGCCTAAGAGATAGCGGGCTTCGGCATCATCCGGGGTTTTCTGCAAGGCGTTCTTAAGCTGAATAATGGCGGCCTGGTTGTCCCCCTTTTGCTGAAACTGCTTGGCTTGAGAGATTAGTGCCTGGGTGTTTTCGACCTTGCTACAGGCGGTTGTTCCTCCCCCGATTAGCACGACGATCGTCAAAAGCATAACCCACTTGTTTACCCGCTTATTACTGCCGAAATTATGCATAGGTACTTTCTGCTTATAGAGTTTTGCTAGGCAACCCGGTCTTATATGGTATCTATTTTTGCCGCAATATTTTACAAGACCAAATGTTTAAATTTAGACGGGAATGGAGAAAGACTCTCATAACACATTCTATTATTTATTATTATTTATTGATAGACCTTGCCCAAAGGGGAGTCAAGGTTGCCAAGGTCATGGCTGTCGTAATCTCTTAACAACAAAATGCAAGTGAGTGCGTTGCTTGTGGCGTTTAGGTTGGTGATGCCAGGCTCCGAATAATGTCGGTATTTTTTACACACATCGCTGTCAGGCGTCGAGCGCTGTTGGTTAATCTGTTGTAATTATAAGAAAATTATGTTTTGGCGTGAAACTTGCGTGTTGAATCACATGTCTTGAACAAAATATGGTGGTGAGTTGCAATGGCTTTTTCAGGCAAGCTCTTGGTAGTGCTGGTAGCGTGGGTCTTGTGTGTCAGCAGTGCCGGCGCCGACGACCATCCGCGCCCACCACTGGCGGTGCAGGAAGCCAGTTTGGACAATTCTGGGGCGCTGGTCGCGTTGGCAGTAAAGTACGAACATGCCGAGGGCGTAACGCAGAATTTTGCCAAGGCGGCAGACTTGTATTGTCGCGCCGCCCGCCTTGGCTTTGCCGATGCCCAGTTTGCCCTTGGCTGGATGTATGCCAATGGACGCGGCGTTTCCCGCGACGATGGGGTGGCCGCGCATTTATTTGCTATGGCGGCCGAACAGGGGCATGGTCACGCGCGGGAAATGGTGCGCTATACGCGCTCTTCTGCAGCGACATCGTTGCCACGCTGTTTGTTGCCCGAGGAATCCAAGCCGGAAACGGGAAACGGTCCGGAGCCGGTGGATGCAAAGGTCTATCCGAAAGGTCCCATCTTCGACCTGGTGCAACAACTGTCGCCCAGCTACTCGGTAGATCCCCAGCTGGTTTTGGCGATTATATCGGTCGAATCCGGTTTTAACGTGCGAGCCATATCGCCTAAAAATGCACAAGGCCTGATGCAACTTATTCCCGAAACGGCTCATCGTTTCCGCGTCAAAAATGCCTTCGATCCGGCGCAAAACATCAAGGGTGGGCTGGCCTACCTGCAATGGCTGCTGGCATTCTTCAAGGGCAACGTACCGCTGGTGGCTGCGGCCTACAACGCTGGGGAACGGGCGGTGGAAAGGCACCGCGGGATTCCTCCCTATCCCGAAACTAGGGACTACGTACGAAAAGTCACCTCCCTTTACAGGAAACCCACCCACCCCTTCTTGCCCAACCTGGCAGAGACGTCATCATTTGTGGCGTTGCCGGTCAACTATCATCAATACCAGTAACTGGCTCCTAGGTTTGAATTAGACACTTCAAGCTTGACGAGATCTGGCATCTGCAAAATATCTCCGGCTACCCCAAGGTCAATGGACATTCAGCCGTCAGGCATGAGCAGCTACGCTGCCAGAAGGCTCGCAGGAAGCGTAGGAAGGGCGAAGGCGACGCATCCAAGTCCCACCGGGTATCGACCGAACAATGCCCGGCCATTGTCGACAGTTGCCAGAAAATTTTCGTCTATGAGACGGACCGGGTTATCGGCGCCGGACAGAAACAGGCCTACATTTATCGTAACGAGCACACTTCTCGCTACTCTAAATGAGGCTGCCGTAAAACTTGCCACAGAATAATTCTTCGTTCATCCCTGCACTTCCGGGAACGCGGCACCAGCGAGAACGTGATTAGCCTGATCTGACAGTTCTTTCCGAGGAAGATGCGCTTTGATTCCTAATATTCTCGAGCATGTCGCATTCGTCATGCGTCGGCCCAATCACCGCCCCAGAAAATGCCTCGCGTTTATAAAATCCCCTACGAGGTCTTCGTGAAACAGATACACTCCTGTCATCGCGCTGCCGTCCTTCGGACTTGAGTCCGCCGCTATCAGAAGTGTTTTGTCTTTAGCTGATAAGCCAGGACTAAGTGGATTTTTTGATGGTCCACTAGACCTGCGGACCTTTCTAAATCACAGCATACCTGTCACGTTCGGAAACTGGGGCTAGTTCGAGCTTGTAGTGTTCAGCGAGTACCATGCCCCATTTTATAATGCGCTATAGTGAAATAGAGATGGTTTCGTCATGGCAGAGGGCTTTGAGGGGTTGGCTCTTGATGCAGATGAAGAGGGACCGCATAATTATTTGCGCGATAAGCGCGACAGGGGCCCGTAGCGGGATGGGTATGAATAGCAATACACGATTGAATGACTGCAGTGCTTTCTTGGGTCATTGTTTGGGGCGCGTCAGAAATATTGTCCTTGTGGGACTGGGGTTGCTGATGGTTTCCCCGCTTCGGGGTGCCGAGCTGGTCCAAACAATTGAACATATCAAGCCGGCCGTTGTGGGTATAGGAACTTTTCAAAAGACGCGTACCCCGCCAGTGAATTTTCTGGGCACAGGCTTTGTGCTGGATGACGGTCTCCACGTGGTCACCAATGCCCACGTCGTTCCCGAATTGCTGGATGTCGGGAACAAGGAGTCGCTTGTCGTGATCACCGGCAAAGGCAAACAGCCGGAACTCAGGGCGGCGACTCCGGTTGCTCTGGACAAGGAGCACGATCTGGCCCTGCTGAGGATTAGCGGGACGGCTCTGCCTGCATTGCAGCTCGGGGATTCAGGCGCTACACGGGAGGGACAGGCATTGGCCTTCACCGGGTTTCCAATCGGCATGGTTCTGGGATTTTATCCGGTGACTCACCGCGCCATCGTTTCCGCGATCACCCCCGTCGTGTTGCCAGCACGGAACTCCCGTGGACTTGACGCAAAGATGATCGGTCAGTTGCATCGGTCCGCCTATACCGTGTTTCAGCTTGATGGCACAGCCTATCCCGGCAGTAGCGGGAGCCCCCTCTACGATCCTGAAACCGGGTTGGTGTACGGCATCATCAACATGGTGTATGTAAAGGGAATGAAGGAAGCCGCCCTCACTCATCCGAGCGGCATAACCTATGCTATCCCCGGAAATTACATCGTCGATTTGCTGGGTCGAAAAATACCGTAAAAGGGAGTACCTGAGTTGGCTCGAATTTCCAATCATCACATTTCCACAACGGCAATCTTTCTTTTTAGCGTGGAAGCGTTCGTACTGATGATCTCGGTTTACCTGGGGACAAAAATACGTTTTCTTGACCACCCCCAGCTTTTTTCAGCCGCGCTTACTGACCTGTTTCCCCAGGCTGGCACCTTTGCTGTTGTTATGGTCTTGAGCATGACTGCGATGGGGATGTATCAACTGGATTCCAGGCCGGACCCCAAAGCGACGTTGCTTCGCCTCATGCCTTCCCTGGTTTTGGGGTTGGGCCTCATGAGTCTGGTTTTCTACTGGGCACCCGACCTTTATTTCGGTCGTGGCATATTGGGGATAGTATTGTTTCTTGCCATGGTGGGGGTATTTCTGACGCGGGCCGTTTTTTTCAAGTGGTCCAGCCTGGGGATTTCGGAGTCTCGGGTCATGGTGCTGGGTACGGGTGCCAGGGCTAAGGAATTCGGCGATCTGATCGGGAATGATCCTGGTTGCCATAAATTCAAGATCGTTGGTTTTGTGGCGCTACCAGGTGAGAAACATCTGGTCCCTCCCGCCTCCGTTTTGCCTGCGGAAGGGCTCCTGATGGTCATGGTCAATAAATACTCTGTAAGCGAGGTCATCGTCGCGGTTGGAGACCGGCGCAACGGTGGCTTCCCAATTCAAGAGCTTCTGGAATGCAAGCTGCATGGGGTCAAGGTGAGCGATGCCGCCAAATTTTACGAACGCGAGCGAGGCCAGATCCGGGTCGATTCCCTTTTTCCGAGCTGGTTGGTCTTTGGCGATGGATTTGAGCAAGGGATCTTGAGAAGGGTCGTCAAGAGAGGGTTCGACTCGACCGCAAGCGTGATCCTTCTGGTGGCCACATTTCCGGTCATGCTGGTTACTGCCCTCTGTATTTTCTTCGAAGATGGTGCACCTATCCTTTTTCGGCAGGAAAGGGTGGGGAAAGGGGGCGAAACGTTTATGGTCCTGAAGTTTCGCAGCATGAGAAATGATGCTGAGCAAGAAGGAAAGCCGCAATGGGCGGCAGCGAACGATCCGCGGACAACAAGGGTGGGCAGAATTATCCGGAAATTAAGGATAGACGAGCTCCCCCAGATATTCAACGTGTTGAAAGGGGAAATGAGCTTTGTGGGCCCCCGCCCGGAAAGGCCCTATTTTGTTGACCTGCTCAGCGCCAAGATTCCCTATTACAATACGAGGCATAGCATCAAGCCGGGGATAACCGGATGGGCCCAAGTGCGCTACCAGTATGGCGCCTCGGTGGGGGATGCCATCGAAAAGCTGCAGTACGACCTGTACTATGTAAAGAATAACAGCCTGTTTCTGGATGTCATTATTTTGATAGATACAATCCAGGTTGTCTTGTTGGGCAAGGGGGGAAGGTGAGCTCAGGTCACCGAGATATTCCATGTTGACAACAAACATTGCGGCACTCAGCTATGCTGCCGCGGCGGCAGCATTTTTTTTCTTGTCCGGCCTCCTGTTGACCAGTTGGCGCGGACGTCTGCACGGGATGGTGCTCACTGTCGCGTGCCTGCTTTCTGCGCTTTGGGCGGCGACGGTCGCTTATCAGGCTACTTTGGGGCGTCCGATATCGCTTCTGACGGATATCCTGGAAATCTTTCGGAATGCAGGCTGGACCGCTTTTCTGGTCATGCTGCTGGGACCCTTACGGCAGACAGAAGCTTTGTCTCCCCCCAAGGTCAAGCCAGCTGTGGTGGCTGTGGCAGGGTTTTACCTTTTGCTCTGTCTTGCCACCCTCTACTCCTATGGAGGCTCTTCCCCCTTTGGGGCGATGGCCAGTGTCGTCGGACGCGGGGCAATGGCGGTTATTGGCATGATCCTGGTGGAGCAGCTTTACAGGAACACGCCTGCCAAGCAACGCTGGGGGATAAAATTCGCCTGCCTGGGGATAGGTGGGTTGTTCGCTTATGATTTCTATCTTTACAGCGATGCCATGTTGTTCAGGCAGGTGAGCCCGGAGATCTGGACAGCACGAGGGATAGTCAATGCCCTGGTCGTTCCCCTGCTGGCTGTGTCAGCAGCGCGCAACCCTCAATGGTCATTGGGAATCTCGGTTTCACGCCGTATCCTGTTTCATTCCACGGCGCTGTTAGGAGCCGCCATGTACTTGCTGGTCATGTCGGCTGCCGGTTACTACCTGCGTTTTTTTGGGGGAAATTGGGGTCCGGTATTGCAGGTTGGTTTTCTGTTCGGTGCTGTGGCATTGCTTCTGGTCGTGCTGTTCTCGGGCACTTTGCGTTCCTGGCTCAAGGTCTTCATCAGCAAGAATTTTTTCAGCTACAATTACGACTATCGGGAGGAATGGTTGCGTTTTATCAGCACCCTCTCCGAGGATGGACATGGTCTGGGCGAGCGTGCCATCCAGGCCATTGCGGAGCTGGTGGAAAGTCCTGGCGGGGCTTTGTGGATCAGCAATGAGTCCGGTGATTGCGAGCTGGTGGCGCATTGGAACATGCCGCTGGCTGCTGGGGTTGAGCCAGTGAACAGCCCTTTTTGCCGGTTTCTCGAAAATCAGCAGTGGGTGATGGATTTGCAGGAGTACGATACCCATCCGGAAAAATACTCTGCTATTGCCATGCCTCAATGGCTGCGCGCCATTCCCAAGGCATGGCTGGTGGTTCCGTTGATCCAGCATGGAGGATTATTTGGTTTTGTGGTGCTGGCACAACCCAGGAGCAGAATCAGGCTGAACTGGGAGGTGAACGATCTGCTCAAGATCGCCGGCCGCCAGGCAGCAAGCTATCTTGCACAACAGGAAGCGGCCAATGCGCTTCTGGTTGCACGACAGTTTGAATCATTCAATCGCATGTCTACTTTTGTCGTGCACGACCTGAAAAATCTGGTTTCCCAGTTGTCACTGCTGCTTTCCCTTTCCGAAAAACACAAAAATAATCCGGAGTTCCAGAAAGACATGACCGATACGGTAGATTTCTCGGTACAGAAAATGAAGCTGCTACTTCAGAAATTGAGCAGCGGCACTTCTGATGAGAAGTCCGCCCCACTTCCTATTGAAAATCTGCTGCAGCAGGCGGTGGCGGCCAAGCTGGCTGACACGCCGAAGCCGGTGCTTGAGATCCAGGATCCCGGTCTGGTGGTCTTTGCCAATTGGGTACGCCTGGAACGGGTGATCGGGCATCTCATCCAGAACGCCATTGAGGCTACCCCAAGGGACGGCCAGGTTGTTGTCCACCTGACCAGGCAGGATGACTCCGCGATCATAGAGGTCAAAGACAGTGGGCATGGCATGAGCGAGGAGTTTATTCGTGAGCGGCTGTTCAAGCCTTTCGAGTCTACCAAGTCGGCGGGTATGGGGATAGGCGTGTTTGAAAGCAGGGAATATATTCGTGAGCTTGGGGGCCAGCTGGAAGTCGCCAGCAGCCAGTCGAGCGGCACTACTTTCCATGTGATTCTGCCGCTACACTCCCGGAATCAGGTTGTCGAGAGAGCCGCATAGCGTGAAAGGGAACCGGTGAAAAGAGACAAACCCCTCCTGCTGATTATTGAGGACGATCCCGGTCTGCAGAAGCTGCTGCGCTGGAGCTTCGAGGCTTATGAAGTATTGGTGGCAGGGGATCGTGAAAGCGCGCTTGCGTTGATTCGCCGTCATGAACCGGCGGTTGCTACCATGGACCTCGGGCTTCCCCCAGATCCTGATGGCGCCTCGGAGGGTTTGGCCACGCTACAGCAAATACGAGCTCTTGCACCGGATACCAAGGTGATCGTCCTTACCGGCAACCAGGATCACGCCAACGCGGTGAAGGCCATCGGCATGGGCGCTTACGATTTTCACCAAAAACCTTTTGACCCCGAGATGCTTGGCCTGGTAGTCGAGCGGGCCTTTTTTCTGCATGCGTTGCAGCAAGAAAACCGCCGGATGCAGCAAGTCCAAATGGATTCCCCCTTGTCGGGCATCATCAGCAGGGATCCGGGCATGTTAAAGATATGCCGCAACGTTGAAAGGGTCGCGTCCTCCAGCGCCACAGTAATGCTATTGGGCGAAAGCGGAACCGGTAAGGAACTGCTGGCAAAGGCCCTGCACCAGTTGAGCCCGCGGCAAGGGGAGCGTTTTATGGCGATCAACTGTGCGGCGATCCCGGAAAGCCTTCTGGAAAGCGAGCTGTTCGGTTACGAGAAGGGCGCTTTTACCGGGGCTGCCAAGCAGACCTTGGGTAAAATCGAGGTTGCCAATGGGGGTACCTTTTTCCTCGATGAAATGGGTGACTTGCCCATGGCCCTGCAGGCAAAAATTTTGCGTTTCCTGCAGGAAAGGGTGATAGAACGGATAGGGGGGCGCGAAGAGATTCCTGTGGACGTGCGCATTGTCTGTGCGACACATCAGAACCTGAAGGAAATGATAGCTGCGGGAAGTTTTCGTGAAGACCTCTATTACCGGTTGAGCGAGATCGTTGTTTCCATTCCCCCGCTACGGGATCGGGTTGGCGACGCTGCATTGTTAGCACATCACTTCAGGAACAAGTTCAGCGTTCAGGAGGGGCGTTCCGCGCTCAACTTCAGCCAGGAGGCGCTGGCCACGATAGAAAGCTATTCATGGCCTGGCAATGTGCGGGAAATGGAAAACTGCATCAAGCGTGCCGTCATCATGGCAGATGGCTCACAGATCAGTGTGGAGGATCTCGGGCTACAGGCATTACCCATGGAGGACGAGCCTCTCAATCTGCGTCAGGTGCGGGAAGAAGCTGAATACAGGGCCTTTGTGAAGGTGCTGGCGAGAGTAGATGGTAATATTACCAAGTCGGCCGACTTACTGGGCGTCAGCCGCCCTGCCCTGTATGACCTGATGAAGCGCCATGGGATAAAGTAAACTGCTTGCCGAGAAGAATCCCGTTTTCAATTCTGTATATTCCACATAAATTCATGATGTTATACAACATCAACAAGCCGTGATGGCATAGCCATAATAATGGAACGGCAATGGGTTTAATAGCCCAAAAATAAAGGGGCGGCGATGTTCAAAAAAACAAGGAAATTGTTGTGAGCGGTCTGTGCGGCTGGATAGGCTACGGCGCCACAAGTGCCGAAAATCGGCAGATTGTCGAGCGAATGGTCGGGCCGCTGGCGCGCTTTGATGGTAGCGAGGTCCAGGCGTTGGTGGGCGGGGGTAGCGCTCTGGCTGTCGCCGCTCGCGGCGACAGCGCCCACCTCTACCAACAGGAAGGGCTTTTGGTCGCGGTGTGGGGCCGGGTCAGGTTTATGGACTCCCGTCTGGCCCTGCTTGCGCAGGCCGAGGGTGTGGCCAAAGCACTGGCGGACGGCTGGCGGCAAGGGAGAGAAGCCGTCCTCCCGCTTCTGGAGGGTGCGTATGCTCTTTGCATTCTGGATGACGCTGCCGGAGAGGGTGTTCTGGCGGTTGATCGCATGGGAACCCAGCCACTTTCCTACCTGCTTTCTGGGGATGGACTGGTGTTTGGTTCATCGGCGGATGCCATCATTCTTCATCCGTTGGCAAGACCGGAGATCGATCCGCAGAGCCTCTACAATTACCTCTATTTTCATATGGTGCCTGGTCCCGACACGATCTACACGGGGCAAAAGCGCCTCCTGCCGGGCGAATATCTGGTTTTCAGTAAGGGTAGGGCGGAAACAAAAAAACACTGGGAAATGCAGTTCCTGGAAGGTCAAAAGCGCCCCTTTGGCGAACTCAAGCAGGAATTTTTGCGGTTGCTGCGCTCAAGCGTGCGCGAGGCCGCGTCAGATCAGGAAGTCGGCGCCTTCCTTAGCGGCGGGACAGACAGTTCCACGATCGCGGGCATCCTGGGGGAGGTTGGAGGCCGACCGGCCCGTACCTACTCCATCGGCTTCGAAGCCGATGGCTATGACGAGATGGAATACGCCCGCCTTGCGGCCCGGCATTTTTCTACCGAGCATCACGAATACTATGTCACTCCGGATGACGTGGTGGCAGCCATCCCGCAGATTGCCGGAATCTTCGATCAGCCCTTTGGCAACGCTTCGGCCGTGCCCACGTTTTATTGCGCACGCATGGCGAGAGCGGACGGCCTGAACAGGATCCTGGGCGGTGACGGGGGTGACGAGCTATTTGGCGGTAACGATCGTTATGCGAAGCAACATATCTTTTCCCTCTATGAACGTATTCCCTCGTTATTGCGCAAGGGGGTGCTGGAACCTGCCGTTTTCGGCATGCCCGGTGGCCAGAGAGTGCCGCTGGTGCGCAAGGCCCGCAGCTACATCGAACAGGCCTCGGTGCCGATGCCGGCGCGCACGGAAACTTACAATCTGCTCGATCGTTACGGCCATGAGGAGATTTTTACACGGGAATTTCTAGCCACCGTTGATCCGGGGCAGCCTCTCTCCCGCTTGCAAGAAGCTTATCGTCAAACCCATGCCCAAAGCTTGATCAACCAAATGCTTGCCCTTGATTTGAAGTTCACTCTCGCCGACAACGACCTGCCCAAGGTGGTCAAGGCCTGTGAACTGGCGGGGATGGAGGTGGCTTTTCCGTTTCTCAACAACGAAATGGTGGCCTTCTCGGCGGGGCTGGCTCCAGAGCTCAAACTCAAAGGGACAAAACTGCGTTATTTTTTTAAGGAAGCGCTGCGCGATTTCCTGCCGGGCGAGATCATCACCAAGCAAAAGCACGGTTTCGGCCTGCCTTTCGGTGTCTGGCTCCAGAATCACAAGCCACTGCAGGAGCTGGCCACCGATAGCCTGAATGGCCTGAAATCGCGCAATATCGTGCGCGCTGAGTTCATCGACAAACTGCTCGGGCAGCATCTGGCGGAGCACGCTGGATATCATGGCACCATGGTGTGGGTGTTGATGATGCTGGAACAGTGGTTCAGGCAGCGCTAATGGCCTGTTTCCGAAAATACCCCGGATTCAAAAAAATCCCTTAAAAAAGTTTTCGGGAGCAAGCCGCTATACTTAGCAAAAATAAGTGGGGCACTTCAGACATGCAATTCACCCCAATTATCTTACGTTATCGAGTTTTAATATGACTTACGCTCCCGGCGCCACCGCCATCAATACACTCTCTCGCAGCCAGCAGCGCAAGAAGGCTTTGAGCTTCATTATCTGTGGCAGCGTCGGCTCCGGAAAGAGGACCCTGACTGGAAAGCTGCCCTACCCATCAATAATGCTATTTGAGGGTCAGCTGGCCATGCTGGACGCCGGTACGAAGAAGAAACCCCAGGGGGTAAGCAACCCTGACGCCGCCCAGTTGGCGGAAGGAGGGTCCGCGGATCAAGAGACGATCGATGCCGCAGGCCACCTCTTCTCCGCCGATGTGGCGGTCATCCTCATCGACGCAAGCCAAGGCATGCTCACTCAGAGCCGCCAGCATAGCCACCTGATATCATTGCTTGGCATCCGCAAGGTCATCCTGGCCATCAACAAGATGGATCTTGTGGACTACTCGGAAGTCGTGTTTCAGCGCATCGCCGCCGACTACCGCGGCTTCGCTAGCCAGATCGGGCTGGAACACATCACTTCCATTCCCCTCTCGGCATTGCATGGCGACAACATCGCCGCGCCCGGAAACCACATGCCTTGGCACCAAGGCGCCACTCTGACGGGTTGCCTGGAAACGATGGAAATCGATATCGCGCGCGGAGAG
>JAHJJI010000088.1 GCA_018823025.1 Gammaproteobacteria bacterium | reverse complement strand
TGCATGAAATGCACGTGGACGAACTCAAGATTGATATTTCCTTTGTGCGCCGGCTTAATGACCCGCGTGGTTTGAGCATGACGCAGGCAATCATCAACCTGGCGCGTGCGTTGAACCTGAAGACCGTTGCAGAAGGGGTGGAAGACGAAGAAGCCGCAACCCGGTTACGCGAGCTAGGGGTGGATTACCTGCAGGGCTACCATTTCGCCAAACCCATGCCGCGCGAGGATTTCGAGCGCTGGCTGGCGCAGCACAACAAGAGTTAGAGTTGTGTGGCTCTATTTTTCAGGTAAACAACACTAACCGTATTAACGACGCAAAGGTTCGCGAAGAGTTTGTTCGAAAAATGCACGGATACGCAGCAAGCCTTCGGGTCGGAACTGCGTTATTTTCAGGTCAGCGCTAAGCTTTTTAGTCTTTTGCACCCATCGCCAAAGCACGGTTTCGAGAGGCAGCGCAGGCTTCTTTCTCTTCCGCCGCTATCCAGCCTTGCAGGTTTGCGGTGACGATATCGCTCAGGGTGTGAATCCAGTCATCGCGTTCATTCAGGCAGGGAATGTAACGGAACTCCTTGCCTCCGGCGCCGAGGAAGGAGGCTTTGCCTTCGAGCGCAATTTCCTCCAGGGTTTCGAGGCAGTCGCCGACAAAACCCGGGCAGATCACATCCACCCGGTTGGTACCCTGTTTGCCGAGCTCTTCCAGGGTTGCCGTGGTGTAGGGTTTGAGCCATTCGGCACGACCGAAGCGTGACTGGAAGCTGATTTGATATTGATCCTGTTTCAGTTGTAGCGCCTCTGCCAGTAACCGACCGGTTTTCTGGCACTCGCAGTGGTAGGGGTCGCCTTTGTCCAGGGTGTAGCGCGGTACGCCGTGGAAACTCATGACGAGCTTGTCGGGGCGTCCATTCCGCATCCAGTCGTCGCGTACGCTTTGAGCCAATGCCGCGATGTAGCCGGGGTGGTCGTGAAAGCTTCGGACGGTACGGATTTCCGGCATGTTGCGCATCTTGCGCAAGGTATCGAACACTGCATCCAGAGCTGTAGCCGTGGAACTGGCGGCATATTGCGGGTAAAGCGGGAGAATCAGGATGCGCCCGCAGTTCTGTTGCTTGAGTTTTTCCAGCGCCGACGCGACCGAAGGATTGCCGTAGCGCATGGCGAATTCGATCAAAACAGAGCCTGTCCCTCCGTTTTCTGGAGGGATAGTCGTTTGCCCCCTCTCCCCTTCGTGGGAGAGGGTTGGGGAGAGGGAAAGTGCGGACTGCGCTTTCAGGGTTTCATTGAGGTAACCCTTCAGCAGCTTGGCCTGTCGCTGGGTATGAACCAGTAGCGGAGAACCTTCCTTGGTCCAGATCTGGGCGTATTTTTCCGCCGATTTCTTCGGACGGGTGTTGAGGATGATGCCGTTCAGTATCAGCCACCACAGCGCGCGAGGAATTTCCACCACGCGCGGGTCGCCGAGGAATTCCCGGAGATAAGGTTTTACCGCTGCGGCAGTGGGCGCATCGGGCGTGCCGAGGTTGATCAGGAGGATGCCGATACGGCTGGGTGTGCCATGATGGTAGGTAGGTTCCATGGTTTTAGTCCTGAGTCCTGAGTGCTAAGTCCTGAGGGGTGGAGATTTTACTCGGCACTCAGGACTCAGCACTGTTTTAATGGTAGGAAAGCGCGCTGGACAGCAGCTTGGCGGTGACGTCCACGATCGGAATGATACGTTCGTAGGCCATCCGGGTCGGCCCGATCACGCCGACGGTACCGACGACTTGGCCGTTCACCTCGTAGGGCGCGGTCACCAGGCTGCATTCGTCTAGCGGCATGCGGCCGGATTCGCCGCCGATGAATATCTGCACGCCCTGGGCGTGCTGGCTGATGTCCAGAAGCTGTAGCAGGGTGGTTTTCTGATCGAAGGCATCGAACAGCCTGCGCAGGGATGCCATGTTGGAAGACAGGTCCTGCACATGCAGCAGCTTGCGTTCGCCAGAGAGTACGTAACTGTCGGCGCCTTCGTTCGATGCAGCGCCGCCGGCCTCCATCGCCAGCGTCATGAGCGTGGTCATGTCGTGGTGCAACTGTTTCAGTTCGACCTGCATTCTGCTGCGTACCTCTTCCAGGGTGCAGCCGGCGTAGTGCTGGTTGATGAAATTGGCCGCCTGGGTCAGCTCCGAGGCGGAATAGGATTTCTCGCTGACGATAATGCGGTTCTGCACGTTGTCGTCAGTAGTGACCAGGATCAAAAGTATGCGTTTTTCGGAAAGATTCACGAATTCGATATGGCGGAATCCGATGCTTCGGCGCTTCGGCGCCATCACGATGCCAGCGAACTGGGTCAGGTCGGATAGCAGTTGCGAGGCGGAAGCGATCAGCTTCTGCGGATCGCTGGGGTGAAGCTGATTTTCGAGCTGATGCACCTCGACCGCGCCGAGCGGTTGCACGGTGAGCAGGGAGTCGACGAAGAAGCGATAGCCGAGCGGAGTAGGTATGCGGCCGGAAGAGGTGTGCGGGCTGATGATATAACCCATTTCTTCCAGATCAGCCATGATGTTACGGATGGTGGCCGGGCTCAGATCCAGGCCGGAGAACTTCGACAGGGTTCGTGAGCCGATGGGCTGGCCTTCGCTGATATAGCGTTCCACCAAGGTTTTAAGCAGGATTTGCGCGCGTTTGTCGATCATATATTTGGATGTGCATTATGTGTTATGCACTTCGAGTCATAGTACCATCAAAAGTTTTATTATGGTTTAATTCGCGGCATGAGTCAGCTCTTCAAAACCATTGCCCTGATAGGCAAATATAATAGCCCGGAGATCGGTGATTCGCTGCTACGCCTGGCCAAGTTTCTCGTCGAACAGGAACACACCGTTCTGCTGGAGCGGCAGACGGCAGAAAGCACCGGCGTGACCGACTACCCCCTGGCAGACCTGGAACAGATCGGGGAGCAGGCCGATCTGGCCGTCGTGCTCGGTGGTGACGGCACTATGCTGAATATCGCCCGTTCCCTGTACACTTTTGGCGTGCCGCTGGTCGGAATCAACCAGGGTCGGCTCGGATTTTTGACCGACGTTTCAGTCGATACCATGCTGGAAACCATGGCGGAAATCCTCGCCGGCGATTACCTCAGCGAAGCGCGCTTTCTGCTCAATGTGACCATCCGCCGCCAGGGGGAGAACGTCTATGAAGCCTGCGCTTTCAACGACGCAGTGGTCAGCAAAGGCGCGACGGCTCGCCTGATCGAACTGGAAGTATTCGTCGACGGCCAGTTCGTTTACAGCCAGCGCTCCGACGGCATGATTATTTCCACCCCGACCGGTTCTACGGCTTATGCACTGTCCTCCGGTGGACCGATCCTGCATCCTACGCTGGAAGCGGTGGTGCTCGTGCCGATCTGCCCGCATACCCTGAGCAACCGGCCGATCGCGGTGAACAGTGAAAGCACCATCGAACTCCTGCTGCTTCATGCCGACGACGCGCGCGTGCATTTCGACGGCCAGCGTCATTTCGATTTGCAGGAAAACGACTGGGTGATCGTGCGCCGTTCCAAGCAGATGGTGCGCCTGCTCCACCCCTTCGGTCACAGCTACTATGACATGCTGCGCCAGAAGCTGCACTGGGGGGAGAAACTGTGAACGGTGATGAGGAATGGGTAATGGGAGGCGGTTTTTCCCTCATCGCCTATCACCCATTACCCATTACCCGATTATCATGCTTCTGACCCTCAACATCCGTGATTTCGTCATCGTAGACCGCCTCGAGCTGGAATTTCAGCCCGGCTTCACCGTGCTGACCGGAGAAACCGGAGCGGGTAAATCGATACTGATCGACGCTCTGTCGCTGGCATTGGGCGAACGTGCCGATGCCGGGGTGGTGCGCGCCGGCGCGGATCGCGCCGAGATCGTGGCCGAATTCGATACTCGTGCCCTTCCTCATCTTCAATCCTGGCTGGATGAGCACGAGCTCGGCGGCGATCCCGGTGTATGTCTGATGCGCCGCGTGGTGGATGCCGGTGGACGCTCGCGCTCCTTCATCAACGGCCGTTCCGCTACCTTGCAGCAATTGCGCGAGACCGGTGAGTTCCTGGTCGATATCCATGGCCAGCACGCCCATCAATCCCTGCTCAAGGCGGCTGCCCAGCGCGAGCTGCTCGACGCCTACGCCGGTCTGGGGCCTCAGGCCAAGGAAATTGCAGCAGCCTGGAAGGAATGGCAGACGCTGAAGAAGGCGCGGCTGGAGCGGGAAAAAAATGCTGCCGCCTATATCGAGGAGCTGGAGCGTCTGGAATGGCAGGTGAAAGAGTTGGCGACGCTGAAATTTTCCAGTCCGGAATGGGAAGAATTGCAAGCCGAACACGGCCGGCTGACTCACGCCGCCAGCTTGATGGAAGGTGCGCAGTATGGGCTGGAAGTGTTGTCGGAGAATGACGTGGCTTGCCTGGCGCAGGTCAATGGCGTGATTGCGCGCCTCAACAACCTGGTCGAGTACGATGCCGGTCTGAAGGAAGTGCTGGAGCTGCTGGAGCCGGCCGAAGTGCAGCTGCGCGAAGCCGCCTACAGCCTGCGTCATTATCAGCAGCGCCTGGATCTCGACCCGGAGCGGCTCGCCCAGTGTGAGCAACGGCTGGGGGAGGTTCACGATGCCGCGCGCAAATACCGTGTCGGCCCGGATCAGCTGCCTGAGCTGCTGGCCGAGAAGAGCAGTCGCCTGGATGCGCTGCGCGGCTTCGACAACGGTGGTGACGAGGCTCAGCGCGAACAGACGGCTCAGGCGCAATATCTCGATCTGGCCGGCAAGCTGAGCGCGGCCAGGAAAAAGGCGGCTCAGGAGCTGGGCGGGAAGGTTAGCGCCGCGATGCAGTCTCTCGCCATGACGGGCGGACATTTCGAGATTGCGCTGACCGAATTTGAAGGCAATGCGCACGGCCTCGAAGAAACCGAGTTCCAGGTCAGCGCCCACAGCAGCCTGCCGCCCAAGCCATTGGCCAAGGTGGCTTCCGGCGGCGAACTGTCGCGCATTAGCCTGGCCATCCAGGTTATTACCAGTAAGGTATCGCTGGTGCCTACCCTGATCTTCGATGAGGTGGATGTTGGCATCGGCGGCGGCGTGGCGGAAATCGTCGGTCAGTTACTCAAACAGCTTGGCGCCGAGCGCCAGGTGCTGTGCGTCACTCATTTGGCCCAGGTGGCTGCGCAGGGCAACCATCACTGGCAGGTCAGCAAGAACGCCTGCGACGGCAGCGTGGTTA
The DNA here is from genome assembly GCA_018823025.1 of Gammaproteobacteria bacterium. Lineage (GTDB taxonomy): Bacteria > Pseudomonadota > Gammaproteobacteria > Burkholderiales > Sulfuricellaceae > Sulfuricella. The sequence continues at coordinate 5,387 of JAHJJI010000088.1, read as the reverse complement.
GCAGTATTCAGGAACTGGAGCGGGACGCGCGCATCGATGAGGTCGCCCGCATGCTGGGCGGGGTGGACATCACCGACACCACCCGCAAACACGCAGCGGAGATGTTAGGAGTTTAAAGGTTTTATAGTGTCGTCAGCCTGGCAAGCCAGTCGCCGAACAGGGTGGTGAGTACGATGACCAGCGGCAGTACGTAGAAATAGGCGCGCATCAGGTTGCGTATCATGCGGTTCGCTGTTTTCAATTCCATGAAATGATCGACTATTATTCGTCCTTTGATCGCTACGGTCAGGGCAATGATCAGCGTGATGGCGAGTCCAGGTTCGGTGGTTTCGCCAAGGTAGGATCCAGCCAGCGTCAATGCTACCAGCAGGAGCCAGAGCAGATCTATGAGTCGCTTGTGCGTCATCGCTAGCCCTCCACGTTCAGTGCAGCAGGTAAAGCAGCGGGAAGATGATTAGCCACACCAGATCGGTGGCGTGCCAGTAGGAGGCGAATGCCTCCATGCCTTCGTGGTCTTGCGGACTGTAGGCGCCCGTTCTGGTGCGCGCCATCACCCACAGCAGCCCTATGATGCCCCACAAAACATGCACCATATGGGTAAAGGTCAGGTAATAGTAGACGGTGAAGAAAATACCGGTGCGCCCGGTGACGCCGTGGTCGACGTTCCAGCGGAATTCGAAATACTTGGTGACGAAGTAGCCGCAGGCGGCCAGCAGGACCAGAATCAGCCAGCGCAGGCTGATTTCTGGACGATTCTGCCGCATCGCAATCACTGCGTTGGCGACGAAATAGCTGCCGGAGATCATTAAAATCGTATTCAAGGTGCCAGCGAAAAGGCTTAGTTGCAGTGGGCCTGCACGGAAGTCTTCCGGGAAGTGGGCGCGGGCGATGAAGTAGACGCCAAACAGCAGGGCGAACTCGGTCATTTCGCTCAGGATGCCTGCCCAGATGCCTTTATTGCCGGGGATGCGGCCTTCTGCGGGGTCTTGCTCGGAGCGGGTAGCGGTCAGTAACACGGTATTTTGGAGAAGTGGGCCGGGAATGGTTCAGGCTAAAATTTAACCGCAAAGGACGCCGACCCTCTCTCCAACTCTCCCCCAGAGGGGGAGAGGGCGATTGCCTCCCCTCCCGCTTGCGGGAGGGGATTGAGGGGAGGGCTGGTTCGCAAGGGAAACGGGGTAGGCAGGGATGGGCGGTTTGTCGCCCAACTCGCAAAAACGATACCACCGATAGGCTCGCATGGATGGCCTTTCCTTCGCGTTACTTTGCGTCCTTTGCGGTGAATGCCTTATAGATTGCCGGGTAAAAGAAATCAGGTCTTGTTCGGGCATTTCTGCTTGGTACAGTCGGCAAACAGATACAGCGAGTGCTCGCGGACTACGAAGCCACGTTCTTTGGCGACCTTGTCCTGGCGTTTCTCGATTTCCGGGTCGTAAAACTCTTCCACTTTGCCGCATTGCAGGCAGACCAGATGGTCGTGATGTTTGCCCTGGTTGAGTTCGAATACCGCCCTGTCGCCCTCGAAATGGTGGCGGATTAGCAGCCCTGCCTGCTCGAACTGGGTAAGTACCCGGTATACCGTGGCCAGGCCTACGTCCTCATTGTCCGCCAGCAGAATCTTGTATACGTCCTCGGCGGTGAGGTGGCGCACGTCGCTGGCTTCGAACAGGTTGAGGATTTTCAGTCGGGGGGTGGTGGCTTTGAGTCCGGCGTTTTTCAGATCCTGCGAATCACCCATGGGTCAATCCTCAATTTAATCGTTTAATCTTGAACGCTCTAACCACAAAGTTAAAAAGGGATTAAAGGCATTTTCTGGATTTAATCATATAATGTTTACCCTTCGCTTTCCAGCGCTTTCTGGGGTGTTATAATGCCGCCACTTTATTGTTTTTTGCCGGGATTTTTATGAAATCCGTTCTACGGGCACTTGTTGCCATCTCCATTCTGCTCCTTGCCGCCTGTTCCATGACCGATACAGTGGGTGAAAAGCTTACGCCCTACAAAATCGACATCCAGCAGGGTAATGTCGTCACCCAGGAAATGGTGGCGAAGCTCAAGCCCGGCATGACCAAGGCCCAGGTGCGCTTTGTCCTGGGTACTCCGCTCATTACGGATGCATTCCATGCCAATCGCTGGGATTACGTTTACCGCTATCAGAAAGCCGGCAAACTGACGGAGGAGCGGAAGCTGGCGCTGTTCTTCGATCAGGAATTGCTGCAACGCGTCGAAGGAGACGTGGTGGCGGCCAGTCCGGTAACGGAAGAGAAGAATGCTCCGATGACAACCGGAGAGCCGGCCAAGGTTGTGGAGCAGTCGGCGCAGGGCACGGCACCGACGAAAGAAGAAAAAGGCTTTTTCGGGCGCATGATCGAAAAAATAGGATTCTGAGTATGAGCACACTGAATATCGCGATTGCCGGCAGTTCGGGCCGGATGGGTCGTGTCCTGCTCGAGTCGGTGGCTCAGTCGCCGGACATGAGGCTCGCAGCCGCCCTGGAGCGGAAGGGTAGCCCGTTCGTCGGCAAGGATGCAGGTGAACTTTTTGGGGCGCCATGCGGTGTTTCCATTAGCGAAGAGATGGCAACCGCGCTCGCGGATTGTCATGCGCTGATCGATTTTACCCGCCCCGAGGCGACACTGGATCATCTGAAAGTCTGCCGCGAACTCGGCGTCAATATCGTCATCGGTACGACCGGTTTTTCCGTCGCGCAGAAGGAATTGATCGCTGATGCCGGCCGGGACATCGGCGTAGTTTTCGCTCCCAACATGAGTGTCGGCGTAAACCTCAGCCTCAAGCTGCTCGACATGGCGGCACGCGTATTGAATGAGGGTTACGACATCGAGATCGTCGAGGCGCATCATCGTCACAAGGTCGATGCGCCTTCCGGTACTGCGCTGCGCATGGGCGAGGTCGTGGCCAATGCGCTTGGCAGGAATCTGGAGGAATGCGCGGTGTATGGCCGCGAAGGCGTAACCGGGGAACGTTCTCCCTCGACGATCGGCTTTGCCACGGTGCGCGGCGGCGATATCGTCGGTGATCATACCGTGATGTTTGCCGGCACCGGCGAGCGCGTGGAAATCACCCACAAGGCCAGCAGCCGTGCCACCTTTGCGCTGGGTGCGCTGCGTGCCGCGCGTTTCCTCGCGCAGCGCGGCAAGGGGTTGTTTGATATGCAGGACGTGCTCGGTCTACGTTGATCGCGGCGTAGCAATCCGGTATAATCCCAAAAGTTTAAAAGAGCGGGGAGGGCGTGAGCCTACCCCGCTTTGCATATCCGCTTTAATCTCAAGGAGCCTCCGTGCCGCACCACCAGATCGCCATTCTCGCGCTTGCTGATGGGACAATATTTCGCGGCATTTCCATCGGCGCTACCGGTCATACCGTCGGCGAGGTGGTGTTCAATACCGCGATGACCGGGTATCAGGAAATTCTTACCGATCCCTCCTATTGTCGCCAGATCATCACCCTGACTTACCCCCATATAGGTAATACCGGCACCAATTCCGAAGATGCCGAATCGGCGCAGATTCACGCTGCCGGTCTGGTGATCCGCGATTTGCCGATCCAGTCCAGCAACTGGCGCAGCAGCGAAGATTTGGGCGCGTATCTCCAGCGCCAAAATGTGGTCGCTATCGCCGATATCGACACCCGCAAGCTGACGCGCCTGTTGCGCGAAAAGGGTGCGCAGAGTGGCTGTCTGATGGCGGGGGATATTGACGAGGCCAAAGCCATTGAACTGGCACGCGGCTTCCCCGGATTGGCCGGGATGGATCTGGCCAAGGTGGTGAGCTGCAGCCAACCTTATGTCTGGCAGGAGGGCGAATGGAAGCTGGGAAATGGCTTCACGCCCCAGGATAACCCCCGGTTTCATGTCGTCGCCTACGATTACGGCGTCAAACGCAACATCCTGCGCATGCTGGCCCAGCGTGGCTGCAAGGTGACCGTTCTGCCCGCCCAGACTCCGGTAGAGGAAGTGTTCAAGCTCAAGCCGGATGGCGTTTTCCTGTCTAACGGCCCGGGCGACCCGGAGCCTTGCGACTACGCAATTAACGCGATCAAGGAAGTGCTGGGCCAGGGTATTCCCACTTTCGGTATCTGCCTCGGCCACCAATTGCTGGCTCTGGCTTCCGGCGCCAAGACACGCAAGATGAAATTCGGCCACCATGGTGCCAACCACCCGGTGCAGGATCTCGACAGCGGTCGTGTCATGATCACCAGCCAGAATCATGGTTTCACGGTTGATGAAACAACATTGCCGGCCAACCTGTGCGTGACGCACAAGTCGCTTTTCGACGGCAGCAATCAGGGCATAACCCGCACCGACGTGCCGGCGTTCAGCTTTCAGGGACACCCCGAGGCGAGCCCGGGGCCTCACGACGCGGATTACTTGTTTGACCGTTTCATCGGTCTGATGCAACAACAGAAGTGAGGAGTTAGGAGTGAGGGGTGAGGCGTGGAGGGTTTTTCCTTCGCTCCTCACCCCTCACTCCTCACCAAACAATGCCAAAACGTACCGACATTAAATCCATCCTGATCATTGGCGCTGGCCCGATCGTTATCGGCCAGGCGTGTGAGTTCGACTATTCCGGTGCGCAAGCCTGCAAGGCGCTGCGCGAAGAAGGCTACAAGGTCATTCTGGTTAACTCCAACCCGGCCACTATCATGACCGACCCGGAAATGGCGGATGTCACCTACATTGAGCCGATCACCTGGCAGGTGGTGGAGAAAATCATCGCTGTCGAGCGTCCCGACGTACTGCTGCCCACCATGGGCGGGCAGACTGCGCTGAACTGTGCGCTCGACCTGGCTCGCCACGGCGTGCTGGAGAAATACGGTGTGGAGATGATCGGCGCTACCAAGGAAGCGATCGACAAGGCCGAAGATCGCGAAAAATTCAAGAAGGCGATGGAGAAAATCGGCCTGGACTGCCCGCGTGCGGCGATCGCCCACAGCCTGGAAGAAGCCTTGCAGGTGCAGGCGATGGTGGGCTACCCCACCATCATTCGGCCCTCTTTCACTATGGGCGGCAGCGGCGGCGGCATCGCCTACAACAAGGAAGAGTTTCTCGAGATCTGCGAACGCGGCCTGGATGCTTCGCCGACCAAGGAACTGCTGATCGAGGAATCCGTCATCGGCTGGAAAGAGTTCGAGATGGAGGTGGTGCGCGACAAGAAGGACAACTGCATCATTATCTGCGCGATTGAAAACTTTGATGCGATGGGCGTGCACACCGGCGACTCTATTACCGTGGCGCCGGCGCAGACGCTCACCGACCGCGAATACCAGATCATGCGCAACGCCTCGCTGGCCGTGCTGCGTGAAATTGGCGTGGAAACCGGCGGCTCCAACGTGCAGTTCGGCATCAATCCTGACGATGGCCGCATGGT
>JAHJJI010000087.1 GCA_018823025.1 Gammaproteobacteria bacterium | reverse complement strand
CGCTTTTATTTTTGGCATGCACGCTGAGTCAGCGTAGAAACTGAGGGAATGGAAGTTTGATCGTTTCTTTCTGAAGGCGAAGTAGTGCTTGAACCCGTCGTTATGTGGGTATCAGATTCGCTTTCGGTGCTATTGGCATCAGCCATTTCGCCATTCTTCGCAAATTCTGGGCGGTCGCTGCAAGCAAGAATTCATCTTTTGCGCCGCTGAAGCCGCGTAATCGCAACTTGTCCAACTTCATGATGCGCTTGAGATGAGCGAACAGCATTTCGACCTTTTTTCGTTCCCTGCGTGACTGTTCATAGGCATGAGTCGTGGCGATGTGCCGAGCCACATTGCGTGCGTCCTCATGGATGCTGCGGGCGATTTTACGGAAGGATGTGTTTGGACAGCACTGACTCTTCATCGGGCATGCCGCGCAATCGCGCTGGCGTGAACGGTAGAGGATCGTGTCCTCCTGCGTAATATGCGTGCGCGGATTCTTGAAGGGGCGCCAATTGGAGCGAAGTGCCTTGCCCTCAGGGCAGCGGTATTCGTTGCTCTGTTCATTCCATTCAAACTCGCTGGATGACAGTGTGCCGTCCTGACGTTCCGTCTTGTCCCAAACCGGCACATGTGGTGCGATCTGCTTCTCATCAACCAGCCAGCTGAGCAGTGCGGCCGATCCATAGTTGGTGTCGCCAACCAGTCGTTCCGGTTTTAGGTCAAATTTGTTCTCAACCCGATCAATCATCGTCCGCGTGGCCTCGACTTCGGCTGTCTTGTTGACGGCAGATGCTTCGACGTCAACGATGATGCCAGCCTTGAGATCAATCAGATAGTTGGTCGAATAGGCGAAGAAGGATGGTCCGCCGCGACTAGCCCAGGAGGCTGCCGGATCTGTCAGCGAGATTGCTTTGGGCGGTGGTGGCTGATCATTGACTTCCTCCAGCGCCGCCAGATACTCGCGCACCGGCCGTGAGGCCGCATCCGGGTTGCCCCAGTCTATCGGCCCATTCCCGTGAACGCGATTGCCCAGTTGAACATCGGCCATGATGATGCTGGCGTCCGTGGCAAAGCCTTCACCGCGCACTAGCCCTTCGGCCATGCAACGGCGCAGAACCGTTTCAAACAGATGCCGGAATGTTCCGCTATCGCGGAACCGGCCATGACGGTTCTTGGAGAAGGTAGAGTGATCAGGAATAACATCTTCCAGCCCTAGTCGGCAGAACCAGCGATAGGCCAGATTGAGATGCACTTCTTCACACAGGCGGCGCTCGGAACGGATGCCGAAACTGTAGCCGATCACCAGCATGCGGATCATCAACTCTGGATCAATAGAGGGTCTGCCTGTATGGCTGTAGAACTCAGCCAGATGTTTGTGTAGGTCACTTAAATCAAGGAAACGGTCAATACCGCGGAGGAGGTGATTCTGAGGAACGTGATCTTCAAGATTGAATGAGTAGAACAGTCGATTCTGTCCACCTGTTTGGCGCCCCATCATGATGACTTATCCTCAATAAATCAATGAGGTAATTATAAAATACTGGCGTTTAAAAGGCTATTTGTTTCGGGAGTTTTTCAACACAATTTGATCAGTAAGCCGCCATTGCCCATGAAAACATCATCAGGCAGGTGTGGGTCGAACGGAGACCCTCGCTTTCAGCAAATCCGGGGCAATTGCTCCCCCGTCAACCAATCCACAATGCGCCGCCCTCCGAAGGCGGTTTCCATCTGCACGAAGTAGTGATCGTCTTCAATCACCTCTCCGATCGCTGCTGCATCCTGACCCAGCGGGTGGGCGTGCATCACCTCTAACAGCGAATCTGCATCCTCTTGCCGGCAAATAACCACCAGCTTGCCTTCATTGGCGGAATAAAGTGGGTCCAGACCCAGAAATTCACAGGCTGCCCTGACCTCGGTACGGATAGGCAAATCGGTCTCGCGCAGCATCATGCCGACCCCCGACTGGCGCGCGATTTCATTCAGCGTGGTGGCGAGCCCTCCGCGAGTGGGATCGCGTAGCACGTGGATGCCGGGCACCGCTGCAACCATGGCCGCCACTAGCCCATGCAGGGCGGCGGTGTCCGACTGAATTGAAGTGCCGAAGCTCAAATTCTCCCTCACTGAAAGAATCGCCACACCGTGGTCACCCACGGTACCGCTGACAATGATCGCATCTCCCGGGCGGGCAAGGTCGCCGGAAATATTGACCCCATGCGGCACCATTCCCACTCCGGTGGTCGTGATGAATACGCCATCGCCCTTGTTGCGCTCCACCACCTTGGTGTCGCCGGTCACGATAGGCACGCCCGCTTCCCTGGATGCATTTGCCATGGATTCGACGATACGCGCGAGATCGGCGAGCGGAAATCCTTCCTCCAGAATGAAGCTGGCAGAAAGATAAAGCGGCACGGCGCCTGCCATGGCCACGTCGTTGATAGTGCCGTGCACCGACAGGCAGCCAATGTCGCCGCCGGGGAAGAACAGCGGTGAGACCACATGACTGTCGGTGGCCATCACCATACGCCCCGCCGGAATCTGAAAACTCGCCTGGTCATTCATCTGGCGCAGGTATTCATTGTCGAAAGCAGCCAGAAACAGCTCCTCGATCAACTGCGCCATGGCACGACCGCCGCTGCCGTGAGTCATATCGACCTGGCCGTTTTTCAGATCAAGCGGGCGGATGTAGCTGGTTCTGGTTTTGCTCATTTAACCCCGTTTCTCACCGCAAAGGACGCAAAGGAACGCGAAGGAAAGCATTTCAAGGTTTTCCTTTGCGAAACCTTGCGTCCCTTGCGGTTAATGCTTTTGATTTTCTTTATAACGTCCGTAAGTGTAATACGCCGCACACGCCCCTTCCGACGACACCATGCACGAGCCGATCGGATTGTCCGGCGTGCACACCGTGCCGAATACCTTGCAGTCGAGCGGTTTCTTCACGCCGCGGATGATGGCACTGCATTCGCATGCCGGGTGGTCGGCGACAGACTGATAAGGTAATTCGAAACGTTTTTCCGCATCGTACGCCGCATATTTTTCCCGGATTTTCAGGCCACTGTCGGGTACCCAGCCGAGGCCGCGCCATTCGAAGGTCTTGCGCAGCTCGAACACCTCCGCCACCATGGCCTGCGCCTT
>JAHJJI010000086.1 GCA_018823025.1 Gammaproteobacteria bacterium | reverse complement strand
AATGCCCATTCGGGGTAGAGATGTGTTGAAACCAGAAAAGGAAAGTGCGAAAAGGATTGCTGATTGATGATCTTCAGGTCGGATGGGGTAATCTTGCCCTCGCTGACCATGGATTCGATAATGCTCGTGCGAACAAATCCAACGTCGGCTTTACCCGCTAACACGGCATTCACCACTTCATCATGGCTGCCCACGACGCTTACTGCGGACATATCATTCGGCAAGCGTATGCCTGCCTGTAATAGTTCGAAAGCTTGTGTCTGATATCCGCCAAGAAATTTCATTCCCGGAACAGCCAGAGTATGCCCTTTGACATCAGACAGCTTTTCAATTTTCTGATGGTGCCTGGTGGTGAATATCACACCGCCAAGAGAATCAACCGGCTGATTTTTTTCCAGCCTGACCAGTGTGGCAATGGCCCCAGTCAGCTTGTTTTGATGGCGTAGCAATACGAAGTGGCTGGGGTTGGTAAATAACAAATCCAATTCACCCTGCTGGAGCGCATGCTCCATTTCTTCTTGAGTCAGAATGCGCAACCGAATATTGGTATCAGGCAGTCTTCGATCGAGATATTTGGCAAGCGGCTGGTAGGTGGCCTCCATAATCGGTTTGGGCCGATAGGCAAATATGCCAAGGGTGAGCGTCTCCTTCGCCAATGCAGGCGCGATGAAAAAAATACACAGAGTTGCCGCTGTTAACCACTTCTTCATCGTTCGGCATTTCATCAATTCGGATTTGGCATCCATTGTACCCCAAGCCATTAGGCATCAAGGGTAATGCTGATGGAAGGTGGCACGACTTCTTTGAGTTGACCTGGCAAGAAAAGCAACCTGACCGTCGGTCAATCCCGGCACCTTGTTATTCGAGCGCAGCGTAACCTGATGGCGCCATAATCCAGGTCAAATGTGCTACCCATGTCTCCGGTCTACTACTCCCTTCACCCGCGTAATCCTCACCACTTCCATAATCTTGCGCAAACTGCGCATCACGTTGGCAAGGTGGATGCGGTTTTCAACCTGCAAGGTGAAGTTCATGGTGGTGTAGGCGCTGCCGTCTTCTTCTTCCATGCTGACATTGTCGATGTTCGATCCGGCATCGGCGATGGCGGCGGCGACTTGGGCCAGCACGCCGCGCTGGTTGGCTACTATCAGCTTGATGTTGACGTCGAAAGCTTTTTTTGGTGCTTCAGGATCCCATTCCACATCCAGCAATTTGTCGGTGTCGGCGCGGTTTTTGGCGATGACCGGGCAATCGTGGGTGTGGATGATCAGTCCTTGGCCCTTGTTGATGAAGCCGATGATCGGGTCGCCCGGTATCGGTCGGCAGCATCGGGCATATTGTACCGCCATGCCCTCAGTGCCGCGGATGGTGATTGGCCCCATCGGGACATGCTTGCGTTCTTCGGTCGTCTCGGTGAGGGCAAGCAGCTGGTGTGCGACAACGATGTTGAGGCGTTTGCCGAGGCCGATGTCGGCTAATATCTCTAGTCGGTTTTTTCCGGTGTTTTCGTTCAGCAGTTTTTCCCATTGTGCTTCAGTGATTTCTTTCGAATCTGTGCCGAGTGCGCGCAGCGCCTGGTTGAGCAGGCGTTCTCCCAGGGTGGCGGATTCATCGTACTGCATGGTCTTGAGGAAGTGCCGGATGTGCGAGCGCGCCTTGCCGGTGATGACGTAACTGAGCCAGGTCGGGTTGGGCTTGGCGTGGGCGGCAGTCACAATTTCCACTTGGTCGCCGTTTTTCAGCTCGGTTCGCAAGGGCATCAATTCCTGGTCAATTTTCACTGCAACACAGCGGTTGCCGACATCGGTATGTACCGCGTAGGCGAAATCCACCCCGGTGGCACCACGCGGCAGCGCCATGATCTTGCCCTTGGGGGTAAAGACGTAAACTTCGTCAGGGAACAGGTCGACCTTGATGTGCTCCAGGAATTCGGTGGCATCGCCGCTTTCCGATTGAATTTCCAGCAGGCTTTGCAGCCACTGGTGGGTCTTCTGCTGCATCTCGTTGATCTCGGTATCCCCGCTTTTGTAAAGCCAATGCGAGGCAACACCGGCTTCGGCGATCTTGTGCATGTCCTGGCTGCGAATCTGAATCTCGATTGGCGTGCCGAAAGGCCCGAACAGGGTGGTGTGCAAGGACTGATAGCCATTCGCTTTGGGGATGGCGATGTAGTCCTTGAACTTCCCGGGGATCGGCTTGTAAAGCTGGTGCAGGGAGCCCAGGGTGAGATAGCAGGTGGGAACGTCCTTGACGATGACGCGAAACCCGTAAATATCGAAAACTTCGGAAAAGGTCAGAGACTTGCCCTGCATTTTTTTGTAAATGCTGTACAGGTGCTTTTCGCGCCCGGTGATGGTGGCCTCGATCTGGCAATCCTTGAGCTTTTGCTCGATAGCCTCCAGTACCTTGCCCACTACTTCGCGGCGGTTTCCGCGTGCAGCCTTGACGGCCTTGGCCAGCACCTCGAATCGGTTGGGGTAGAGGTGGTGGAAGCTTAGATCCTCAAGCTCGTCGTAAACGCTGTTCAGTCCGAGGCGGTTGGCGATGGGTGCGTAGATTTCCAGAGTCTCGTTCGCGATGCGCTGGCGTTTTTCCGGTGCCATTGCCCCAAGGGTGCGCATGTTGTGCAGGCGGTCGGCAATTTTGATCAGGATGACGCGGACATCGCGCGCCATCGCCAGCAGCATTTTTCGGAAGTTTTCGGCCTGGGCGTGGATTTCAGTCTGGAACTCGATCTTGTCCAGCTTGGATACGCCGTCTACCAGTTCAGCCACCGCCTTGCCGAAGCGCTCGGCAATTTCCTTCTTGGTGATGGCGGTGTCTTCCACCACATCGTGCAGCAGTGCCGCCATCAAAGTCTGGGCATCCAGATGCCAGTCGGCCAGAATTTCGGCGACCGCTAGTGGGTGGGAAATGTAGGGTTCGCCGCTCTTGCGGAACTGGCCGGCATGGGCGCTATCGCTGAGATGGTAGGCCGCCTCGATCTGGGCGATATCTTCCGGCTTGAGGTAGGAGGACAGCCGCGCAGTAAAGGCGGCAACGTCAGTTGCTGAGCCCTGAGTGCCGAGCGCTGAGTGCTGAGTATTGGATTTATTCACTCGGCACCCCTAACCTGGAACTCCGGACTGTTTCAGAGCAGGCCGCGGTTGAGGATCTCCACCCCGACTTTGCCCTGGGCAATTTCGCGCAAGGCGATGACGGTTGGCTTGTCGCGGTTGGATTCCACCATCGGCGTGCCGCCCTGGGCAATCTGGCGAGCACGTACGGTGGCAACCAGAGCCAGCTCGAAACGGTTGGTGATGGTCTTCATGCAGTCGTCTACGGTGATACGTGCCATGCTAGCTTCCTTTGATTGAGTGATGCCGATTATTTCATTTTGCCGATCATCTCGGCATGGGCGCTGAGTTGCCGGCTTGCGGTCAGCCGCTGTGCGCGGATCACGCTGATCAGGTCTTGCAGCGCCGTTTCGAAAATATCGTTAATTATAACATAATCAAACTCTTCCACATGACCGATATCCTCGCGGGCGGCGGCCAGGCGACGCGCGATGATTTCCTCGGAGTCCTGGCCGCGCCCTGTGAGCCGCGCGAGCAGGGCTTCCAGCGAGGGCGGCAGGATGAAAATACCGATTGCCTGAGGGAGGATTTTCCTGACCTGGGCGGCACCCTGCCAGTCGATTTCCAGCAGGATGTCGGTGCCGGAGCGCATGGCGTTTTCTATCCAGGGCTGGGAGGTGCCGTAGCGGTTGCCGTAAACCAGGGCACTTTCGAGGAAGTCGCTACGCTCCAGCATCTCCAGAAATTTTTGCTCGGTGACGAAATGATAGTCCTTGCCGTCCACTTCGCCCGGGCGCGCAGCGCGGGTGGTGTAGGAAACCGACAGTTTGACCTGGCTGTCGTTCTGCAAAAGCTCCCGCACCAGGCTGGTTTTTCCCGCGCCAGAGGGCGCGGTGACGATAAATAGATTTCCACTGGCCATAATATTTTCCAAGGGTAAAAGGTAATAAGCGATGGGTAATGGGTGAGTTGTGGCGGACTAATTACCCATTCCACATCACCCGTCACTCGATATTTTGAATTTGCTCTCGCATCTGCTCGATGAGTACTTTGAGTTCCATCGCGGTCTGCGTCGTTTCGGATGCGGCCGATTTGGAGCCCAGGGTATTAGCTTCGCGGTTGAGCTCCTGCATCAGGAAGTCCAGCCGTTTGCCCACGGCACCGCCTTTTTCCAGGATGCGCCGCATTTCGGTGAGATGGGTTTGCAGTCGCGACAGCTCTTCATCCACGTCGATCTTCTGGGCAAACAGGGCTATTTCCTGGCGGATGCGGTCATCGTCACCATTCCCCATGGCTTCCTTGAGGCGGGCGGCGAGTTTTTCCTGGTAGGCTGCGATCAGTCTGGGAATGTGCGGCAATACGCTCACCACCAGGGCGTCCATCTGCTCGACGCGCTGTAGCAAAAAGGTTTTGAGTTTTTCTCCCTCGCGCTGGCGGGTGGCCGACAGTTCGTCGAGGCCCTGGCGCAACAGGGGCAGACAGGCGTCCTGCAGACCCTCCGTGCCGACGCATTCGCCTTCGATGACCCCGGGCCAGCGCAATAAGTCAGCCACGCTGAGCGGTTGACCATCGGGCAGCAGCGCCTTGGCTGAATGGCCAAGCTGCGCCAGTTGTTCGGCGAGCGCGGTATTGAGTCGCAGAGGAGCCTGGCTTGCGCTGCGTGCGGTGAAATTCAGCCGGCATTCCACTTTGCCGCGGCTTAGCGCACCGCCGATCATCTCGCGCAGCGCAGGTTCCAGTGCACGGAAGGATTCATCCAGGCGGAAGTGAGGTTCAAGGTAGCGCGAGTTGACCGAGCGCAGTTCCAGGCTCAGAGAGCCTGACTCCAGTTCTTGTGTCACTGCGGCAAATCCGGTCATGCTGTAAATCATAGGGGGTGTCCGTTTATGGCTATGGGCTTTACTTTGCCCAGCCAAATCAGAATAATGGTCGAGGTTCAATCATACAGATGGTGCGATGGCCTCACAACCCAATCAGGCTCTTCCTCACGGCTACCAGTTACTCAATTACCGTATCGACAAGCAGATCAGCTCAGGCGGTTTCAGCCTGGTTTACCTGGCATATGACGAGAACGAATTGCCAGTGGCGATCAAGGAGTATCTGCCCTGCGCTCTGGTGCTGCGGGAATCAGGCGCGCTGGTGCAAGCTTCTTCAGCGGAAAACCTGAATGTGTTTCGTTATGGGATGAAATGCTTTTTCGAGGAAGGACTGGCGCTTGCCCGTATTGCGCACCCCAACGTGGTCAGGGTGACCAACTTCTTCCGCGCCAATGAAACGGTTTACCTGGTGATGCAGTACGAGCGCGGCCGGACACTTCAGGATTACATCCTGCATCGCAAGAAAGAAATCAGGGAATACTTCATCCGGCGCATTTTCGCCGAAATGCTAGGTGGCCTGCGCGAGGTCCATGCGCACAAAATATTGCACCTCGATATCAAGCCATCGAACATCTACATTCGTCTTGATGGCTCTCCACTGTTACTGGATTTTGGCGCTGCACGGCAGACCCTGACCCAGGAAAAATCCAGTCTTAATCCGATGTACACACCGGGTTTCGCCGCACCCGAGCAATATGGCCACGACCGCGATGCGCTCGGTCCATGGACCGATATTTACGGCGTCGGCGCGAGCATGTTCGCCTGCCTTTCCGGCTTTGCTCCCCAGGCGGCCAACATGCGTCTGGAACAGGACAAGCAGGAGTCGGTAAAGAAACTATGGAGCGGTCACTATTCCGAGCATTTGCTTGAACTCATTGATTGGTGCCTGAAACTGGATCCGCTGGAACGGCCGCAGAGCGTGTTCGTGGTGCAGAAGGCATTGCTGGAGAAAGACAAGATACCTGAAGTGATCCAGAAAAAGTTTTCTCTGTTGCATACTATTCGAAATAAATTCAGCAAATCAAAAACAGGTGGCGACCGGTGAAATTTTCGATTTTCCAATCCAGCCGTCAGGGGGGACGTAGATATAATCAGGACCGCTTGGCCTATTCCTACAGTCGGGATGCACTGCTGATGGTGGTTGCAGATGGCATGGGCGGCCATTTTCACGGCGAAATCGCCTCCCAGATCGCGGTACAGTTCCTGGTGGAAAACTTTCAGAAGCTGGCAACGCCGGCACTAAAAGATCCATTCCGCTTCCTGATCGATACCCTTAACCAGGCGCACGAAGCCATCGGCGATTATGTCCTGGCGCATGGCCTGAGCGAGCACCCCCGCACCACCTGCGTGGCTTGCGTGGTGCAGGATAATCAGGCCTATTGGGCTCATGTCGGAGATACCCGCTTGTACCTCTTTCATGGCGGCAAGCTGGCAACCCGCACTCGCGACCATTCCCTGGTGCAGCAACTGTTCGAGCAGGGAATAATTACCGAGGATGAAATGACCACGCATCCAGAGCGCAACAAAGTTTACAGTTGCCTGGGCGGACCCATTCCCCCCGACATCGAGTTGTCGCGCAAGATGCAGTTACGCGAAGGCGACACCCTGCTGATGTGTTCCGATGGCCTGTGGGGACTGCTTTCGACGGAGGAGATCGCGTCGATTCTCGATACCTACCCGATTACTACCGCCATTCCTGAATTGCTCGACCACGCTGAATTGCGCGGCGGTGAGGAGGGTGACAACCTGAGCGCGGTCGGTATGCGCTGGGGAGACGAAAAATTGCTCACCCCGCGCACGATATCTACCGCGACCATGCCGCTGGACACCTATACGGTACAGCTCAATACCTTCAGTGTGGAGCGGGGTGCAGAAGGAGAGCAGGATGTGACAGAAGCGGACATCGAGCGCGCGATT
>JAHJJI010000085.1 GCA_018823025.1 Gammaproteobacteria bacterium | reverse complement strand
GCCGAAGGAGCGCCGGGCTGCGGTTGAGCAGGCCGAGCAGGAACTGCGTGTCGAAATTACCCTTTATTTCGAGAAAACCCGACCGCTGGAGCGAGTGATGAACGAGGCGCTGGCAGCCTTGCGTCGCCAGGTGGTGAAGCCGCTGCTGGATCATGGCTTGCAGGAAATCCGTGACGGTTTGAAAAAACAGATCAAGGATGCCGCCAAGCTGAATGCCTGGCTGGATGACATGGCCCATGACGTGCTCGACAATCTGGCGCTGTTTCAGATTGCCGACGACGATGAGGAAAGCCGTCAGGATTTTCTGGAGAGAGCGCTGTCACGCTATCGGGTTAACCTGGTGGTGGACAATGGTGGCCTATCCGGCGCACCGGTGATCATCGAGGATAATCCGCTGTTCCGCTCTTTGTTCGGCAGTATCGAGTATCAGTCTGAGAACGACGTGCTGGTGACGGATTTTACGCGTATTCGAGCTGGCAGCCTGCTCAAGGCGCACGGCGGATTTCTCATGCTGCACCTGCGCGATTTGCTGGCCGATGCCCTGGTGTGGGAAAAGCTGCGGCGTTTCCTGCGTAGTGGCAGGCTGCAGATCGAGGAGCCGGGTACGGCTTTTACGCCGATCGCGGCGGTTTCGCTTGAGCCTGAGGCGGTGGTTATCGAGGTGAAAATCATTTTGATAGGCTCACGTGATCAGTATTACGATCTGCAGGAAGCAGACCCTGAATTCGCACGACGCTTCCGGGTGAAAGTGGATTTTGCCGAAAGTTTTTCATCCAGCGATCAAACCCGGCACGCCTCGTCAATTTTTGTCGCCCACGCCTGCCGTCAGCTTGGGTTGCCCCATTTTTCTTCCGCAGCGGTGGCGCGTTTTCTGGAGGATGGTCATCGTGATGTGGATGATCAGGCGCGCCAGAGTGCGATCTTTGCTCGTGCCGAGGCGCTGGTGATGGAAAGCGCTGCCATCTGCCGTGCCCGCAAGAATGAATTGGTCGAGGCTGAGGACGTCGATGCAGCACTACAGGCACGCACCTGGCGGCACGATTATCCAGACCAGCGTCTGCGTGAATCCATCGCCGAGGGAGATCTGCTGATTGATCTGCATGGAGAGAGAGTGGGTCAGATTAATGGCCTGACGCAGGTCGATCTGGGCGACTACCGTTTTGGTTTCCCGATACGGATTACTTCACGTACGTTCGCTGGCGATGCTGGCCTGCTGAATATCGAGCGCGAAGTCGAATTGTCCGGTCCGATTCACGACAAGGGCGTATTCATCCTGCAAAACTACCTGGCTGCACTATTCGCGCATATCGCTCCGCTTTCCCTCAATGCCTCTATCGTTTTCGAACAGGAATATCATGGCGTAGAAGGGGATTCAGCCTCCTGTGCCGAGCTTTACGCCCTGCTCTCGTCCTTGTCTGGCCTGCCGCTCAGACAGGGCATCGCCGTCACCGGCGCGGTCAACCAGCACGGTGAAGTGCTGCCGGTGGGCGGGATCAACGAAAAAATCGAGGGTTATTTTCGCATTTGCGAAACTGCAGGACTGGATGGCAGCCAAGGTGTGTTGATTCCCTGGCGCAATCGGCGCCATCTGATGCTGGAGAGCAAGGTCGTAGATGCCGTTGCCAGTGGTCTTTTTCATATCTATACCGTAGAGCATGCGAAAGAAGGCATCGAATTGTTGACCGGCATCCCCGCAGGTACGGCGAATGAGGCGGGCAGCTATCCCCAAGGCAGCGTGCTGGGCCACGCCCAGAAAAACCTGCAAGTTTTCCGCCGTGCCTGTCATGCGCCGGAACACCCAAAGGCAGGGCGTAAGCTATTGCGCTGATGATTGGACTGTGTATTAATCATGTTTGAGATGGGCTGGATATAGAAGCTCTCATGTGTGAGAGGTATTGATAATAAAAAACGTCGAGTTCTGATGGGTGTTGAATGAATAAACGACTGGAAATTTCTTTGGATCAGCTGGTCATAAAACTTCGAGATGAGCTTTATGACCGCGATCAGCAGATCGCGTTGTTCAAGGAAGTGGTCGCTGCAGTCCGCGAGCGACTCGATCTCGAAACCATTTTTCGGATGGTGGCGACTTTTGCTCAAGGGTTGATCAAGGCCGAAACGGTGCTTATCCCCGTCCTTGACGAAAACTGCTCCACTTACACTTATCGCGCCGGCTGCGGTCTCCATGCTGAAGAGATCGTCGGGGAGAGCCTGGATCTGAACATGGGCATCTGCGGATGGGTTTGGAAGCATCAGCGCCCCTGGTGGCGCGGTGTGCTCAAGGAGCTCAGTGCAGAAGAGTGTAATAAGTGGGAAAAGGAGGTCGGTAGCGTCATCCTCGTTCCCCTGGTCGGTCGTAACCATTTCCTCGGTGGAATCGCCGGTATCAACAAGATCGGTGGTGGCGATTTTGATCAGCGTGATCTCGATTTGCTGACTTTACTTGCCAGCCAGATCGCCACTGCCATTGACAATAATAATTTGATCGTACAACTGGAAAATGCCAATCAGGCACTTTTCAGCGAAAAGGAAAAGATCCTGGTTACGCTTTCGTCCATTGGTGATGCGGTTATCACCACGGATATCCAGGGACGAATCGAATATCTCAACCCGGTCGCTGAACAGCTATTTGCCGCTCAGTTGGACGAAGCAAGAACTAAACAACTTGCGGAACTGGGAAGCCTGCTCTTTGAGGATAGCCGCCAACCAGCCAACGATCTGGTGGCGCACTGTTTGCGTGAGGGACGGCTTTCTCCTTCATTCCGCACACTTATTCTGGTCGGGCTCGGTGGGCGTGAAATTTACATCGAACCTACTGCCGCGCCGATTCGAGGCCATGATGGGCAAGCATCCGGCGTTGTGCTTGTCTTCCGCGATGTCAGCCAGGCACGCGAACTAGCCCAACAGCTCTCCTATCAGACTACGCATGATGCCTTGACAGGCCTCCTCAACCGCCATGAGTTCGAATATCAGGTGAAACAGGCAATTCGTGATGCCCAGGTCAACGGCAGGGAACATAGCCTGCTTCATCTGGATGTCGATCAGTTCAAGGTGATCAACGACACTTGCGGCCATGTCGCTGGCGATGAACTGCTAAAGCTGTATACCGTTCAACTATCAGGGTTGTTACGCCAGGGAGACATCCTGGCGCGGGTGGGAGGAGACGAATTCGGGCTGCTTCTGGAAAACTGTTCCGTCCAGCAAGCCCTGCATATCGCCGGCAAGATTCAGGAGGTGACTCAGAACTTCCGCTTTGTATGGGATGGCAGCACCTTCAGCATAGGCATCAGCATAGGATTGATCGGGATTGATCGCGAAAGTGAATCCGTGATGTCCATTCTGAGTCGGGTCGATGCCGCCTGCCACATGGCTAAAGAGGTTGGGCGTAATAACATCTATGTTCACGATGAAGAAGATCAGGCGCTGCATGCGCGCCATGGAGAAATGCAATGGACTCCACGTATCTCCAAGGCGCTGGAAGAGCAGCGCATGGTGCTTTATTACCAGTCGATCGTCCATTGTGATGCCCCGGCAGACCTGAATAGCCACTACGAGATTCTTATTCGCATGCTGGACGAATCAGGCCAACTGATTCCCCCAGGGAGTTTTCTGCCTGCTGCGGAACGTTACAATTTGATTGCTACCATTGATCGCTGGGTGATCAGCACCTATTTTCGCTGGCTGGCAGAGCATCCTGCTCATTTGAAAGCGTTGGAGTTCGGATCGGTCAATCTTTCCGGACGTTCCCTGGGTGACGCGGGTTGTCTGATTCACATTGAAAACCAGTTGAAGGAGTTCGCGATTCCAGCGGAAAAGATCTGTTTCGAGATCACGGAGACTGAGGCTATTGGCAATCTTGTCAAGGCTCAATATTTCATTGAGCGGTTAAAAAGTCATGGTTGCAGTTTTGCTCTCGACGACTTTGGCAGTGGATTATCTTCTTATGCCTATCTCAAGAACCTTCCGGTGGATTTCCTGAAAATTGATGGGGTGTTTGTCAAGGATATAGCCTCCGACCCTACCAATCATGCAATGGTTGAATCGATCAATCATATCGGGCATGTCATGGGAAGAAAAACGATCGCAGAATTCGTTGAGAATCAGTCGATTATGAAAATATTGGGGGAGCTTGGCGTTGACTATATGCAAGGCTATGGCATCGCCACACCGCGTCCTCTAGGTGAACTAAGCTAACCAAGTTCCAGAAGATCTACCGAGGCATCCTGTCGGATTAAGGAAACGCTGAACAAGTCCCGATTTGTCATTCCGGCGAAAGCCGGAATCCAGTATTTTCAATGAGCTGGACACCGGCTTTCGCCGGTGTGACGGACTTGTTCATGGCTTCCTTAATACGCTGTATCAACAGCAATAACTCAGAACAATTCCACATCGCCCGTGACCGGTTTTGCCTTGAGGGTATCGATGTAGCTGATTTCTTGTGTGGCGATCGTATTGGTATGCAGGGAACGCAGTCTTTTAACCCGTACCCGGCCAGTGGTGGGGAAATAAACCACCATGCGGGGGAATGTTTCACCTACATCTTCCGATACCATCTGTAGTCCTTCAGTTTTGAGGTAGTCGCGAATAAACTCGATGTTGCGTTGACCGACATCGGTCATGTTTTGCAGGATGCGTCCGCCTCCGAAGACTTTGACCTCAAGATTCTCGCGTTTTCCCCCATTGCGCATGATTTCGTTGATCAGGTGTTCCATGGCGTAGTTGCCATAGCGGGTGGCGGAACTCTGACTGGAGGCTTTCCAGGCATCGGCTTCAGATGCTTCTGTGGCCGGGAGCATGAAGTGGTTCATGCCGCCGATACCCAGCACTTTGTCGCGGATGCAGGCGGAAATGCACGAACCGAGGGTGGTGTAAACACCTTCGTCGTGTCGGGTTACATAGTATTCGCCCGGCAGAATTCGGGCTGCGTAGGACTGGTAGGTTTCGTTCCACGAGCGCCGTACATGCTCGAAACCGGGCAGTGTTGGAGACGGCGGAGGCGGTTTGGGGCTGGATAAAAGTGCCATGAATGTTTACCTGATGGGTGGAGGCTACTGTTTGTCTAGAAACAGTTTTTCGGCCTCTATGATCTCTTCCTGTGCCTGACGTACTGCCGGTTCCACTGACTCCTCGGTGAGGCCGGTGACTTCCCAGGCGCGCGGATCGATCGGCTCTACATCTGCGGGATCGAGCGTGTCCAGTTCCGCCATTAGCGCAACGACATTGGCAATGTGTACCAGCGCAGTCTCTCTGGGGAATTGTTTGGCATTCTCAATATCATGGTGGTGGGCGATGCAGTCTTCCAGCAGGGCTGGGAGCTTCCATAGCCGCGCCAGTTCGCCTCCCACTTCACTGTGATCGAAGCCCATAATCTGGTGTTCGGCTTCGTGGATAGGAACCTCATCCTGGCTGTCCAGTACGATAAGCAGCGCTTCCCTGGCCTGTTCAGGCATGCGGTTGAAAATCACCAGTTCGCCGATGTCATGCAGCAGTCCGGCGGTGAAGAGGGCTTCAGGGTCGCAGCGACGAGCCTCTTTCGCCAGGTGACGCGCGACCAGGGCGCAAAGCAGGCTATGCCGCCAGAAATTTTCCATCGACACCAGCGCGTTGGGCAGGCCAGCGAAACTGCTCGCCACGGACATGGACAGAGCCAGGCTGCGTATCTGTAAAGTGCCTATCAGAGTTACCGCCCTGGAGACAGTGTCTACAGTGGAAGAGCGCCCATATAGTGTGCTGTTGGCTACGCGCAGCATGCGCACGGTAAATGAAGGGTCGCGGCTGACAGCTTTGGCTATATCCTCTGTGGTGCTGTTTGGATCTTCAACCAGTTGGTTGATGCGCAAATAAACATCCGGGAGCGTGACCAGGCCACCAATGTCCTTGACCAGATCGCTTGCGCTGTTTGCCATGTTCTGCCTCTATGGTTTTATGCGGATCGGATGCATCCGCCAGGTTTTTTTGCAGTTTACCGTATTTTGGTTGTTGCAAGAATCAAACCGGGCAGGGAAGGCGCGGGAAGAACGCTAGACAATGGAAAAAACCGCCAAGGCTGGCGGTTTGTTTTGCTTATGAGATGGTTGATGGGGCTCGTGCCCGCGATAACTGGAATCGCAACGATATGCATGGGCTATTCGAGATTTGGCTTGCGGCCGCTTGCGTCAATTGCCGCGTCCAGCCAATCCTCGAATTCTCGCGCTGGCAGGGGACGCGAGAAGAAGTAGCCTTGGGCTATGCCGCAGCCGAATGATTTCAGCAACTCTGCCTGGTGGCTGGTTTCAATGCCCTCGGCTTCCATCGTCAATTTGAACATCCGCCCCAGGGAAAGAATGGTCTTCACAATCTGGGCGTCCTCTGCGTTGTTGTCTGCATCCGTAACAAACGAATGGTTGATCTTCAGGATATCGATGGGCAGCTTCCGCAGGTAGGACAGGCTGGAGTAACCCGCGCAGAAATCGCTCACCGCTACCGTGACACCGATCCCGCGCAGGCGAGCGAGCACGCTGGCGGCGTGTATTGAATACGCCATTACCGCGCTCTCAGTAAGCTCGATTTCCAGGTCCGACGGGGCAATCCCGTGGAGGGCGGTCAGTTCGGAGATGCGTGCCACCAGGTCTCCCATTTCCAGCTGGTGCGGCGAAATATTAAAGGCAATCTTGAAAGTGTGTCCGGCTGCCTGCCAGACAGCCGACTGGTGGCAGACCTCGTCGAGCACCCAGTCCCCGAGCTCGCAGATTAGGCCGCATTCCTCTGCCAGCGGGATGAAGTCGGCTGGTAGCAGCAGTCCGCGCAGCGGGTGGCGCCAACGCAAAAGAGCCTCGACACCGAGAATATTGCCCGTGGCCAGATCGACCTTGGGCTGGTAGTGCAGCTCCAGATCGCGCTGCGCTAAGGCGACGCGCAGTTCCATCTCCAGGCTCAATCGCTGGCTGATCCGGTCCTGCATGTCCTGCTGGAAGAACCGATAGGTGTTGCGTCCGGCCGACTTGGCTGCGTACATGGCGAGGTCGGCGCACTTCATCAGCTCCAGGGGCTTCGCCCCGTCCTCGGGGTAAAAGGCCATACCCATGGAGGCGCTGATCTCGACGGCATGCCCGCTCAGTTCCATGGGGCGTGCAATCTCGGCAATCAGTTCCTGTGCCAGGCTGGCGCTATCCCCGGCATCCCGCAGATCCTCCATGAGAACCACGAACTCTTCCCCTCCCAGCCGAGCCACCGTGTCCACGGTGCGCATTCGGCTCTTGATACGGCGAGCCACCTCTTGCAGCAGAAGATCCCCGACATCGTGGCCCAGTCCGTCGTTGATGGCCTTGAAGCGGTCAAGGTCGATGAAAATCACCGCAAGGCGACCCCCCTCGCGCTTCGACCGTTCGAGGGCGAGCAGAAGGCGGTCTTTCATCAGGGCGCGGTTGGGCAGGCCGGTGAGGGCATCGTGGAACGCCTGGTGCCGGATTTCCTCGTCCTTGCGCCGAAGTTCCGTGATATCGTGGAAAACGGCGACGTAGCGGAAAGGGGCTCCGTCACTGGCTTCGATGCGGTTTATGGAGAGCCACTCCAAGTAGACTTCCCCGTCCTTCCTCCTGTTCCATATCTCTCCACGCCAACAGCCTTCTTTGGTCAGAGTTTCCCACATCGAGTGGTAAAATTCCGGTCCTTGGCGGTCGGAACGTAGCAGGCTGGTTTTCTTCCCCCGCGCCTCGTCTTCCGTGTATCCGGTGATTTCTGTGAAGGCAGGATTGACTGACAAAATGATGCCGGCAGCATCGGTGACCAGGATGCCTTCCGACGAGTTTTGATACACGCTGGCGGCGAGGCGTAGTTCTTCCTCGGCGGCTTTCTTCTCGGTGATGTTCTCGAGCATGAGCAGCAGATGCGGCTCTCCCCGACTGGTAAAGCGGGACAGCCGGCAACGCATCCAAACGTCGTGGCCGAAAAAGCTGGTAAGGGATCGAATATCGAGTTCCACCTTTGCGCCGGTGGCCAGCACGCTCTCCGCCGCCTCCTGTATCCCCGAGGTCTGCCAGGAACCGAGTTGGCGAAAATTCTGATTCAGCAACTGCTCCTGAGTGATGCCGGCTATAGCGGCCAGTGATGGGTTGGCCATAACGCACTGACCGTTCTGCCGATAGGCTGCGATCCCCAAGGCGGACGTCATCAGGATGCTATCGTTCAGCGCCAGGGTTTCATGCAGTTGCTCTTCCTTGGCAAGAAGTTCCTTGGTGCGTTCTCGCACCTGCTCTTCCAGGCTCAGGTTGAGGGCGAGGATTTCAGCCTCGGCCTCCTTGCGCTTGGTGATGTCTTGGTAGGTGCCCATCACACCTATCAGATTACCTTTCCTATCCTTCAAGGGGATCTTGCTGGTTTCCAGGTACATTGATTCACCATCCGGGGTTGCCTGGTGCTCCTCATAATTGACCTTGGGCAGCCCGGACTGCATTACTGCACGATCATCTGAAAGGTAAAGCTGGGCCTGCTCGGCCCAGCACAAATCATGATCAGTCTTGCCAACGATCTGGCTTGGGTCTTTCAGGCCAGCATCCAGTGCAAATAGACGATTGCAGCCGAGGTAGCGGCTCTCCTTGTTTTTCCAGAACACGCGTGAGGGAATGGTGTTAAGTACCAATTGGAGCATGGCCTGGGCACGGGTACGAGATTCCTCGGCTTTCCGCTGAAGCATCAAGTTACTAGCCCGCTGTTCGGCAATCGCAAGCCGAATGTTGAAGAGTAACTTGTCGACCGGCTTTGCGAGGTAATCATCGGCGCCGGCAGCCAGTATCTGTTTGAGGTCACCGGGGTTCGTGCGCAAGGTGATCATCAGGATCAGACTGTCTGCTCCCTTCGGGCTACTCCGAATCTTGCGGCACACATTCAGTCCGTCCATTTCCGGCAATTGCCAATCCAGGATCACTATGGGAAAGTGCTGACTTTGATAGCGTTCCAGCCCGCTTTCTCCATCAGTGACCGCTGTGACTGTATGGCCACGGCTTTCAAGCACAGATTGCAACACCGCACTCATTGCTGGTTCGGGTTCAATCAATAGAACATCCATGCCCAGCACCTCTCACTCCCGTGTTGATGGCAATTAATTTCAATACCATCTGTTATGTTTTTGTCAAAAAACTCTTTCTATAATACTAGCAGGGTAATGCTGGCAGTTAGCATATTTGCCTGGGAAATGGGCGCAAACGGCCGCTTCGGGGCTGAGAGGCGGAAAGCCTCTGGTTATAAGCAGGAGAGGTAAGACCAGGGCAAAGCTACTCGGTATGTGTTCGCGTGAGGGGATGGGGGGAGAGAGCGAAAGGTGAGTAAATACAATTGCGAACTTGTTATGTTTCGAGGATATCTAGACGTAAAAAAGGCCTGCATCGCTGCAAGCCTTTGAATATTTGGGGTGGCTGATGGGGCTCGAACCCACGACAACCGGAATCACAATCCGGGACTCTACCAACTGAGCTACAGCCACCACTGATAAAACAGACCAAACTGGCCTGCCCGACAGGAATCGAACCTGTAACCCCCAGCTTAGAAGGCTGGTGCTCTATCCGGTTGAGCTACGGGCAGATTGTCGGACAAATCCTGGTCGGGGTGGAGAGATTCGAACTCCCGACATC
>JAHJJI010000084.1 GCA_018823025.1 Gammaproteobacteria bacterium | reverse complement strand
GGTGAGCTCTTACCTCGCCATTTCAACCTTACCTGATCCACCCCTTGCGGAACGGCCATCGGCGGTATATTTTCTGTGGCACTTTCCATGGCCTCACGGCCTCCGGTCGTTAACCGGCATCCTGCTCTATGGAGCCCGGACTTTCCTCTCCGCGCTTGCGCGCGCAGCGACTGTCTAGCCAGCTTCATGGTCATTGTACCACGTTGCTCTTGATAATTCCCGATCAATTTGGTAGGGTATTGCCATTCCACCAAAGGAACCTACATGGACACCCACTTGCAAGCCCTGAGCGCCGCAGTCCAGCACAACTGCGACATCGCCGACGCCCAGCACGCGCGCAACTTCACCCTGTGCACCTACCTGCTGAAGATGCGCGAACTGTATCGCTGGGAAAAAGGCTACTCATTCCAGGCGTCGCTGCCCAAGGACGAACTCGGTGAATGGCTGACCCGCCGCGAGCAACGCTGGGAAGAGATGGAAGACCAATCTTATGCGCCCATCTCCATCGGCGACACTGCATTCAACCCATTCGACACCGAATCCATCAACCGCGCCCTTCTACCCAGCGGGCTGGTTTACAGCGGCGGCGTGGGCGGCCGTTCGGTCCCGCATTTTTTCCTGGCCGACCTGCTCAGCGCCGAACAGCGCGACGGCTACCCAGTATTGGTCGCCAACAATGAACATGCCCGCGACCTTGCTGCCCCTCCCGCCATGATGCTGGGCGGCACGGTGTTTGTCCGGCGCGAATCGCTACGCCGCATGCTGTGGGAAAAAATCGAGGAATGGAACTGGAAAAAAAAGGGCAGCGCCATGGCCCGCTCGCTTGGCCATTATGACTTCGAGCAGGACTTTACCGCCGCCCTGGAACAGATGACAGACACGGAAACCGAATCGGTGATTTTGCATGAAATCGGCGAATGCCACGCCGGCGCGCAACTGGGTCCTGACTGGAGCGATATGCTGTCCGTAGTATCCGGCACCCGTGCCGAGATCGTGGCGCGCGCCGTGCGCGACCACGTGGCGGACTGCAGCATTGCCTTGCCGCGCCTGCTGGAACGCAACAACACCGCGAGCCTGCACTTCTACTTCGCCAACTTCACCGCCATGCGCCGCGCCACCTTCCCCGAGCTGAATGAAGCCTACCGGCGCTGGGCGGACGACGGCCAGATTGCGGCACTGGAAAAAGAGGTGGCAACGGGGAAGGATCGCTGGACTGCTACAGCCCGGAAGATGCTGGATAGCTACAGGAAAGCACCGGACAATTGCGCGAACCGGATTATCGAGCTGGCGCCGATTTCATGCGGGGCATAGCAGTGGAACAACCCTGAGATAAGGAGACCACCTGCATCAATCCAGCAACCTCCACGATATTTTCTCCCCCGCTCGGAGCGGCACCAGCACATCGCCGCCGAATTCCATTTCTGCCGGCACAACCCAGCTTTCCTTCACCAGCGTAACGCTGTCCGTGTTACGCGGCAGGCCATAAAAATCTGCGCCATAAAAACTGGCGAAGGCCTCCAGCCTGTCGAGCGCGCCCGCCTGCTCGAACGCCTCGGCGTAAAGCTCGATGGCCGCATGGGCGGTATACATGCCGGCGCAGCCGCAGGCGGCTTCCTTGGCACCCTTGGCATGGGGCGCGCTATCGGTACCGAGAAAGAACTTCGGATCGCCGCTGGTCGCCGCCGCGACCAGTGCGCGGCGATGCTCCTCGCGCTTCAGCACCGGCAGGCAATAGTGATGCGGGCGGATGCCGCCGGCGAACATGGCGTTGCGGTTCATCAGCAGATGATGGGCGGTCAACGTGCCGGCAACGCGCTTTGATGCCGCCTTGACGAACTCCACGCCGTCCCGGGTGGTGATATGTTCCAGCACCACGCGCAGACCAGGAAAACGCTGTGCCAGCGGCGCCAGCACGCGATCGATGAAGACCTTTTCGCGGTCGAACACGTCCACCTCGGGATCGGTAACCTCGCCATGCACCAGCAGCGGCAAATCCTGCTTTTCCATTTTCGCCAGTGCCGCACTGCACTTCCCGAGCAGATCGGTCACGCCCGAATCCGAGTTGGTGGTGGCCCCGGCCGGGTACAGTTTGACCCCGTGTACCAGCCCGCTCTCCTTGGCCAGTGCGATTTCGTCAGGCGTCGTATTGTTGGTCAGGTAGAGCGTCATCAGCGGTTCGAAGCGCGCATTCTGCGGCAAAGCCGCGAGGATGCGCCCGCGATAGACCAGCGCCAGCTCGGTGCTGGTGACGGGCGGCCTGAGGTTAGGCATGACAATGGCGCGTCCGAAACGGCGCGCCGTGTCCGGCAGCACCGCCCGCATGTGCTCGCCGTCGCGCAGGTGTAGATGCCAGTCGTCGGGACGAATAAGGGTTAATTTTTCCATTTGAATATATCCTAGAAAAGCGATTGAACCGCTACTTTCAGGATTATACGACGCTTCAGGAAACTCTCAGTTTCCGGTTTCAGTTATAATTTTCCCCCATGTATAGAATATTCGCACTGACTCTGCTTGTTCTCGCAGTGAGCTTACCAGCGCAGGCCGCTCCGGACGGTGCCAGACTCTACGCCCGCAACTGCGCAGCATGCCATGGAGAAAATGGTGCAGGAGGACTCGGCGTTCCGCTCTCGCTGCCCTCGTTTCAGGCCACCGTCAGCAACGATTATCTGCACAAGACCATTCGTCTTGGCCGCCCCGGCAGGGTCATGCCCACATCGGCACTGCCAGACGCCGACATCGACGCCATCGTCCGCCACATCCGCAGCTGGAACAAGGCACCGGCGCCGCAGTTCTCCGCCACGCCCGTCAAGGGGAATGCCGGGCATGGCCGGGTGCTCTACGCTAAACGGTGCGTAGCCTGCCACGGTGCCGACGGAGAGGGTGGCAAGGGTACCGGCGTGACCTTCTCGCGCCCGCGCGACCTGCCGATCATGGCGCCAGCTCTGAACAACCCCGGCTTTCTCGCCGCCGCCAGCGACAGCATGATCAAGAAAACCCTGATGAACGGGCGCGAAGGCACGCCGATGACCTCCTTCCTGAAACAAGGGCTAAAGGAAAAAGATATCGACGACATCGTCAGCTTCATCCGCAGTTTCGAAAAATCACCCAGATCCAGGCACGCCGGCGTACTCGAAACCGAACAAGCCGTGCTGACCATGAATTCCCCCTACGACCTCAAGACCACGATCGAAAACGTAAAACGAGCGGCCAGCTCGAACAATTTCATCTTCATCCGCGAGCAACCACTCAACCACGGGCTGACGCCAACAGGCCAGGAAGACCCACACCAGCACATCATCTATTTCTGCAACTTCAGCATGCTGAACGCGGCGCTGGCGACCGACCCCAGAGTCGGCCTGTTCCTGCCTTGCCGCATCACTGTGGTAGAGCAGAACGGCAAAGTCAAAATGATGACAGTCAACCCCAAACGCCTGAGTAAAATCTTCAACAACGCCGAGCTCAATACCCTTTGCGACGAAATGACCAAGCATTACCTGGCGATCATGGAAGAAGCGGCGATATGAAAAGAACGATGCGGGTCCTGATCGCCGCCCTGCTATTCAACCTGGCTTCCACCGCCTGCGCCGACCAGCTGCTGATGATCCGTTCCAGCCTGTCCTTCCCCGAAGCGATGATGGCGCTGCAAAACGCCATCACGACGCGGGGCTACAAGGTCACGCACGTGCAGAACGTGGACATCGGCCTGACGAAAATCGGTTACAAAACCGACCAATACAAGGTGGTGTTCTACGGCAAAGCCGAAGAAGTCGCGCAACTCACCGCAAAATACCCCGAGCTGATCCCCTACCTGCCACTCAATGTGGCGATATTCGCCGAACGGGATAACACCATTCTGGTCACCGACCGTCCCGGCGTCCTCGCTGATTTCTTCCCGAACCCCGCGCTCAAGGCCGTATTCATGCATTGGGAAAAAGACCTGACGGAAATTGTCAACGAGGTGCAGGAAGCCCGGTGAGGAAAAGAGGTGCAAGATGCTGATTTGGCGTTCGCCAGTTTCTATATTGGAAATGAAGGATAGTCGCCATCCCAACCCGCCCGTCTATGTCTGATGAGTGATGCCGCCGGCCTTCCCTGCCGGGCAACACCCTGGACCGGAAAAACATGCTTTGCCAGATCAAGGCCAATTCGTGCTAATGTTCATTTTGGACCCCTTTCCCGGCTGACTGAATTACTGGCACCTCCAGTCTGGTACAGCGACCGATAGATGAGGGGAGCCCATCCCACTGGGTTAGATCGACGATGCACAATTCAAATTTTTCAATGATGGAGAAAAAATCATGAGCAAAGGCCAGGACTCGAAGAAAGCGGTCAAGAAAGAACCCGCTAAAACAACCAAGGAAAAAAAGGCTGACAAGAAGATTAAGCAGGAGGAAAAGAAGCGCCAAGGACCCTGATGAATTACCAGAATTCTGGATGCAGTTAAACTCAAGTCTAGACTCGTAGCGTGGCCATGACTACGCTGCTTCAAGCTCGACATGCATACGACGATTGATTTTTGTGGCGATATTCACCTGCGTACCGAGCGAAAAACGGGGCACCCTGTCGCTTCACCCCTCACTCTTCTTCAACTGCAACGCCAGTTCATACAGCGCATTCTTCTTCTCGCCGCTGATCTCGGCGGCCAGTTTCACCGCCTGTTTCAGCGGCATTTCCGCCAGCAACAGTTGCAGAATGCGTTGCGCTTCCTCGCCTATCCCCTCCTCCTTTGCCACTTCCGCCCCCGACACCAGCAGGACGAACTCGCCCTTCTGCTGGTTAGAGTCGGCTTCCAGCCATTCCAGAGCCTCTTCCAGCGTGCAGGTATGGATGGTTTCGAAAATCTTGGTCAGCTCGCGCGCGATAGTGACCGTGCGTGTGCCGCCAAGGACTTCCCGCAGATCGGCCATACTGGCGAGGATGCGGTGAGGTGATTCGTAAAACACCAGGGTATGGGGCATCGCCTTCAGCGCTGCGAGCTCGCGCTTGCGCTCCGATGCGGTGTGCGGCAGAAAGCCATAGAACAGAAAATGCGGCGCGATGATCCCAGCTGCTGAAAAGGCGGTGATCGCCGCATTCGCACCGGGGATGGGAACGACGCGCAGGCCAGACTCGCGCACCTTGGCGACCAGGTAGGCGCCGGGATCGCTCACCGCCGGCGTGCCGGCATCCGAAACCAGCGCGACCGACTTGCCGGACTGAAGCATTTCAATCAACCGCGTGGCGGACTGGTATTCGTTGTGTTCATGCACTGCGATCAGTTTGGCACCGATGGCGAAGTGGTTGAGCAGGCGGGTGGTATTGCGGGTATCCTCGGCGGCGATGGCGTCAACGCTACGTAGGATTTCCAATGCGCGCAGGGTAATGTCCTGCAGATTTCCAATTGGTGTAGCAACTACATATAATATGCTTTTGCCTGTCTGGTTATTTTCCTGATGCAATGGTTCGCCACCTTTCTGATTATCCTGTTTGCCGCATTCAATAGCGGTTGCGCCACCCCAACGCAACCCGCACCGGTAAGGGAAGCCCAGCCCATCGACACACCAGTGCAAAGCGCCCCGGCACCGACAGCCCCCTCCCTGGAGATCGCACAAGCCTTCCCGCTGACCATGGCGCTTCCTCCGGAGGCTTTTACAGCTCCGCAGAAAAAAGGCCAGAAACCCCATATTGCTCTACTGTTGCCACTCAAGTCGGCCTCGTTCGGGCCGGCTGCCGAGGCGGTCAGGCAGGGTGCCGTTGCCGCTTCCATCATGCAGATACCGGCAGTACTGCCGCTGCAAGTCTATCCTACCGGCGACCAGGTTGAAGATATTGTGTCCGTATACCTGCAGGCATTGCAAGCCGGCGCCAAAATCGTGATTGGCCCATTGACCCGGAATGCCGTCACTACGTTAGCAAAAAGCGGTTTGGTTGAAGTGCCGACCCTGGCCCTGAATTATCCGGAGGGGGAAGAATTTCTTCCTGAAAATCTCTACCTGTTCGGCCTGACCGCGGAGGGTGAAGCGCGTCAGGCTGCACGCCGCGCGTTTAACGACGGATGGCGCACTGCCCTGACCGTTACCGCCAATACGCCGCTAGCCAAACGGGTACAGCTGGCATTTGCCGACGCATGGCGCGGCTTGGGTGGAAAGCTGGTGGCACAGGCCAGCTTTTCCCCCGAGCAGACCCAATTCCCCGCATTGCGCGATACGGTATTCAAACATCGGTCGGACATCCTCTTTCTCGCCGCCGATGCCGAGCGAGCTCGCATGGTCCGCCCGTATCTGGACCCCAACACACCGACCTACGCCACCTCGATGGTCTTCGGCGGCAACCAGGAAATCGGACGAAATGTCGACCTGAACGGCGTGCTGTTTGCCGATATGCCCTGGTTGCTCGTGCCCGACCACCCCGCCGTAATGGTATACCCACGTGCTGAAAAATTCAGCATCGAGCAGGAGCGGCTTTACGCACTGGGCATTGATGCCTTTCGTATCGCCATCGTAATGGCACAGAACCCGCGACCAGCAGAAGGCCCCGTGGTGGATGGCGTGACCGGCCAGATCAGCCTTGCCAACCACCAGTTCCAGCGCGAAATGGCGGTTGCGCAATTCAGGGAGGGAACAGCGGTAGCCACCGAGTTCGCCGACCCGAGGAATCTTGGCGAACCCCGGTAATACCGGCGCCGAAGCGGAGCGACTGGCCGCGACCTTCCTGCAGCGGCAGGGGCTGAAGCTGGTTGAAACCAACTATCGCTGCCGCTTCGGCGAAATCGACTTGGTCTGCAATGATCAGAGCACGCTGGTATTCGTCGAAGTCCGGCTACGCGGAAACGATGCATTCGGCGGGGCAGCGGCCAGCATCACTGCCGGCAAGCAACACAAACTGGTGCTCGCCGCCCGGCATTATTTGCAGCAACTGCGCAGCTTCCCTGCCTGCCGCTTCGATGTGGTATTGTTGCGCAGCCTGCGAGATAATGACATCGAGTGGATCAGGAACGCCTTTGGCGAATGAACAAGAAACACAATTTATTTTAGTTTGTATTCAATGTCCCAGTAATTCTGGTAATTCAAAATAACCGCAGAGGACGCGGTGAGGGTAGTTAGATATTTATGGATTTAATCAGCCGAATCAGCCACCACTTTACCGAAAGTGCTCACCTCAAGTTGCAGGCGCTGGATTTGCTTGCGGCCCCGATTGCCGATGCGGCGGAACGCCTGGTGCAGTGCCTGATGGCCGACGGCAAAATTCTTGCCTGCGGCAATGGCGGTTCGGCGGCGGATGCCCAGCATTTCTCCGCTGAAATGCTCAACCGTTTCGAGATGGAACGCCCGGGACTCGCCGCGATTGCGCTTTCAACCGACTCCTCAACCATCACCTCGATTGCCAACGACTACGATTTCGACCAGATATTTTCCAAGCAGATACGCGCTCTGGGGCACTCCGGCGACCTGCTGCTCGCCATTTCCACCAGCGGCAATTCACGCAACGTGATCCAGGCGGTAAACGCAGCCCATGACCGCGGCATGAATGTAATTGCGCTGACCGGCCGGGGCGGCGGCCAGATGGCCGAAATCCTGATGCCTGGCGATATTCACCTGTGCGCACCGGGCGACCGTACCGCGCACACGCAGGAAATCCATATTACGGCCATCCACTGCCTGTGCGATGCTGTTGATTGTTTATTACTAGGAGTTGAATAAATGCGTTATCTCTACCTGATTGTTGCAGCTTTTTCCATCATCAACCTGCAAGGCTGCTTCCCGGTCATTGCAACCGGCGCGGGAACGGCAGTTCTTATGGCCGAGGATCGCCGCACTTCAGGCATTTATATCGAGGACCAGGGTATCGAACTGAAAGCGTCCAACCGTCTCGACGAAAAATTCAAGGACTCCATTCATGTCAACGTCACCAGCTACAACCGCACCGTCCTGATAACCGGTGAAGTTCCGTCTGAGGCCACCAAACAGGAAGCAGAATCAACCGTCCGCGGCGTTCCCAATATCCGCAACGTCCTCAACGAACTCGCCATTGCCGGCGTCAGTTCCTATACCTCGCGCAGCAACGACAGCTACCTGACCTCCAAGGTCAAGGTACGCTTCGTAGAGCTAGGTAAGTTTCAGGCCAATCACATCAAGGTGGTGACGGAAAACAACGTGGTCTATCTGCTTGGTATGGTGAAACGCAATGAAGCGGATAACGCCGTGGAAATCGCTCGCACCACTGGCGGAGTGCAGAAAGTGGTCAAGCTGTTCGAATATATCGACTGATGAGCTCTTTCGCTGCACCGCTGTTCGAGAACAAGATTTGTACAGCCGGCAATCTGGCTGAGGGCATTGCCAACCTGCCTCGCCCATTAGTCTTCACCAATGGCTGCTTCGACATTCTCCACCGTGGCCATGTCACCTATCTGGCACAAGCGCGTGCGCTGGGCGCCAGCCTGATAATCGGGGTTAACACCGATGCGTCGGTGAAGCGCCTGGGCAAAGGCGACGAGCGCCCGATCAACAATCAGGATGACCGCATGGCGGTGCTGGCAGCACTGGAAAGTGTCAGCCTGGTCATCGGGTTCGATGAGGACACACCGCTCAACCTGATCCTCACCTGCAAGCCTGATGTGCTGGTAAAAGGCGGCGACTGGGCCGCAACCGACATCGTCGGCGCGCGGGAAGTGCAAGGCTGGGGCGGGACAGTCCATTCGATTCCGTTCCTGCACGAGCGCTCCACCACCGCAACTCTGGCCAAGATCCGCAGCCTTTGATGCTCCCAGCCGATTTCATCAGCCGGCTTCATGCCATTGTCGGCCAGGATAATCTTTTCACCGATCCGGTGGACTGCTATGCCTACGCCTACGACAACAGCCGCAAGATATTTCCGCCTGAGGCGGTTGCGTTTGCGCTCAACACCGAGCAAGTGCGGGACATCATCCAGCTTTGTAACCAATGCAGTGTGCCGGTCACGCCGCGTGGCAGGGGCACCGGCACTGCCGGCGGCAGCATTCCCGAAAGCGGTGGTCTGGTATTGTCGCTGGAGCGCATGCGCAACATCATTTTCGTCGACCCTGCCAACCGGCTGATCGTAGCCGAGCCTGGCGTACTCAACCAGGAAATCCAGGAAGCCGCAAAGCAGCACGGCTTTTTCTGGCCGCCCGACCCTTCCAGCAGTGCTTATTGCAGCATCGGCGGCAACCTAGCTACCTGCGCCGCCGGCCCCCATGCCGTCAAATACGGTGTCACCCGCGACCATGTGCTGGGGTTGAAGGGGGTGACCGGCAGCGGCGAAATCATCAAGACGGGCTGCGCTACCACCAAGGGCGTGGTCGGCTACGATCTGACGCGCCTGATCATCGGTTCAGAAGGTACGCTTGCAGTGATTACCGAGGCCACCCTCAAACTCACCCCGCTACCGCAATCGGTGGGCGGCATCACCGCACACTATGCCGACATCAGCCACTGCGCCAGGGCGATCGCCGCGATCATGGCGCAACCGCATATTCCCAGTGCGCTTGAATTTCTCGACAGCGCGGCGCTCGACCTGATACGCGGACGTCACCCCGGCTTGCTGCCGGAAAACTCGCTTGCCATGCTGATGATCGAGGTGGATGGAGGAACCGCAGAAATTGCAGACAGTGCCGAAGCCATCCGCCGGGCCTGCCAGAATGACGGCCTGATTACGGCAGAAGCCACCAGCAATCCCGCAGGGCTGTGGGCAGTGCGTAAAGCCCTCTCACCCCTGTTGCGCGATATCGCCCCGAAGAAGATCAACGAGGACATCGTCGTGCCGGTATCGCGGTTGCCAGAGCTGCTGCAGGGACTGGGTGCGTTGAGCCGAAAGCACCGCGTGGCCAACGTGAATTTCGGCCATGCCTGTAACGGCAACATCCACGTCAACCTGCTGATCAACCCGGACGATCCAGATGAAATGCGGCGGGGAGAAGCCTGTCTGGACGAGGTTTTTGACCTGGTATTGAAGCTCGGCGGCACGCTTTCAGGTGAACACGGCGTGGGCCGAGAGAAGCGCGCCTATGTGGGGCGCGAGATTGATGCGCCAACCATGGCGCTGATGAAACAGATCAAGCAGGTCTTCGATCCCAACGGGATACTCAACCCAGGAAAATTGTTTCCCTAGGAGCCTGTCGGACTTATGGGGATCGAAGCGAAACGGATCAAGCAGGCAGGCCGCATAGCGGACGCTCGCAAAATTCGGCTGGGCGCGGACAGATTTTGCTGGTTTTGCAGATCAATAGCCATTCTATTGACCAAAAAAGCGGCGAAATATGGACCGCTCAAGCGGATTTGCAGCCGGTTCATCATAAGTCCGACAGGTTCCTAGCTCTTTGGAACTTTTTCGGCGGCCTTGATTGCCACTTTGCGCACCATCTTGGCAATCACCTTCTTGCCCAGCAGCACCACCAAACCCAGCAGCGCTTTCTTGATCATTGTCCTTCCTTGAGCGTTTTGCGGCACTCTACGGCTTTCAGCTCGCTTCCGGGAAAATCCAGTTTCAATTTTGTCAGTTGTGCGGTCATGAACTCGCCGCTGTCCTTGATCTGAAATACGGTAGCATCGATTTCCTGGGTGCGCGGGCCGGAAACAGCCGATTTCACACCCTTTTCGCGCAGCTGGTCGAGGTATTTGGCAGCCGCCTCGGCGGTGGAAAAAATACCCATGGAAATCGCATACTGCATCACCGATGGATCACGGACGATGTAACTTTCCTGCAATCCCAGTTGCTTCAGTTCATCCACCTTCTTTTGTGCTTCCTGCAGCGTCTTGCGTGGCGTGATGTAAACCCAGTAGCCCCCGGATTTTTCCGCTTTGTGCTGGATAAGCTTCTCGCCCAGCTGCAGCTTCTCCAGCGCCTGTGCCACGCGCTTTAGCGTGGCACCAGAAAACTGGCCCCATTCGAGGCAAATCTCAGGCTTGGCTTCGACCGGGACGCTATCTCTTGACTTTTCCGGTGACTCCGACATGGCTAGCGCCATCTCTGGCGCTTTCTGAGACTCGACCAATAGCTTGATATTATCCGCTTTGACGGGCTCATGCCCACGCATGGGCTCCCTGCCATGGCTGCTGCCGAGCTGCATTACGGTATAGAATAAAATATTGATAACCAGCAGTATTGCGAATATCCACTTCATGCCAATGCAATCCTGATTAGCCCATCCAGCACCAGATTATCCACCATCCTCGTCTTACCGGACAACAACGGCAGAAGCAATTGAGCGTCGCCGCCGCTCAGCAAGCAGGTCGGCGCACGCCTGATCTCACCGGCGAGCAATGCGTTCATGTGCCAGACTGCGCCCACCATGGCGGAAAGTGCACCACTGTACACCGCATCAGGCGTATTTTTAGGGATATCCTTGTAATGCCCGCCGCCCTCTTCGATGGCCGCAGCACTTTCGGACAGCGCTCGCAGCATGGTCGCCACCCCGGGGACGATCAACCCGCCCATAAACACCCCATCAGCAGTCAGGCCGTCCACGGTCATTGCAGTACCAGCATTGACCACTACACAGCCTTCTGGCGCGATGTGACGCGCGGCGATCAATGCCGCCCAGCGGTCGCTACCCAGCTGCGCGGGAATTTCATAGCCGTTACTTACGCCGCACTGGTTTTCGACTGCTACGACCCATTGCATCTTGGCAGACCAGCCCTTGCAAGCTTCCTCTATCTGCATGGCCACATGCGGCCCGGCAACGTTCGATGCCACGATCCGTTCCGGCGCAATCAAGCCTCTCCATGCATCGGCCAGCCCTGCCACGTCCGAAGTTTCAATCCAGCCCTGAGACAGCCACGAATTTCCATCATGCATTCCCCATTTAATCCGGGTATTGCCAGCATCAACTGCTAGTATCATGCTACTGTCCTTAAACTGATTTCACCGGAAGTGAAACGTTGCTTCCCAATCGCGGTGCGCACCAGTAGTGCGCCATCATCGGCCACATCCAGTAAATATCCTTCGTGCTGGTTTCCGTCTGGTAGCATCAATAAAACCTGTTTTTCTTGGTATGCATGGTACTTCAACCATTCCTCACGCAGAATTGAAAATCCGCCCGCATCGAACTCATTCAGGACATCCGCCAGGTGCAGCAGGATGTTTGCCAGCAATAAATTGCGCTCTGACACTTTCCCACCAATAGAGTGAATATCCACTACGGCCTGATCGATTCGGTTCAGTACTTTGCTGGACAGTTTCAGGTTAATGCCGATACCGATCACCGCGGCGCTCGGCCCCAGCATATCGCCTTGCAGTTCAATCAGTATGCCTGCCAACTTACGGTGCTGGTGCAGCACGTCGTTCGGCCATTTCAAGCCTGCGCCGGATATGCCGGCCTGGTTCAGTGCACGCATCAGTGCCACGCCGACCGCGAGGCTAAGACCGGAAAGGAATCCTGCCCCCTGATTAAAACGCCACAGCAGGGAAAACGTCAGGCTGCCTCCCAGGTTGGCATGCCATTCCCGTCCGCGCCGACCTCTCCCCGCCGTCTGCATCTCCGTAATCACACAGCTGCCGTGCGGTGCCCCTTGCACCGACATCTCCAGCAATCTGCTGTTGGTAGAGGCCAGGCTGTCGGCAACCTCCAAATCGAAAAACCCGGCTTTATCCCCCAGCCCGGCGTGAATTTTATCCTTATCGATCCAGTTCAAAGGCTCGCGCAGCCGATAGCCACGGCCCGGCACGCGAAACAGGTCGACGCCGGCGTCATCGAGGTTGCGCATCGCCTGCCAGATTGAGGCACGGGATATGTTCAGCTGCCGCGCCATATCCTCACCGGAATGGAATACCCCGTCAGATAGCAGGCGCAGCACAGCAAAGGTCAAGGGTTTCACAGCGACAGATTCTGATTGGTATGGTCGCATGTTAGCACATGCGCAATGTGGAAATTACAGCTCTCGGAAGAGAGCGGAGTGTACACTATAAAAAACGAAACCCCCTGCAGCGGATGCTGAGGGGGTTTGTCTTGTTGGGAGCCTGGCGGTGACCTACTTTCACATGGGTAATCCACACTATCATCGGCGCACGTTCGTTTCACTTCTGAGTTCGGGATGGGATCAGGTGGGTCCAAACTGCTATGGCCGCCAAGCATAACTGGCTGCTGAAG
>JAHJJI010000083.1 GCA_018823025.1 Gammaproteobacteria bacterium | reverse complement strand
GGCATGCATGCGCGCGGCGAATGAATCGATGCCCCCTTGCTTTGCGAGGCATAATAAGCAAAATACAAATTCACTACCTGCTGCTGGTTGTTTGCATAATTTGCAATAAAGTAATCATCCAGTTCGAGCTTGTCGATAACAATCCGATCCAGACGATTCGTTTCTCCGCGCCAATCGCCAAGCACCATCGGAAAGCCCGAAAATTCCTTCCTCTGAATTTTCACTTCGTCCCGTTTCTCCGGCATGGTAAAAAGCCCCGCTACCGCTACGGCGACAATAACTGCGGCCGAGAAGTAAGTACGGCCTAGTGGACGGTAATGGGGCTGCACATCCTTGGGAACAGGCTCAGGGAAATCCAGGCCGAACACCTGCCTCAAAGGGCGACTATCTTTGCCCAATTTGGCGAGAACCCACATCTCCAGAACCAATATCCCGGTGCTGGCCATAAAAACCACCCAGCCTTCAAAATCGTGCAGGAATCCTTCCGCCATGGATTGACCCCAATATTCGACCAGCACGCCGATCATGCCGATTCGGAAGCTGTTCATAAGAACCGTGACAGGGATGCTGGACAGGAAAACAAACGCTCTTTTCCAGAAGGCGACCTTATAGAAATAAGCCGAGATAAAGCCTAGCGTCATCAACGGAAAAAGGTAACGCAAGCCGCTGCAGGCCTCGACAACCTGCAATTTCAAGGTACCCAGGTCAATGACATTACCTTCCAGATAAACACTGATATTGAATAGGCGGATGACCCATACGCCCAGACTGGAAGAGACCAGTTGCAATGACTCGGAAATACCCTGGAATATCACCGCAGGCAAGGGGATCATGAAAAACAGAAGCAGAAACGGCACATAAACTTCTTTAAATCCACGCCACCCCATATACGCAAAGGCCAAACCGGCCAGTGCAATAACAAAACCATATTGCATAATAATCGTGATGGCGGCGATATTGCCCAACATAATAAGGATGACACCGGCTAGCGTAACCGCCACACCCGCCCAGGATCCGCTAAACGGAATGTGCTCCAGCACATTTTTCTTTTGCCAAATCAGGAATGCGGTTATGAAAGGAATCATCACGCCATGGCTGTATTCCTCTTTTTCAAACCAGTAATCCACCATCCGGTTGAGACCATGCTTGTAGAGCGCAAACACAAACAATGATGTCAGCACGACAAATGAAATCCAGAACAGGGGCGACTCTTTCCAGAAAACATCTTTTTCGCTGTCAACAGCAGAAATAGTTGAGGTCATTCTTTGGCCTTAGTGATTATTTACGAATTAATTTCCCACCTGGCATCCAGGTCGAGCAGTCAAAATAGGGATGTAACCATTTTAAGGAGCCGCTGATTTATTCGTCACACCGGCGAAAGCCGGTGTCCAGTACTCTGAATTTTCTAGATTCCGGCTTTCGCCGGAATGACGAGTTGTCATTTAATCAGCGCTTCCTTAATTATTTTGTATCTCGGCACACTTTATCATGCCTATGCATGATTTTCAGAGCTTCCCTCGCCTTTTGTCTTCCATGCCGCATATCTGGCTATAACAAACGCCAGCAACCAGTAGTCAGTCACATTGAACCAGCGGGATACCCCTCTTTTAAAAAGGGGGGCAGGGGGGATTTAACGGTGGCGGCAAGCCCCGGCTCTGCCAAATCCCCCTCAATCCCCCTTTGCAAAGGGGGAAGCTGAAAATCCATACGATTTAACTTGACTGACTACTGGCCTGATATTCCATTTCATCAAAACACAGGCCCAAAGCAGTTTGCCAATCCGGCAATGACAATCCAAAGGTATTTTGCAGCTTTTCATTAGACATCACTGAATTCTCTGGTCGTGGGGCTGGCAAGGGATAAGCCATTGTGGGAATCGGCAACATCTTTGGAGAAAAGTCCGCGCCCTGCTGTATGGCAAGCTCCACGATGGCGCTGGCAAAACCAAACCAGCTCGTTTGCCCCGCGGACGTCAAATGATAAACACCACTGAGTTCAGTGAGGCGTGAGGGGTAAGGCGTGACCTGACTCAGTATCTGCGAGGTTACCTCGGCGATCATCCGGCTCCATGTCGGTGCACCAATCTGGTCATCGACGATTTTTAGCTCATCCCTTTCTTTCGCCAATCGCAGGATGGTGCGAAGGAAGTTCTTGCCGCGTCCGCCATACACCCAACTGGTGCGCAGAATAATGTGCTGCCCGTTCACCGCCTGGATAGCCTGTTCTCCGGCCAGTTTGGTCGTGCCGTAGATGCTCTGGGGATTGGGTACGTCCTGCTCGGTATATACCCCATTTTTTGTTCCGTCAAAAACGTAATCGGTAGAATAATGGATCAGAAGCGCATTAATCCGCCGCGCTTCCTCAGCCATAATTCCGGGTGCAATTCCGTTGATTGCCATGGCAAGCTCCGGCTCGGACTCGGCTTTGTCGACGGCAGTATAGGCCGCAGCGTTGACAATCATATCGGGGTTCACTTCGCGTATGGCTGCGACTATGGTGTCAGTTTTGGCAAGATCGACCACTTTCCGGTCAACGGCAACCACCTTGCCAAGCGACGCCAAGGTGCGCTCCAGCTCCCAGCCGACCTGTCCATTCTTGCCGATGAGGAGAATACGCTTCATGGAAATACCTCTGCATCCTTCAGGGCCATGCCTGCTTTATCTTTGGCTGAAAGTTGCGGCTCGGCATCAAGCGGCCAATCTATGCCGAGGTCCGGATCATTCCAGGCAATGCAGCGCTCGAACTCGGGTGCGTAGTAGTCGGTTGTCTTGTACAGAAATTCCGCGTAGTCAGACAGCACCAGGAAGCCGTGCGCGAATCCGGGCGGAACCCACATCATGCGTTTATTCTCGGCGCTGAGGCGGGCGCCAAACCATTTGCCAAAAGAGGGTGAGCTCTTGCGAATATCGACGGCGACGTCGAAGACCTCACCCTCTGTCACCCTCACCAGTTTGCCCTGAGATTGCTGTATCTGGTAATGCAAGCCACGCAACACATTCCGGGCAGAGCGTGAATGGTTGTCCTGAACGAAGGGGGTTGCTATGCCGGCCTGCTCTGCCAGGGTTTTCTGATTAAAACTTTCGAAGAAGAAACCGCGTTCATCTCCAAATACCCTGGGCTCAAGAATGAGCACGCCAGGAAGCGCAGTCTGAATGACATTCATCAGAATATTCTCTCATGCGACAATTCCAGCAAATATTGACCATAGCCGTTCTTGCGCATCGGTGCGGCAAGTTGCTGCAGTTGTTCTACGCTAAGGTAACCTAACCGATAGGCAATCTCTTCCGGGCAGGCAATCTTCAGCCCCTGGCGTTTTTCAATGGTCTGAATGAAGAGCGACGCCTCCAGGAGCGATTCGTGCGTTCCCGTATCCAGCCATGCCATGCCACGCCCCATCACCATGACGTCAAGCAAACCTTCTTTCAGGTAAATCCTGTTGATATCGGTAATCTCAAGCTCACCACGAGGCGAAGGTTTGAGCGACTGGGCAATTTCCACGACACGGTTATCGTAAAAATAAAGCCCTGTCACGGCATAACGCGATTTTGGCTTGGCTGGTTTTTCTTCGATAGAAAGCGCTTTACCTGACGGAGAAAATTCGACCACGCCATAACGTTCCGGATCGTGAACGGGGTAAGCGAACACGGTAGCCCCTTGCTGCTGGTTAGCGGCAGTTTTCATGTCATTGGAAAGATCATGACCATAGAAAATATTGTCGCCCAATACCAGGGCACAAGTATCACTTCCGATGAAGCTCTTGCCGATGATGAATGCCTGGGCAATGCCTTCTGGCTCAGGTTGCACCGCATAGGAAATATTAAGTCCCCAGCGAGCGCCATCTCCAAGCAACTGCTCAAAGCGCGGCGTATCCTGTGGGGTAGAGATAATCAAAACATCCCGGATTCCGGCCAGCATCAGAGTGGATAGCGGGTAATAAATCATCGGCTTGTCGTAAACCGGCAAGAGTTGTTTGGACACTGCCTGCGTGACGGGATATAGCCGTGTGCCTGATCCGCCGGCGAGAATAATACCCTTCATGATTTTTCCCTGGTTTGGTAATTGGTTGTAACCCACTTCTGGTATTCGCCGCTGACGATATTTTGCACCCAATCCTGATGGTCAAGATACCAGTTTACGGTTTTACGGAAACCGGTCTCGAAGCTTTCTTTGGGGTGCCAAGATAATTCGCGCTGAATCTTGCGCGCATCGATAGCGTAGCGCTGGTCATGACCCGGACGGTCTTTGACAAAGGTGATTAACGACGCGTGAGGCGTAACGGGCGAATCCGGTCGGAGTTCGTCCAGTATGGCGCAGACGGCGTTAATGACTTCCAGATTGGTCTTCTCGTTATTGCCCCCGATATTGTAGGTTTCACCCAACCGACCTTTGGCCAGTACTACGCGAATCGCTTCGCAATGGTCACCCACATACAACCAGTCACGTATGTTGAGTCCATCGCCATAAACAGGCAACGGCTTACCATTCAGGGCATTAAGAATAATTAGCGGAATGAGTTTTTCCGGAAACTGGTAAGGGCCATAGTTATTGGAACAGTTGGTGGTCAGCGTAGGCAGCCCGTAGGTATGATGGTAGGCTCGCACAAGGTGGTCGGATGCGGCCTTGGATGCCGAGTAAGGGCTATTTGGAGCATACGTGGTAGTTTCAGAAAAAGGCGGATCGTTCGGCCCAAGAGAGCCATAAACTTCATCAGTCGAAACGTGCAGAAAGCGGAACGCAGATTTTTCGGGGTCAGCAAGTTGCGCCCAGTAAGCACGAGCCGCTTCCAGCAACTGGAAAGTACCGTTGATGTTGGTCTGGATAAAATCTTCCGGGCCATGGATAGAACGATCGACATGGCTTTCTGCTGCAAAGTGCACAATAGCACGCGGCTTGTGCTGGCGTAGCAGACCTTCAACCAGCGCACGATCATTGATGTCACCGTGCACAAACTCATGCCGTGAGTCATTCGCCAGACTGGCGAGATTCTCCATATTCCCGGCATAAGTGAGCTTATCCAGATTGATAACCGGCGTACCCTCGCTTGCCAGCCAGTCGAGCACAAAATTTGAGCCGATAAAACCGGCTCCACCTGTCACAAATATTTTTTGTTTGTTAATCATTGCCCAACTCCATAATTATTTTCCCTCACCCATCCACTTCTACCTGCATATTAACCATTTATTACCGGGGGATCCCAACACAGTCGCGCCAAATATCTTACTCACTGTCCGGCTAGCCCATCCCCTACCCTCCGCAAAGTGGAAAGATCGCGCCCCCATTTCAGACATCGAATTCCTCACTTACTGATGCTCCTAAGTATCCCTCGCTCAATAAGTACAGAAAAATCTGCTGCGCTGCCTGAATAGGAGAAAGCTCGGCGGTATTAATGCGTAACTCCGGATTCTCCGGCACCTCATAGGGGTCGCTAATACCGGTAAATTCCGGAATCAGGCCTTGCCTGGCTTTGGCATACAGTCCCTTGCGGTCTCGGCTTTCACAAACCTCCAGCGACGTTTCAACATGGATTTCAATAAAAGCGCCATGCTGCTTTATCATATTGCGCACACTTCGACGCGTACTCATATAGGGCGCAATCGGCGCACAGATAGCCACACCGCCATTCTTGGTGATCTCGCTCGCCACAAAGCCGATACGACGCACATTAAGGTCGCGATGTGCCTTAGAAAAACCCAACTCACTGGATAGGTTATGGCGAACCACATCACCATCGAGGAGTGTCACTGGTCGTCCACCTGATTCAATAAACTTTGCAAATATGATTTTTGCCAAAGTAGATTTCCCTGCACCAGACAAGCCTGTAAAGAACAAGGTGATACCTTGCTTGCTACGAGGAGGGCTGGCTTTGATAAGCGCATTGATAACCTCAGGAAATGAATACCATGACGGCGCTCTGAGCCCACGCGCCAGACAATCTACTAACTCACGTTGCCCAAAATCAGTAGTTTGCTTATTGCCCCTGGAAATTTCATCAACGGGCATATAACGATGCTCATCCGGCACATAGGCATATTCAGGAATTTTAACCAGACGGATTTCCATTTCTTCCTGATATCGCTCCAGCAACTTCTGTGCCGATTCTGGTGGATAGAAACGTTTTCCTTCCTCATCAAGAACAGGAGGTTCAGCATGTTTTAAACCCACCATAAAATGAGAGCATCCATAATTTTGACGGATAATTGCATTCAGAATCGCTTCACGTGGACCAGCCATACGCATCGCCATGGGAAAAAGAGAAAGCATTGCGATACTATATGGGTAATGCTTGAGAATTGCCTTATAACAATGCACGCGGGCATAGTAGTTAAGATCCCCAGGCTTTGTCATACCCACTGCGGGGTGCAGCAGGATATTAGCCTGTGCTTCTCTGGCCGCATTAAGGGTAATTTCCAGATGCAGTCGATGCATGGGTTTACTGATGTGAAAAGCCACCACACGATTCCAGC
The DNA here is from genome assembly GCA_018823025.1 of Gammaproteobacteria bacterium. Taxonomy (GTDB): domain Bacteria; phylum Pseudomonadota; class Gammaproteobacteria; order Burkholderiales; family Sulfuricellaceae; genus Sulfuricella. The sequence continues at coordinate 720 of JAHJJI010000083.1, read as the reverse complement.
CATGCTTGTTGAATAGAAGTCTGAGCTCCTCCGGCGTATCACGCAGAGTTTCAAAATCATAGTGCGCGGGTAACTGAACACCCTCCAGTGTTCCGCCTACATATACCTCTCCCACCTGCTCAAACAAATAACTCACACCAGGATGCACCATAGACACAGTGCCATAAACCAGTTCTGCTTCACGTTTCTTATCTGGCTGCCAGATGCTCTCAACCAGCAGAACTGCAAGCATGAAACCTTCCTCATCATGTAGCGCCAAGCGCATACCTGGTTTGAGTTTCTCGGCAATAGATGCGGACACATCGAAGTTGATCGGAATCGGCCACAGCGTGCCATCCGGCAAACGCATGTCGGCAACAACGCCATCATAAACCTCTTGTGTCATGAATCCGCTAAGCGGCGAAAAAGCTCCGTTGATTAACAGTTCGAGGTCGCACAACTGACGCTGCGACAAGACCACCGACATCAAGTCCTGCGATTCCAGTTTAAGCTGTGCCACTCGCTCTTCACCAGCCAGCAGGCTAATCAGGTTTCCACCATACGGTTTGATTAAATGATCCATCTTTTATTAATGTTGTCTCTTTTTTATACACTTGCTGCGAAGTTAAATTACCCCCGGCAAAGCCGGGGGCTTATTGTGTGAGCGCCTCAAAGGCGCCGGTAAAATCATGAGCCGCCCAAGGCGGCTGCGATCTTCGCCTCCCCCTTTAACAAAGGGGG
>JAHJJI010000082.1 GCA_018823025.1 Gammaproteobacteria bacterium | reverse complement strand
CGGCGATTATCCCGCCACTCTCGAAAGTGCAGTACGAAGTGGAGTAAAATGCGCAAAACTTATTCTGGAATCAGCATGAAAAATTACCAAGCACCTCAAGATCTACTCAAGGGCCGTGTCATTCTCATCACAGGTGCGGGCCAAGGCATAGGTAAAACCGCAGCATTGACCTTTGCTGCCCACGGCGCCACGGTAATCCTGCATGGCCGATCGGTAAAGAAACTGGAAGCGGTATACGATGAAATCGTGACCACAGGCCACCCGCAGCCGGCGATTTTTCCACTTGACCTGAACAAGGCTGAAGACAAGGATTTCGCTGCAATGGCTGACGGCATCGGCGGACAGCTCGGGCGGCTAGACGGCATTCTGCACAATGCCGCCAAGGTTGATCGTCCGCAGCCGCTGGAAGACCAAACCCTGGAGCAGTGGCTGCCACTGCTGCGCATTAATCTGGCCGCACCCTTCGCCCTCACTCGCGCCTGCCTGCCACTGCTGAAAGCCTCGCCGGACGCTTCGATCCTGATGACCTCGGAAACCCACGGCCACACTCCAACCGCATTCTGGGGCGGCTTTGCTGTTGCCAAAGGAGGTGTGGAAACGCTGGTGAAGATATGGGCGCAAGAACTGGAGGTTTACCCCACGCTACGCATCAACTCGGTGGTGCCAGGCCCGGTGCAGTCGCCACAGCGTGTCCGCACCTATCCCGGTGAGCGCAAGGATAGCCTGCCCAAGCCTGAAACGCTGATGCCGCTCTACCTCTACCTCATGGGTCCGGACAGCCATGGGACGAGCGGCCAAATTATCGAGGCAAATCCGGGCTAGCACCTACTTCAGGAAAAACTCCAGTTTTTCCTGTCCGACCTCAATCACATCACCGTCCTGCAGGATATGTGGCCCACTGCCGATGGCCTGACCATTAACCCGTGCGGTTTTATTCCCTTCCACTTGAGTGATGAAGTAGCCTGGCGGCCGCCGCACGATCACCGCAACCTGCTCTCCCGCAGTTCCGAAAGTTTTAAGCGGCCGTTCCAACTCGATATTCTGGCCGGCAAACTCGCCCTTGATACCTCTCACCAGGCCCAACGGAAAGCTCGTCCGAAGTGACGACCTCGCAGTCGAGACCGAAGCATGGCTACCCGCATCCCTTCCTGCTGACTGCGGAACCGCTCCGACTTCCCTATCGACGGCGCGTATCATCATGGTCCGGTCGTAATCCATCTCCGGGTTGGCTTTGATGTTGCCGTACTTGATCCGATAAGCACCGAGTTCTATCACATCACCATTTTGCAGAATATGTTTGGTAATGCGCGCACCGTTCAAGGTCGAGCCGTTAGTGCTGCCCAGATCCTCGAAAATATGGTCGTTGCCCACCGTCTGAATGACTGCATGTTCCTTGCTCACACTCGGATCATCGAGGTAAATATCGTTGCCGGACCGACGACCGATGGTAATCCGCCCCTTGTCGATAAAATAATTCCCTACCATCGCGCCGTTCAAAGTTACCACCAGCTTCGCCATTGCCTTATCTCCTGAACCAGTCGAACAGCCTCTCAAGCAGTCCTTGCCTGGCGGATTGTGCCCGCACCCGAGCCAGAACCACGGAGACATTGTCGTGCCCACCATTATCGTTCGCCATCTGGACCAACAAATTCGCCGCCAGCGGCAAATTTGCTTTAAGTTCGCGCAAGGCCAGCTCGATGTCCGTATCCTCCACCATATCATTCAGGCCGTCAGAGCAGAGCAGGTAAAGATCCCCCGGCAGCATGTCCTCTTCGCGCACATCCACTTCTACCGATTCCTCTTTGCCCAATGCACGAGTCACCAGGTTGCGGTTATGTGAAAGTTTGGCATCCCCGGAATCGATCAATCCGGCCTCGACCTGACCCTGCAGCAACGAGTGGTCCATAGTGAGTTGTTCAAGCCGGTCATAGCGCAAGCGGTATAGGCGTGAATCACCCACATGGGCGATGGAAATACGATCATCGTGGAACATGGCGAGCGTCAGTGTCGTTCCCATCCCCTGGCACTGCGAATTTTTCCGCGCCACCCTCAAAATCATCTGGTTGGCCTTTTCCGCCGCCCGCTTAACAGCCAGCGTCAGTGGCAGGTATCTCTTGGCCGCATCGTTCTCCACAGACTCCAGGTTTCCCAGCGCAGTGGCCATCTCTTCTTTGACGACCGAAATCGCCAAGGCACTGGCCACATCACCGGCCATATAGCCACCCATGCCATCAGCCAGCATCATCAGACCGATCTCGCTGTCGGTGGCAATGCTGTCTTCATTGAATTTGCGCACTACGCCAGTATCCGTGGCGCTGGCGAATTCAACCCTGCTTTGTGCTGTCATGCGTTCAGTTCCCCTGAAAACCAGCCATCTCTGGTCGCACCATCATAGCAACAATGAATGATCACGTTAACAACATTGATATTCTTTAATTTTTACCGAAATTTTTACACCTCACCTGACAGGGGTGCAAGAACCGCTTCCAATGATGAATTCGGCTTGACACGGCACAGCTAAAAATCTACTGTTATGAGTCTTCGATAGACGTCTCTTCACCATAAATTCAGCATCACAAATTCAGCATCGGTTATTCATGGAAATCGAAAAACTGGGCCGCTACGAAATCCTGTCCGAGTTAGGGCAAGGCGCCATGGGCGTAGTTTACAAAGCAGTCGATCCGCTCATAGACCGTACTGTCGCTATCAAGACCATCAACCTCAACCTGTCCAATGACGAACTCGCGGATTTCGAGGAGCGCTTCAACCGCGAAGCCAAATCTGCCGGTCGACTGAACCATCCCAATATTGTCACGATCTACGATGTAGGCAGGGCCGATCATGTCGCTTTCATGGCAATGGAGTATCTGGAAGGCCGCGAACTGAAGGAGATCATCGCTTCCGGCGAGATTCTGCAGCCTGGCAGGGCAGCCGAAATCATCACCCAGGTCGCCGACGCCTTGGCATTCGCCCACGACCATGGCGTTGTCCACCGTGACATAAAACCTGCCAACATCATGGTACTCCGTAATGGCAGTGTAAAAATCACCGACTTCGGCATTGCCAAGATGTCGTCCGGGTCCCGAACCCAAATCGGTATCATTCTCGGCTCTCCCAAGTACATGTCTCCTGAGCAAGTGGCCGGCAAACCCGTGGATGGCCGCTCCGATATTTTTTCCCTGGGAGCAGTGCTATACGAATTACTGACAGGCAAACCCGCTTTTAGCGGGGAGGACAGCACCCTGACCTCCATCATGTACCGGGTAATGAATGAAATGCCGGCATCGCCATCAGACGTCAACCCTTCACTTCCCATGGCGTTCGATTACATTGTCGCCAGAGCGCTGGCCAAGGCGCCGGAAAACCGCTATCAATCCGCACGGGAAATGGCCAACGACCTCAGAAATTTCAGGAATCTGACCGCCACTTCGACTTCCACCAGGAAGAAATCTGCTGCAAAAACAGGAAACGATGGAGATGCCACCGTCAGATTGAATGCAAGCCAAATTCCGGCCGGACCCAGCCAGAGCAGCGGAAGAAAATGGGCGGCCCTTGCAGTTGCTGCGATTATTATCTCAGCCACCGTACTATTCGTCACGTCCAGTCGCGAGTCCGCAGTGCCGACCGTCGATGACAACAAGCTAGCTACTGCCCAGACCACTTCGGCAGCCGATGTAACACCCCCACCCCCTGAGGAAACCGCTACAAAGCCGGTTCTTCCTGCTGCATCCGAAAGCAAAGAGCCAGATGGGCAATCAAGCATGGCCGCCCCTACCAAAGTGCCGGATGAGCAGCCAAGCATTGCCGTCCCCACCCAGGCCACACTCGGTTTCGCGGTACTCCCATGGGGAGAAATTTTCATCGATGGCAAAAGTCAGGGAGCCTCGCCACCGCTCAGGGAGATCAGGCTACCCCCCGGCAAACACCAGATCGAGATCAAGAACACCAACCTCCCTCCCTATCGTCAGACCGTGGAGATGGAGGCCGGGGCAAGCAAGACAATCCGGCATAAATTTAAATAAATCAGGGTCCTATTATGATGCGCTCCCGCTTACTTATTCTGACGTCCGCCCTGCTTCTGCTGCTCAACGCAGGCTGTTCTTCCGGTCCGGCCAGGGATGTCGGGCTCGACAAACTCTCACCGCGCAAGGCGGAACAGGAGCTTTCTACCGGGATAACAAACTACGAAGATGGTAACTACAAAGCTGCCGCAAAGACTCTGCAAAGCGCGCTGGATTCAGGCCTAACCTTCGACAGCGATGCCGCACGGGCGCATAAATACCTGGCATTCATTCACTGCCTGTCAAACCGGGAGAAGCAATGCCGCGATGAATTCAGGAAAGCGCTGGAGAAAGATAATAAATTCGACCTGAATCCGGCCGAGGTTGGACATCCCATCTGGGGTCCGGTATTCCGTGCAGTCAAGGCGGAACGCAAAAAATAGGCTCAGAGCGGCTTGGGAACACCTTGACGGCCACTCGCTGGCATTGCAGGCGACCTTTTTAAATGGAACGCCAGTTTGATCCCGGCAATTTCGATAATGTCATGGTCTTCCAGCACATGGGGTGGGCCGCTGACGGCAATCCCATTTAACAAGGGGGTTTGTGTGCCTTCCAGATGTGTCAGGGTGTAACCTTCTTCATGACGTGTAATTACCGCCACCTGTATACCGGGCTTACCCAGCGTGGTCAGAGTTCGGTCCAGATCCATTTCCTTACCCGCGCCAACTCCGCTTAGAATCTGAAGACCAGCCATCGGCAGTTCTCCAGATGAGGTTCTCCCAGTCGGTCGGTTTCCAGAATGAATTTGTCCCTGCGTAGCAGAGGAAAAACCCTGGGTCTGGAGCAGACTTTCTTCTTGGGTTGCCAAGGTGTCGTCGGCACTCTGAATCAGATTATCGAGGTATCGCAGCTTCTCAGAGCGGCGGCTGCCATCATTTTCTGGCTTGATCACCAGAGGCTCGAACACATATTTGAGGGAATGTTTAGCTAACTTGATTTCGTCACCATCTCGCAACAGGTATTTCTTGATGCTTTTGCCGTTGACCTTGGTGCCGTTGGTGCTGTTCAGGTCTTCCAGAAAGGAGTCGTTACGAATCGTAATGATCATGGCATGATTGCTGCTCACTGCATTGTGGGCCAACTGTAAATCGTTGTTAGGCTTGCGCCCGATCATGATGCGTTCACGATCGAGCTGCTGCTCCCCAACCAGTTCTCCATCTAAATAGACCAGCAATTTTGACATCTTATCGCTCCGTCCAACCCGCTCACAAAGGTTAGATTAGTATTTTCTCGTCAGGACTATCATGTCACTTAATTTTAGCCCCTGCAATATGCTACCGCATCCTCGAGTCGATCCACCGCCACCACCTCCATACCGGCAACACGTTGCTTCGGGTTGTTGGCCTTGGGAATGACCGCATGCGTAAAACCCAGCTTGGCCGCCTCTTTCAAGCGTTCCTGGCCGCGTTGTACCGGGCGAACTTCCCCGGCCAGGCCAACTTCGCCGAATACCACCAGCTTGGCCGGCAGCGGTTTGTTACGCAGAGATGAAACTATCGCCAGCAGCACCGCCAAGTCGGCTGCCGGCTCGGTAATCTTGACTCCGCCTACGGCATTAACGAACACATCCTGATCGAAGCAGGCGATGCCGGCATGGCGGTGCAATACGGCCAGCAGCATCGCCAGCCGGTTCTGTTCCAGCCCCACGGACAATCTTCTCGGATTGGGTGCATGCGCCTCGTCCACAAGGGCCTGCACTTCCACCAGCAACGGTCGAGTACCTTCCTGCGTCACCATCACGCACGAACCCGCCACCTCCTGACCGTGGTGTGAAAGGAATAGCGCCGAGGGGTTGCTCACCTCGCGCAGCCCCTTCTCGGTCATGGCGAACACGCCCAACTCGTTGACTGCGCCGAAGCGGTTCTTGAAAGCGCGGATCAGGCGAAAACTGGAATTGCTGTCACCCTCGAAATACAGCACCGTATCGACAATGTGTTCGAGCACGCGCGGCCCGGCCAAAGCGCCTTCCTTCGTCACGTGACCGACCAGGATCACGGTGATGCCGGTCTGCTTCGCCAGGCGTGTCAGCTGCGCCGCACACTCGCGCACCTGCGCCACGCTGCCGGGAGCGGACTGCAGCGCCTCGGAATAAACGGTCTGGATCGAATCAATCACCGCCACATTAGGCTTCTGCGCCAGCAAGGTGGCACAGATCTTCTCCAGCTGAATTTCCGCCAGCAACTGCACCGGCCCCGCATCAAGCGCCAGCCTCTTGGCGCGGAGCGCAATCTGTTGCGCGGATTCTTCGCCGCTGACGTACAGCACCTTGTTGTTTGCGCCGAGATGACACAAGGCCTGCAGCAACAAAGTGGACTTGCCGATACCCGGATCGCCGCCGATCAGCACCACCCCGCCCGGCACCAGGCCGCCACCGAGCACGCGGTCGAATTCGGCGATGCCGGTGGTCTGGCGCGGCGTTTCCAGCGCCTCCACGTCGGACAGGCGCTGCAGCTGGCTGGGCTCGGCTAGTGCGCTGTAGCGATTGACGGTCGGCGCTGCCTCGGCAACGGTTTCCACCAGCGTGTTCCACGCCATGCAGTGCGGGCACTGGCCCTGCCACTTGGTTGCCTGCCCACCGCATTCGGTGCAGCTGTATACGGATTTTTGTTTGGCCATGCTCAGATTTCCACCACAGGCACCCTGGCCGCCAGTGCGCACAACAATTCGTAGCTGATGGTACCTGCCGCTGCCGCGATCTCCTCCACCGGCAAACCCTTGCCCCACAAGGTCACTGGACTACCAATGCCTGCGCCGGAAAGACCGGTAAGATCGATGCACAGCATGTCCATGGAAACCCGACCCAGGATACGGCTGCGCTGGCCGTTGACCAGCGCCGGCGTGCCGGTTGGGGCATGGCGCGGGTAACCGTCGGCATAACCGCAAGCGACGATGCCGACACGGCTAGGCTGCTCTGCACGAAAAGTGGCTCCATAACCGACCGCTTCCCCCGCCTGTAGCTCCTGTACCCCAATAATGGTACTGGTCAGAGTCATCACCGGCTTGAGATCAAGGCTTGCCGCGCTCGCATCGGCAAAGGGTGACGAACCGTAAAGCATGATGCCAGGCCGAACCCAGTCGCCGTGGGTTTCGGGATAGCGCAGGATGGCAGCAGAATTGGCCAGGCTGCGCGGCGCATCCAGACCCGTAGCGAGCCGGTCGAAACAGGCAAGCTGAGCAGCGATACCCTGCACCTCGTCGGCGCAGGCAAAATGGGTCATCAGCGTGATCCTGACCACTGCGCGCGCAGTCTCGAGACGCCGTAGCGCGGCGCCAAAATCTTCAGGCCTGAAGCCGAGCCGGTTCATGCCGCTGTTGAGCTTAAGAAACACATCGAGCTTGACCGGCAGTCCGGCCATTTCGAGCATTTCGATCTGTTCCTGGCAATGAATGACGCTGGTCAGACGGTATTCCGCCAGGGTCGGCAGCTCGTCCGCGCTGAAAAAGCCTTCCAGCAGCAGGATAGTCTGCTTGAAACCGGCCTCGCGCAGCGCCACAGCCTCATCCACATTGAGCACGGCGTATCCATCCGCAGCCTCAAGCGCATGGGCCACCCGCAACATGCCATGACCATAGCCGTTGGCTTTGATCACGACCATAGATCTGGAGTGCGGCGCGTGGCCACGAACCACGCCAAAATTGTGCTTGAGAGCCGAGAGATCGATTTGAGCCAGTAGCGGACGCATGGGTCTAGTAACTGCCCCCATGAGCATAATTCTCAAATCGGGTGTATTCACCTAGGAAGGTCATGCGCACCGTGCCGATCGGGCCGTTACGCTGCTTGCCGATGATAATCTCGGCGATGCCTTTGTCTGGTGTGTCGGAGTTATAAACCTCATCACGGTAAATGAACAAAATGATATCCGCATCCTGCTCGATAGCGCCTGATTCGCGCAGATCCGACATCACCGGACGTTTATTGGGGCGATTTTCCAGACTACGGTTGAGCTGGGAAAGGGCGATCACCGGCACATCCAGTTCCTTGGCCAGCGACTTGAGTCCACGAGAAATTTCGGAGATTTCGGTGGCTCTATTTTCGTTGCCACCTCCCTTGCCGCTTCCGCTCATGAGTTGCAGGTAATCGATCACGATCAGGCCGAGTTTGCCGCACTGGCGATGTAAACGACGCGCTCTCGCTCGCAAATCCATCGAAGTCAGCGCCGCACTCTCATCGATATAAATCGGGGCATCATTCAGTTTGCCCACTGCATAAGTGAGTTTTTGCCAATCCTCATCCAGCAAACGGCCAGTGCGTATCCGATGTTGATCAAGACGACCAATCGAACCGATCATCCGCGTCACCAGTTGCGACCCGCCCATTTCCATACTGAAGACCGCGACCGGCATTCCGGTTTGTATCGCCACGTTTTCCGCAATATTCAGAGAGAACGCGGTCTTGCCCATACTCGGCCGACCCGCGACGATAATCAAGTCACCCCCATGCAAGCCGGAGGTTTTCTCGTCGAGGTCAGAAAAGCCGGTAGGTATTCCGGTGATATCACTCGCATTATCACGCTGAAAAAGCATGTCGATGCGTTCTACAACCTGGGTCAATAACGGCTGAATCTCGACAAAACCTTGCTTGCCCTTCGATCCTGCCTCGGCAATCTCGAACACTTTCGCTTCAGCCTCATCCAGCAATTGCGCCATCGAGCGACCGGCGGGACTAAGCGCATCCTCGGCAATACCGCTACCGACTTCGACCAGTTTTCGCAGCACCGCACGCTCTCGCACGATCTCAGCATAGCGGCGGATATTGGCTGCGCTCGGCGTGTTCTGCGCCAGTGCACCCAGATAGGCCAAACCACCCGCATCGACCAGCTTGGCGCTATTCTCCAGCGATTCTGCGATGGTGATCACATCCGCTGGTTTGTTGTGTTCCACCAGCTTGCTGATATGGCGATAAATCAGGCGGTGGTCATGACGATAAAAATCCCCTTCGGTGACCAGATCGGCAATCTTTTCCCAGGCGCTGTTGTCGAGCAACAGGCCGCCCAGCACGGACTGCTCTGCCTCAACCGAATGGGGTGGCAATTTTAGATTGTCAAGCTCTTGATCATTCATGGGAATTTATATCTGAGGAACCTGATGGCAAGGAAGAAAATCAAGTTGAAAGTATACTCAAATTAGCTCGAAACAGACACAAACAAAAAGGGGCTGCAAGCAGCCCCTTTTTGCCGGAACAACCCTAATCTCAGCTTTCGCCAAGCACGGTAACCGTGATGTTGGCAACCGCATCGTGATGCAGCGCAACAACAATCGGGTAATCACCGATCTGCTTGAGATGGCCAGTAGGCATGCGGATATCCGCCTTGGCTACTTCGAAGCCCATGGCATTCAGCGCTTCGGCAATGTCGGTGTTGGTAACGGAACCGAACAGCCTGCCATCCACACCCGCTTTCTGGGAAATCTTGACCAGCTGACCTTCCAGTTTCTCGGCACGGGCCGTTGCATCGGCCAGAATCGCAGCTTGCTGCTTTTCCAGTTCGGCGCGACGGACTTCAAACTCGGCCTTGTTCTTTTCCGTAGCACGCTTGGCCTTGCCCTGCGGGATCAGGAAATTGCGGCCGTAGCCGTCCTTGACTTTGACGATGTCGCCCAGTTGACCGAGGTTGACTACCTTTTCCAATAAAATTAATTGCATCTGGTGTCTCCTTAGTGCTGGTCAGTGTAGGGAATCAGGGCCAGGAAGCGGGCGCGCTTGATTGCCGTGCCCAGCTGGCGCTGGTAGCGGGTTTTCGTACCGGTAATGCGGCACGGGATGATTTTGCCGTTTTCCGCGATGAAATCCTTCAGGATTTCGGTATCCTTGTAATCGACTTCCTTGATACCTTCAGCGGTAAATTTGCAAAACTTGCGGCGCTTGAACATGCCGCCCCGATTGCTCGGCCGGGTCGGTTTTTTCGTAGTAGGACGTGGCATTTTTAACCTTTCTCAATCAATTCTATTCTATTCAAGTGCAACACCAGTTGCTGACTGTGCTGGCTCTTGCGTGCCAGAAAACCCGCTACCTTGATGCTGTCGCCAGCTTTCCAGCCGGCAACCACCTGGGCGGGATCGCCCATCGCGATTACGGGTATTTCACATTCAACTTTGCGCTTGAACCCTGCCTCGATCTGCTCTGAAACATGGCCTATTCTGAAGGCCATCAGCGGCAAACCGGCTGGGGTATAACGCAAGGCATCCATCTCGGCGATCCGGCCAGTCAGGACAACCTGGTTGCAATCCACTTAGGCTGCAGTTTCCTGGGTGGCGGGCGCCTCGACCGGGGTTTCCACGGCTACAGGGGCTACAGGGGCTACAGGAGTTTCCGTGAAGCGGGCCCGGTCTTCCCTCATCATCGGCGAAGGCGTAGTTACTGCTTCCTTCACTTTAATGGTCAGGTGGCGCAGAACCGCATCGTTGAACTTGAATGCATGATCGAGTTCGTCCAGAGTTTCCTGGTCACACTCGATGTTCATCAGCACATAGTGTGCCTTGTGCATCTTCTGGATCGGGTAAGCCATCTGGCGGCGACCCCAGTCTTCGAGACGATGGATCTGGCCACTCTTGGCGGTAATCAGGGCGCGGTAGCGCTCGATCATGGCGGGCACTTGCTCGCTCTGATCGGGGTGAACGATAAAAACTATTTCATAATGTCGCATGCATGCTCCTTATGGATATAAAGCCTCCCGCCATGCGGGACAGTGAGGCAAGGTGGAAAAGCCGAACATTCTAATGAAAATCAGCTGAAAAATCAAATACGATTGCGCTGACGTCGTGTTTCATACAGGCAAATACCGCTGGCGACGGAAACGTTCAGACTTTCCACGCTGCCGAACATCGGAATGCGGATCAGCTGGTCGCAGGTTTCACGGGTAAGACGGCGCAGTCCTTCGCCCTCGGCGCCCAGCACCCAGGCGGTCGGGCCTTCAAGCTTGGCAGAGAAAAGATCAGTCTCGGCCTCGCCTGCTGCACCGACTACCCATACGCCTGCCTCCTTGATCTCGCGCAAGCTACGGGAGAGATTGGTGACGGTGACGAAAGGCACGGTTTCAGCCGCACCGCTGGCGACTTTGCGTACCGTGGCGTTGAGCCCGGCGGCTCGGTCTTTCGGCACGACCACGGCATGCGCACCCATCGCGTCAGCCACGCGCAGGCAGGCCCCCAAGTTGTGCGGGTCCTGCACGCCATCCAACACCAGCAATAGCGCCGGTTCTTTTAAGCTCTCCAGCACATCGAACACGTCGTGGTACTCCCGCGCCGCTACGACCTTGGCCACTACGCCTTGGTGCTTGTCGTTGCCGGCCATGCCGTCGAGACGGTGACGTTCCATGAAGATGACACGCACGCCCTGCTCTTCGGCCAGTTGCAGCAGGTCGCGGGCACGTGGATCCTGCCGCTCCCGGTGCAGGTAGATTTCAGTTACGCTCTTCGCATCTTGCCGGATACGACTAACGATGGCATGAAAGCCGTAAATGAAATTGTCAGCCATTTAATGCGCGGGCTTCCGTTTGCGGCGGGGTTTCTTGCCACTTTCCTCCACCTTGGGGGCTGCCCCCCTGCCGCCTTCTTTTTCCCGCGTTCCTTTAGCAGCGCGCGGCTTGCCGCCCGCCGTTTCCCTGGGCGTATGCTGCCTGCCCGATAACGGCCCTTTGACGACAGGCTCCGCCATGACGAAGTCGATCTTGATGGTTTCGAGATCGACCCGCGCCACCTTGACCTTCAGCCGATCGCCCAGACGGAAGCGCTGACCGGTGCGTTCACCCAGCAACTGGTGCTTGGCGGCATCGAAATGGAAATAATCGCTGCCCAGCTCGGTGATATGCACCAGGCCTTCCACATAGATATTGTCGAGCGCGACAAATACGCCGAAGCCGGTGACGCTGGCGACGGTGCCGTCGAAAGTCTCGCCCACCTTGTCCTGCATGTAGAAGCACTTGAGCCAGTCGTTGACGTCGCGCGTCGCCTCGTCGGCACGGCGCTCGGTCTGGGAACAGTGGATGCCCAGTTCCGCCCATTTACCCGGCTTGTATTTATCGCCATTCAGCACGGCCTTGATGGCTCGGTGCACCAGCAAGTCCGGATAGCGGCGAATAGGCGAAGTGAAATGGGTATAGGACTCGTAGGCCAGGCCGAAATGGCCGACGTTGTCCGGACTGTAGACCGCCTGCCGCAACGAGCGCAGCATGACCGTTTGCAGCAACTGCTCGTCAGGCCGCCCTTTGACCTTGGACAGCAGCTTGGCGTAATCCTTGGCGTGAGGATCGTCGCCGCCGGCCAGAGGCAGGCCGAACTCCTTGAGGAATTCGCGCAGCCCTTCCAGCTTCTCCGGGGTCGGGCCCTCGTGGATGCGGTACAGGGTCGGGTGCTCGTTCTTCTGCAGGAAATCCGAGGCGCACACGTTGGCAGCCAGCATGCATTCCTCGATCACGCGGTGGGCATCGTTGCGGTGCACCGGCACAATGCGCTCGATCTTGCCCTGATCGTTGAAGATCATCTGGGTTTCGATAGTCTCGAAATCGATCGCGCCGCGTTTCCCGCGCGCCTTGAGCAGCACCTTGAACAGCTTGTGCAACTCCTGGACGTGCGGCAACTGGTCCTTGTGCTCATTGGCTTCCTTGCCCTTGGGGTCGGCCAGCATTGCCGCCACCGTGGTGTAGGTAAAGCGCTGGTGCGAGTTCATCACCGCCGGATAGAACTTGTATTTCTTGATATCGCCGTTGCCGCTGATGTCCATCTCGCACACCATGCACAGCCGTTCGACGTGGGGGTTGAGAGAACACAGACCGTTGGACAATTCTTCCGGCAGCATCGGGATGACGCGGCGCGGAAAGTATACCGAATTGCCGCGGTCGAACGCTTCCAGATCGAGCGCATCCTTGGGCTGAACATAATGGCTGACGTCGGCGATCGCCACGTACAGCTTCCAGCCGCCCTTGCTGAGTATCTTCCAGCCCTTGTCCAGCGGACGGCAGAACACGGCATCGTCGAAATCGCGGGCCGTCTCGCCGTCGATGGTGACCAGCGGCAGCTCGCGCAGATCCTCGCGCCCTGCCATGTCTTTTTTCAACACTTTTGGCGAGAATTTCTTCGCCAGATTTTCCACCTCGGGCGGAAACACATGCGGCAAATCGTGCTTGCGCAGTGCGATTTCGATTTCCATGCCGGGATCAGTGTAATTACCGAGGATCTCTACCACCGTCCCGACCGGCTTGGCATTCTTGCTCGGCTGCTCGATGATTTCTATCATCACCACCTGGCCGGACTGAGCCCCCATGTCGCCGCCGGGCGGAATCAGGAAGTCCTGGCTGATACGCTTGTTTTCAGCCACCGCCCGAAGGATGCCATGCTCGTTGAAGAGGCGGCCCACAATGCGCGTATTAACCCGCTCCAACACCTCGACGATGCTGCCTTCAGGACGGCCGCGCCGGTCTTCACCGATCATCCGCGCCATCACGCGATCGCCGTGCAGCACTTTCTGCATCTGGCTCGGGCCAAGGAACAAATCCTCGCCGCCATCGTCAGGCACCAGGAAGCCGAAACCGTCTTTGTGCCCCTGCACCTTGCCCTTGATCAGGTCCAGCTTGTCCACCACGCAAACTTCATGTTTGCGGTTGCGCATGATCTGGCCATCCCGCTCCATCGCTCTAAGACGACGGCTGAAGACATCCACTTCGTCTTCCTGGATTTCCAGGATCTTGGCCAGTTTGTTCTCAGCGACAGGAACACCCTGCTCGGTGAGGAGTTGCAGAATATATTCCCGGCTCGGCAACGGATGTTCATACTGAGCACGCTCACGTTCGAGGAAGGGGTCTTTGGATCTTATTTTCTTCGTTGACAAAATATCACTTTCCTATTAAAGTTCGGCCTGCTTGATTAGCCCAGATGGCGGAATTGGTAGACGCGCACGGTTCAGGTCCGTGTGCCGCAAGGTGTGGAGGTTCGAGTCCTCTTCTGGGCACCAAATATAAAAGGGCGGGTTCTTCGAACCCGCCCTTTTTCTTTTACTCGAATGGATGACGCAGCACGATAGTCTCATCCCGATCCGGACCGGTCGAAATGATATCGATCGGTACGCCGCAAATTTCTTCCATACGCATGAGATAGCTCTTCGCTGCAGCCGGCAAGCCATCGTAGCTCTTCACGCCTACAGTGCTGCCCTTCCAGCCCGGCATATCTTCGTAGATCGGCTCGCACTTGGCCAGCATTTCAGCGCCGGACGGCAGGATATCAATCGTTTCCCCATCCACTTTGTAACCGGTACAGAGACGCACGACATCCATGCCATCCATGACGTCAAGTTTGGTCACGCACAGCCCGCTCACGCCGTTGATTTGAATCGAACGCTTCAGCGCAGCCGCGTCGAACCAGCCACAGCGACGCGCACGGCCAGTGGTAGATCCAAACTCATTCCCACGTTCAGCCAGTCCCTGACCAACCGGGTCAAGCTTATCTACCGCATCGTACAACTCGGTAGGGAAAGGGCCTGCGCCAACACGAGTGGTATAGGCCTTGGTGATGCCCAGCACGTAATGCAGCATCTGCGGCCCTACCCCGCTGCCGGTCGCGGCATTGGAGGCGATGCAATTGGAAGAGGTCACGAATGGATAGGTGCCATGATCGATATCCAGCAGCGCGCCCTGCGCACCTTCGAACAGCAAATTGCTGCCACCCTTGAAAGCCTCGAACAGCAAGCGCGGCACGTCGGCCACCATCGGCTTGATGCGCTCCGCAACGATCAAGGTCTCATCCAGAGTTTTCTGGAAATCCACCGTGTCCGCATGAAAGTAGTTCTTCAGCACGAAGTTGTG